>CAZTAJ010000040.1:0-33050 GCA_964611575.1 uncultured Verrucomicrobiota bacterium
TGCTGCTTGTTTGAGAAATCTCGCCGATCGCGCTAGATCAAAACCAAACTCCAGGCGCCCGCAAGCGGGCGCCCCTCCTTCGAAAACACCCGACAGGTCAACCGGCAGCCCGCCAGGGACTCGGGGGTGTCGTTGACGGTCCAGACCTGCGTCTCCAGCCGCTCGCCGGCGGTGTAATGCCGGCGGGCGTCCCGCAGGAATACCGCCACCGGCGCCAGGGCGTCGGCAAAGTCGAAGTACGCCGGTTTCGGAGTCCGGTCGAAGGAGACCAACGATTTCATCCACCCGGCCGAGAACGCATCGATGAGCAGGTGAATCGCCGTGCTCTGGACATGATCCAGCCGCAGACGGAACGCCTCCGTCATCCAGCGCGAGGCGAAGGCCTGGTGCGCCTGCGAGCGCTCCACCCACTCGCCGGCCGTCCGCGGTGGCGCATACCAGTTCAAACCGAGCGCCGGTTGCTGACAGCCGGGAATGCGTGACGGATGCCAGGTCGTGTCATCCGCGCCGGACGGCACGATCTCCGGCGGGTACCGGAGGTCCCAGAGCCGCCCCTGCCGCATCACCTCCAGGCTATCCAGGGCTTCGACTCCATACTCGCCGCAGCCGGAGGCGACGCCCGGTTTGACGTTCAACAGGTCGCCGGCGTAGAAATCCTCCGGGGCCCCGAAGAAGGCGCCGTACCACAGCGAATAGGTGTGGTTGTCCTGGAGGCCGAACGGCACATCCCGCTCCTCCGCAAAATGTCCGGAATCCACGCCGTCGATCACCTTGAGGACACGATCCGGGTGGTGAATCTTGATCAGAGCCCTGGCCGCACGGAAGAACTGGTCCATCTCGTCCAGGTTGAGGAAACGCTGGGCCACATCCCGTTCGTTCCGAATCCGGTCGCCCCAGGGCTCGTTGATCAGGCTTTCCACCACGCAACTCGGATGGTTGCGAGTGTGTCGCTCCATGGCGGCGACCTGGTTCAACGCGTCGTTCAAGACCGGCCGCTGGAGGTTGCCGAACAGCGGCAGATCCGTCTGGCACATCATCCCCAGGCGATCCAGGTAATCGTAGACCTCCGCCTGAACGGGACGCTGGGTCAGGCGGAAGAAGTTCATGTGGGCCGCCTTGGCGATGAGGATATCGTCGATCAACTGCTCCTGATCGCCCCGGAAGACGCACCATTGCTCGTGCCCCATCGTGTTGGCGCCGCGCAGAAAGATCTTCCGGCCGTTCAGGAAGAACTGGCAGGCGGGATCAGTATCCTCGCGGCATTCGAAGTCCCGGAATCCGAAATCCCCCCGGACACTCGAAACCGAAATCCCCGTCTCGCGCAACTGGAGAGTCACAACCGCACTGTAAAGATGCGGAGTGTCGCCAGTCCACGGCCGGGCCAGAACCTCCCCCATCGGGATGCGGAACTTGAACGTGTTGCGGCCCGGATGAATACGCCCACCGCGCATGCGGGGCTTCAGCAACGGCGCCCCCCCGGCCGGCCCGGCAAAGTTGCGGGCGTACAGGTCGAGGACGAAATCGGCCTCCGGCGCCGGTGCCCGCCGACAGGGGAAGCCGCGACTGCTCTTCGCCTCCTCGGCAGGAAGGGCATTGGAGCATTCGATCCACACCTCGAAGGCATTGTCGGCCAGGTTGGGGCGCACGAAGATGCCCGTGACCGCCACGGCGCTTCTGCCGAGCAAATCCACCTTGCCCGTGATCCCGGCGCCGGGAGGACAATGCACCCAGCCCTCGGCCGTCTCCTTCCAACCCAACCCGGTCGCCGCGTAGATCTTGTCGCCCGCCTCGCCGGAGGCATCATTCCGGATGACGACGACCAGCCGGTTTTCCGCATCACGCCGCAGGCAGTCGGTCACATCAAACTCAAACGCCTCGAAGAAACCGGCATGGCTGCCGACGTACTGTCCGTTGACATACACGTCGCAGGCGTAGTCGACACTCTCGAAATGCAGGATCTGGCGCTCCGCCCGCCCCACGGCCTCCGGCACCTGGAAATCGGTTATATAGATCCCGGTCCACTTGCCGGTCGGCCCGCAGACATGCGGCACTTCCACCGTTTCAAAGTCGATCTCCTCCGCCGCGGCGCGCAGCACGTCCACGGGTTCGAAGAAACGGCGAAAGCGGAAACGGGAAATCGCTCCCCGACAATTCGTGTCCAGCGATTCCCGGACGGCGGCGGGAAGATGATCCTGCAGGTACGTCCGATAGTGCTCCCTCAGCTCCGCCACGCGGGCGCGGAGATCCCCGGCCGTACGCATCTTGCGCACCCGTTCCAGCGGCCCGCCGCCCGCCTGAGGTTCAAGGGCGATCTGCACATCCGGCAGGGGCGGCAGAGTGGAGCGCCGGGGCACGTGCGGTTTTCGCGCGCCGCCCAGGGCGCCTGCGCCGATGGCGGCGAAAATGTCGGTTGGCTCTTTCATAAGCACGCCCAGCACGTGAAGCGCTTGTTAATGCCCGAACTCAACAAAGGCATCGCGCATCCAGGCGGACCACTCGGGTTTCACCCCGACATCCTTCCATGTGGGATAGTCCTTGGCCAGAAAACCGCCTTTGAAGCCGCCCAGCTTCTCGATCATCCGCCGCGCCTCCGCACGGATGCGCTCCTTGTCCCCCGTGGGCATGACGGACTGGATGTCCACCGGACAGAAGAACGCGATCCTGCCTCCAAAGTTCCTGGCCAGATCATCCAGGTCGTAAATGCAGATCTGGTCGAACTGCAGCACATCCAGCCCGATTTCGACCAGGTCGGGGATGATGTCGCGGATGTACCCGCAAGAGTGCATCAGCACATCCAGCTTCAACCGATGCGCCTGCTCGATGAAACGGGCGTAGTGCGGCTTGAAGATCTGCCGCCAGGTATCGGGGCTCATGATCAGCCGATCCTGCAAGCCCATGTCTTCGCCGAAGAGCACGCCATGTGCGCCCACGGCGGCCCACTGTTCCAGACTGCGCAGGAAGATCGGTTCGAGCCGGTGACAGAACTCCTCCAGTTCGGCCTGGTACAGGCCGAGATCGAACAACAGATCCTCCATCTTGCGCAACCCGTAGAGAACGCCGAAATAGCCGGAACCGAACCAGGCGAGCTCGTACTTCCCCGCCGAGGGCCGGCCAGCCATGATGGATCTCGCCAGCTCATAGCGGTACGGCGCATCGATGTCCGGGAAGCGGTAGTCTTTCCGAAACTCATCCCACTCCACGAACCCGGAACGAACCGTCTCCGTCGTGGACAGCGTGCTGTTGAGCTTGCCCACAATGTTGCCCCATTCCGACTGGCTCAAGGTGCCGTCGAAATCCGGAACCAATCGGCGCAATTCGGCCTCGGGCAGGGGCACCAACGTTTTCGATGGAGTCCGGTAGACATCGTTGGTCAGATCGCCGTTGGTGTCCGCCGTCCACAGCGGCACCCGGTCCGGGCTTTGAAAATGAATGGCTCTTCTGACTCGTTCACGTGAGTTCATCCGACTTGCCTCCTTCGCTCCCATCGCCTCATTGCTCCAGTCCGAGGTAGCGCACGATGTGCCGCGCCAAGTGCTCGTCAATTTCGCTGTGTCGTGGAACGGGTTGCTTGTTGCCGGTCTTGGTGTTCACGTAAACATCGTGATTGCCACCGGAACGCAGGAGTACACAACCTTCCTTCTGCAGACGCCGGAGCAGTTCCCGTCTCTTCATGCCATCGCCACTTCCCGGATTTGGTACGTCTCCGGAACCTCATCCAGTGCCATCAGCATGAACGCTTCCCGAATGTTCCGGTCCAATTCCTCCAGCGTCCGTCCCTGCGTCATGATTTCAGGGTGTTCAAGCAGTTTGCCGAGCCAGAACTTCTTGCTCTTCCAGTAGAGGAGGGTCATTTTGCTGAAGGCCGAAGGCCCCGCCGTGCCCGTCGCCGTCGAGGCATGCGTCGATGCGTTCTCAAGCACCTTGAGCAGAAAGTCCTTTTGCGACACCCGCTTTGCATGGCGCTCGCTTTCAATCCACTCGTAGAGCGACTCCGGTATGTCTCGAATGAGTATCTGTTTCTTTGGCATATCGCACACCTCTGGGTAACTTTGATAGCATTGATAGCAGAATGTCCCAGATGGGTCAATAGGGGTCTGCGACGAAGTGATTCATCCTGCAGCGTCATCACGGGCAGGGCCGGCTTCCTATCGGCCATGCTGCCGTGCAGGACAGGTGCGCTTGGCCGGGATCAACTCGGCCCTCCCTCTTAATCGTCACACCTTCGCGTAACACGTAGTGGGTTCTTTCGAGGCGTCGTCCCGGCCGGGCGCCCGAGATGCCGTTCGACATTCCGACAGAAGCGTTCCAGCACTTCCGGACCGTGCTGACAGCCCTCGTTCCCGCAATCGAGCAATCGGACCGTCTCGCGGCCGATCAACCGGCGCAGGCGCGCCAGATCGGCGGTGATCCGGCGGCCATAGCAACGCTCTGGCGTCGAACGCTCAGCATCATGGCGCGTCATCAACACCAGCGCGTGTTGGGTGGTGACGGCTTCGGCATAGACCGCCGTCCGGCGCAGCATCTCGACGAGATACCGATAGTCGTCCGGCGCCAGAGATGCGCGGCGAGCCCGCACTTCCCTCAACAGGCGGCGGATGTCCTTCACCGCCTCGCGTTTGGCGGCCATGACATCTTCGATGAAAGCCGGGGTTGGCTTCATCAGCAGCGCCAGCGTCGTTTCCGCCTCGACATCGCCCGGCGACCAGAAGGCGCAACTCCAGCGCCGATTGTGCGCCAGCGTGTCGAATGTCTGGAAATTCGTGTGTTGCGTCCCCCACTCCTTCGCCAGGAAGAACACATGCTTCCCCGCCGCGAAGAGCCGCCGACCCAGATTCTTGATGAAGACCCGGTTGCGCGAACCGTAGTCGGCCGCTGCGTATTCGTCCCACACCCGCTCGGCCGGGGTGGCCGGTGCGCTGGCCAGGCGTGAAAACGCGTAGACGTTCGACCAGTTGAGCGTGCCGAGCGCGTGATTTCGGAACCGGTCGATTCGCCCGGCCACACCCATGACGCCCTGTGAACGCGCGTAATCGAAGCGCCACTTCAGGTAGTCGGCGTCCGGATACGGCACCCGGCCCGCCCCCATCGGCTCGTGCCCCATGTCGAACTCGATGACCCGCGGAAAGTCGGCCAGCGCGGCAATGAGCGGATCGTGGGGATAGAACGTGTGCCAGTCATGCGGCTGGCACTTGATCATGACGGCCAGGTCCCGGGATATCCGTCGAACGCCCCGTCGAATCTTCTCGTTCTCATCCGGCCCGTAGCAGAAGGTCCGCAGGATCACGCGCTTGCCGTGCGCATCGCAGGCCGCCTTGACCGTGCGCGCCACTTTCGCGACGCGTTCCTCCGCGCTCAGGTCGGAACGGATGCAGTCGTCGCGGAACACCGGGATCTGGCTTTCGTTGACCGTCAGCACCAGCCCGTCCACTCCGGGCAGCCGCCGCAGGAAGACATCGTATTTCTCGTAGAGCGCGTCCCAGTAGCTGGATTTCGCGCTCAGGTCCATCGTCCCGCCGACCAACTGGCCGGAGAACCCGTAACGGCCGCCCCTGACCCACTCATGGAAGTTCCCGTTGATTTCATGAGTCCAGAAGAAGGCCTCCAGTCCCAGGTCGTGACAGCGCTCGCAGAGCTGACCCGTGAACACGTAGGTGTTGTAGCGTTGCGGGGAGTCGGTCACCCAATAGATGTTGTCGCCGGAAAACTGGATCCCGGTCATCCGGTACTCGGCCGCCAGGCGCAGCGCCTCGTTCAGGTACTCCGTATTGAACACGTCCTGAATGGTCCAATGGCGCAGGGCGAAGGCGCCGCGCCCGGCCTGCACATGCCTGGCAAGCGCCGTGTGCCGGTGCGGCTTTGCATCGTGCCGGAACCGGTAATCCGGCCGCTCGCGGTACTCGGCATTGACATAGAGGCCTTCTACGGAACAAAAGGCGTTGCTGAGACGAGGAATGTGTGCGGGCATGTGGGTCTATCCTTTCGATTAACCGAGGCAAGGCAGCCGCCCGGTCAGCAGGGGCAGATCGGCGGCATCGATGACATTGCAGTAGGGGTCGGCGCCGCGTCCATAGCCCAGCCAGGTCGAGGCATCGGGCGGACAATTCAGCACCAGCCGGATCACCGTGCCGTCGTCCGGATCGCGGGAGGCATCAATCACCCAGCACCCTTGATGCACCGTGCCATCGGCATGATACATGCCAAAACCCGCCATGTGGTGCCGGGGCTGCCAGTCACCTCTGACGCCGGTGCAGTGCAATCGGAGTTCGCCCAGTCCGGGAATGGGATTGGCAACGGCCTCAATCCGGTGCATCCGCGGACTGCACTGTTGTCCCGGCAGGGTGTTCAACCGCAACGCCACGGTCGCCATCCGCCGCCCCAGGCGAATCTGCGCGGCGGTGTGGAGATGCACCGTGTCCGAGAGCCCCAGATCGATCGCGCCGACGGCGACCGTCAGGGGTACCCGGTCAGGCAATGCAGCGTGCGCATCGCGCACCGCGTCCCAACCGGCGTCCAGGGCGGGCGTATTCAGCGATCCCATGGCGCGGCGGGCGATCTGGACCATGAGAACGGGCAGTTCCGGCCTTTGCAGGTCGGCGCGCACCGCCGCAATCCACGCGGCCATCCGTTCTCCGTATGAGTTGGCAACCTCCGGCCCGCCGGTATCCGACTCCCCCTGGAACCAGAGGATCCCCTTCAAACAGCCTCCGGCGCGGTGGACACGATCCAGCATGGCGCCGTACAGGCTGGCGCCGCCCTGCGCCTTGCCGTCCGGACTCCACTGCGCCAGTGTCGTGCCGCCGTGCGCGGCGGGAATGAGCCCGATCGGCCGGCCGGTGGCTGTCGCCATCGCCTGTCCAAACGCCAGCCCCAACCCGGCGCCATGGGTGCGCGTGCCGGCCGCCTCTTCCGCGAGCGCGGCATCGCTCCAGGCGCGTTTCAATTCCGGCACACCGGGTCGCAGCAACGCCTGATGGACCGGCGTATAGCTCTCCCAGAACCGGTGCAACGGCTCCTCGGCCACCGCCCACACACCGCCGCTGCTGAAGCACCAGACGCGCGGGTCCGGCGGCAGTGCCCCGTCCAGCGGGCCACTCCCCTGCATGTTGGATTGCCCCGCCAGCACCCAGACATCGAGATCATCAATAACCATCGGTTTCTCCCCTGAAGCCCGGACAGGCTTGACCGAAAGAAAATGATTCTGGCATCGCGGGCGGGAATATTCAACAACAGCGTGCCGTCACGCGAGAACCTTCACTTCTGTCTGTTCAACAGCAATCACAGCCACGCCGGTCAGCACTGGCATCGCCGCGATACAGAGCAGAAATGTCGGGTTTCGTTTCATCACCATATCTTTGCCAACATTCCGAACGGCGTTACGGTGGCGAGCGTGGCGAGCCTACCATGCACGCCGATGTTGGCCGTCTGGTAATTCCGGAATTCCCCGGCGAGAGTGCCAGACGCGGACGATCTCCACCACTGACACGGCCTGGTTGATGCGGTACACAATCCGGCAAGGTCTGCGAATGACTTCCCTGATCCGGGGATCGCCGAACTCTGGCACAATCCTGCCAGATTGGGGAACATCGGAGAGACGCTCAACAGCCTGAAAGACACTCCGGACGAACTCCCCCGCTGCTGCGGGGTCATCTTCAGCAATGTACGCGCAAATGTCGTGAAGGTCCAACCGGGCCGCAGGCGACCACGTCAGTTGGACAGCCATTGCGCAAACTCCTCCCTGACGCGGTCATGAGGGATGCCTCTGCCGTCGTCCAATTCGCGCAATCCCTTCCGCACGCCAACGACGAAGTTGATTCGTTCCTGAACATCGTCCCATGTAGCGTCTTCCGGGAGTTCCTCGATGGCATGAATCGCTATTTCCTTCGTTGTCATGTCAGCAGTCTATCATGCCACACTTGCACCGCAAATCCCTGTTTGGCGTGGCCAACGTCAGCGTGCACCCTCCGAAGGCCCCGCAGGGGCCGAAGGTAGCGGTGCCGCGCTTGGTTGGTGCTCCTTGATTTCCTGATCGAGTTCATGGCCATCGATGAACCGTCGATGGCACTCCATGCAGAGCCAGTTGTATCCATCCGTGTACCCGTCAGTCTTTTCGGGGTCTTCGGACTTGGAGAACGTCCACATGCAGACCTGACAGTGATCGTGATCCCAGAACTCCCGCTTGATCTCAAACTGCTTTGGGTCGAAAGTCTGCCCTGTGTATATCGTTGCCCGCGATCCATCCAAGCGGACCAACGCATCGCGGGGCTGCCAAGTGGCCCGAACGAGCTTGTCCCGCTTCACGCCCTCAAGCATGGCGAGGACGTAGTCAAAATTCCAGTCATCGCTATGAATCTTGATCGTTTTCATCGTCCTTGCGCCAACGAATATCGGTAAGCGCTTACATTTCCGAGCTAATGAGCCTAGTGTCGCCAGGAGTCTGCGTCAACCGGGTTCTCGGACCGGGTTCTCGGACACCGGGTTCTCGGACTCGAGGCGCGACGTGACCACCGATGGACCGGATACCCCGGCCGAGTGTCCTTTCATCAACGTCTTGCGCTGGATGTGACTTTGCCAGGTGTCGCGAAGGCGCACCGCGCAGCATTCGACGCTTAATAAATCGCGTTACAGACTCTTACAATTGCCGGCAATATGCCATGTTGAGTCTGTGCTCGATGCGGTTCCTGGCGCTCACGGTTTCACACCTTTTGTGGTGTCGCTCAACTGCCACTCGATCACGGCGCCCCAGCGCGGGCCGCCGGCCTTGCCGGTGACAGCGAGACGCAAACGCGTCCCGGCTTTAACGACGAGGTCGAGTGCACAAGCGAGCGGCTCGCCCTTGGGGGTCACCCCGCCCATCCAAAGTGGGGTGGCCTGCCCATCCCGGGTGAGCGTCACAACGACGGGGCCGGTGGCCCAGTGCTCGGGCATGGCGACAGCCTTGAGCGTGCAGGCGACGGTGCCGGTGAATGGGCTGGTCCAGATGCTCGCGGCGGCGGAATCGGCGGCGCCTACGTAGCACAGCGCGCCATCCTTGGGCTGACCGATGCTGAACGCCCAGGAGTCACCCCGCTCGAGCCAGGCGGGAATCCGCGAGACGAGCAGGCCGGCCGGGACGAACTTGCGTGGTTCAGGGGTCTGGGAGGAAGTCGGCATGAACTCGAACTCCCAGACACTGCTGCCCAGGCTGTCCGCAACGGGATAGGTCTCATCGTTCGGCAGAAACTGCCGGGCGGCGTTCCACACATAGCCGGCGGGATAACGGACCGGCGGATTGAGCGGATCAGTGCCGGCCCGGTATTCCTGCAGCGTGGGGCGGCCGTCCCCATCGGGATCCGCGGAGGGATCGGTGCCCTGCCAGCGGCCGAAGTAGTAGCGCTCGAACCAGTTGGGCAGGCCGTTGTCATCGTTGTCGCCATACTCGCTGATCCAGCGCGGCGGGCCGGCGAACCACTGCGCCCAGTGGCCGGCCTCCTCGCTGCTGAATCCGCGAAGCGATAAATCCTGGCGCCAGGGCCGATCGGTGATGGGCTCCGGCGCGGTGAAGCGAAGTAGGGGCTTCGTGCGTCCGAGCGGCAGAAGTCCCAGCAGTTTCCTCGGCTTGCGCACCAGCGAAACGGTCACGGCGCCGGGCTTGGCGGGAAACTCGATCGACGACATGCCGGCCGGCACGTCGCGGCGGCCAATGCCCGCCAGCTCGATGGTGCCCGGCGCTGTCAGGAATGAGCGCACCTCGATGAAGTCCTGACTGGCACAGCCGCGCGCACTGGGGGCGGCGACAACCGGGCGGGCCGCGTCCGTGCGATAAGGACGGTAGAAAAGGTAGACCTGGTCCCGCGTCGGCTTAGGCTCGACCCCGGTACGGAACCACGGGCCGTAGTAGCCGGCCAGCAGGTCCATAAAGGTGAAGTGCTTGCGCAGCGAGGGCATGACCGAGGTGTCCTCGGTGATGTCATTCCAGGTCGTCAGCAGCACGTAGTCGGCCTTGGTCTCGACCGCGACGCGCCACATGCTGTCCCAGAGGCGCGAGTTGTCCGCGCCCAGGTTCTCCATGCTGGCGCCGCGGCCGGGCGTGTAGTAATTGCACCAGGGACTCATGCCCCACAACATGCCGGCGGCGTGGAGCGACTGTGCGAAGGTGCGAAACGCGGCGGCATCGCGCTCGAAGCCGCAGCGGCTATAGAAGCAGCCCATCCCGTCCGCGATCCCGAGATACGGCTCGATCGCCTTCCGCCATTCTTCAGGCGTTTTGCCATGCATGGGGAATTCGCAGAAATCCTGGTGCAGGAAGATGGGCACTCCGGCGGCGGCGCGCAGTTCGTCGAAGCTGCGACGGACCTCCTCAGGCTTGCGGTACGACATGTAGGTGACAAACGCGGGCCTGCCCTTGATGCGCAGCAACGAGGGGCTGTCGCCATGGCGCTTGAGCCAGGTCTGCACGGATTCGACCTTGGCGGTCTGGCTGCCGCCGGCAAAGTCCAGGCACAACCCCACCTTGAACTGGCCGCCAAGCTCTTCCGCGGCGCGGATCATGGTGTCCGGAATGCCGAACTCGTGCACGCCGCCGCAGGTGTCGAAGACGAAGGCGTTGACGCCCCCGGCGAGCGCCTGCGCGATCTCCCATTTGCAGGCCTCCAACTCGCTGGCAAAGGGCCGATGCAGCGCCCCGATGTGGCCGTCGCGGCAGTACCCGGGCTGGTTGGGGCCGCCCGGGCGTTTGACCGGGAAGAGAAATCCGTAGGGGCCCGTGGAGAGGTCGTCCGCCTGTCTCGAACCGCTGAACAGCGGACCGAATCCGATCATGCGGTGGGCGATGACCAGCCGCTCGCCGGCAGGCGCGGGTGGCGGGGGCGGCATGGGCGCCGGCGCGGGCTGGCCGGCGACCTCCTCGGGGGTCAGCCGGCGCGGGATCAGCCGTACCTCGGCGATCTCCAGGCCGCTGTCCGCTCCGCCGCCAAACACCACCGGCCCGGGTTTGTCGGGAACGGAGAACGGGCCGAAGCCCTGATCTCCCGGCACAGCTTGCCCATTGATGAAAAAGGTGTAGCTATGGGCCCAGCCACCGCGGGGGTCGATTATCCACCCCACGTCGGTCCATTCATCGGCAGGAATCCTGCCGCCCTTGGCGCCTTCCGGCGGCCAGGTCGCCGCCGGCGGAACCCACAGGGGCGGCACGGCGGGCGGCGGCACGGAATGGCGCCAACCATGACCGGCGATGCCGAAGTTCAACGAGCCGTCGGGTTGCACGCCAAAGGACCAACCGGGCGTCTGCGCAATCGGCGTCTGCCCCCGCAGCGCCGCCAGGCGCCGCACCCGCGCAAGCACCGTCAGCGGCTCGCCAGTCGCCAGTTGAAATCGGCTTTGGCCGGCGGTCAGATTGGACGTGTGGCTGCCCGAGGCGGGCGTCCACACGATCTGATCGTCGGCGCGCATCGGCGCCGGCCCGCTGACGAGACACACTAGGAACAACCACCAGGGGGTATGAGGCACGTTCTTCTCCTTACAAGGCTATTCAATGGCATCCCATGGAATACCCGTGCTCCACTACTGCGCGTCCCCGTGGGACGCCAGAGAAAGCTATTCGCTCTTCTCCCCCGCCGGATTCGTTGGCTTCAGAAGAATGACTTTGGAATCGCGACCTGGCATATTCAATACCAGTGTCCGGTCCGCGATGGTCACATTCGTGGTCCAAGCCGAATCGTAGTGCGCCGCGTCCACTGCGCAAGGGGCGGCGACAAGCGCTTTCCTGTCGGTCAGCCAGCCGGCGGGGATCGTGAGTGTCGTCGCATGCGCCTGGTCGAGGTAGTTCACCACCGTCACCAGCGTCTCGCCAGTCTCCTCGCACCGATACGCGCTGGCCAGGACGCTTGGGGAATCGGTCGTGATTTCGGCCGTGTCCGCCCAGTAGGGATGAAACGTCACCGTCTTCCCGCTGTTCGCCCAGCCCATGCGCTCCCGCTCGCCGGGGAGCGGCGCGTTGAGAGTGCCGAAACGCCAGATGTCATGCAGGAGCAGACTTCCCTGGGCGCGGCGATACTCGGCGGCTTCATTGGTGCTGGTGGTGCTGCTGGTCATCTGGTTGGGATGCCAGGTCGGCACCAGCCCGAGCTGGCGTCCGATGGAGGTCGCGCGCAGCACATCCGGGTTCCATTTTTCGAGCCAATCCCGGCAGTTCTCACCCGCGTGGTTGCCCCATTCGCCGTCATAGCTCACCGTCGCAAAACTCATGGCGCTCGCAAAGAACGCGCTGGTGACGTGCAGGATGTTCGCCGGGAACGGCATGCCGTTGCCCTCGAAGACGGCGTGCTGCCGCTTCATCGCCTCCCGCCACCAGTCTTGCGTATATTCCGGCTGCCACCGGCCATCGGCCAGCCGATACCCCTTCCCGTGCAGCGGCCAGGCGAGGGACCACATATAAGTGTCGTCCTGGTAGATGCCATTCCAGCCGCAATTCTTGATCAGCCAGTCAAGGATGTACGCGCGGTAGTGGAGCCCCGAACCGATCGGAAGCCCCAGCCCTGAGCTGTAGACCCGCGGGTCGGACGAGTAGAAGTCCTTGAACGAGTCCGGATTGATGAAGCTGACTTGCGGCTCGTGTTGTGCCGGCGGGTTTGCCTCGATGCGGGGCGACCAGACGGTCTTGAAGTATTCCCATTCCGGCGTGCCCTGGGCCTGCGAACGAAAGTCGGTATACATGTAGCCATACGTGGTCTTCTCGGCGGCCTTGTTCCACAACGGGTCATTCGCCCGCACTTGGGCGACATAGACATCCGAGGGTGCCAGGTCCATCGAGCCGCGCGCCCACACCGAGGCCGACAACCGGCCGCTGGTGCGGCTGATGAAACGCCGCCATTGCGGAGGCATCGGCTTGGTGGGGGTGGCCATCATGGCGTAGGACACGGTGCGCGGAGTATCGATGACGGTCTTCGTCTGGATGAAATTCACCGCCAATAACATCGTCTCGCCGTCGCGAATCAGTTCCAGCGTGTTCTGAGCAGGATCGAAGGCCCAGTTCCTGCCGGTGGAGGTCCACCAGCAAAACCCGCGATCTTCATCGCCAACCCACAGATAAGGAACCAGGCTGCCGAATCCCTGGGCGCCCTTCCCCGGGCTGAGCCAGCGGGGGCTGCCGGGCACGCCCCAGGTTTCCCGGGGGGCAATGCCGCCCTCGTCCCAGTAATGCGTCTGGCTGCCCCAGACCAGGCCCTTGCCTCGGTCGGGAAGATAGCCGCTGCGTTTCAGGACGCGGATACCGTCCGCCGTCAGATGGAAGTAGCGGCACATGCCGGCGCGCAACGGAACGACCAGGCGTATCCGGTCCACCGTTACCGGGTCCTTGCCGGCCGGCCTGACCGTCAGGTCGTGGAACAAGGCGCCGTCAAATTCCAGACGGACCCGGTTTTCCAGCGCCAGGCCGCCGGCAGTTCCACTCGCGGCAATGTCCAACTGATGCGGCAGGTGTGACGTAACAGCGCTCCGGCTGAGCACGCAGACCTGAACCTCCCCGTTGAGGGTCACTTCCAGGCGGGCCGGTGCTGCCAATTCGGGCTGCGTCGCCGGCCCGCGGGTCGGCTCCTCCTGAGTGGACGTCACCTGCACCGGGAGTCCCAGTCCGTCCAGCGTGTACGTGCGTCCCCACACGGCGGCCTCATCGTGCGCCTTGCCGGGGACCGGGCACCCACCCCATTCTTTCAACGCGATGGGCGTCCAAGGTTTCAGCAAGCGTGGAACAGCCTCGACCGGCTTATCCAGCCAATCGAATGAACGGCGGAAGAACGACTGGCCATCGGATACCGTCTTTCCTTCGCTTGCGGCGGTCACAGTGACTTTGTACTCGCCCGGCGGCAGGGGCCGCGGCAGGGCAATCAATTCAAACCGGACGCCAGCCTCTGGCACGGTCTGTTTGAGCGGTTGGATCAGCGCGTGCCCTTTGGGGTCCGCAATGGTCACCGTCACCTCGGCCGGACGCGTCACCGGCGCTTTGGTGAGATCGACCGCAACGGTCAGTTTCTCCTCGTACGGGTAATAGATCAAATGGCTGAAACGGTGCTGCCGCGCCCCGCCCGCTCGCGGCGGCGTTGGCTCGGTGTAACGTTTGTAGAGCGCCTCCGCCTCGGATTTCGACAGACTGGTATTCAGCACGACCAGTTCATCCATCACTACCGGCTGCGATTGCGTGAACCGAAGCGTCGGATTGTTGCTCCATCCCGGATAACCAAGCTGCAGGACCTGCACGTTGTCCCAACTCATTTCCGCCGCATTGAAGAGGCGTCCATTGAGGTAGAGGCTCACGCTGGGCGCCGACCACGTGAGAATGACCTGCACCCACTCGTTCGCCCCATAGGGAAAATCGGGATTGAACCAGCCGATATTCTTCAGGTAGGTATCCCCGAAGATGAACGGCATGCCTTTGCGCGCGCCGCCCCGGACGAATAGCGAAATCGGGCCCGGCCCCGCGAAGATCGACATTCCATGTTGATCGGTCGGGCTGAAGTCCACCGGCTTCACCCACAGGGCGATGGTTCCGCGCTCGGGCGAA
Organism: uncultured Verrucomicrobiota bacterium; assembly: GCA_964611575.1. Lineage (GTDB taxonomy): Bacteria > Verrucomicrobiota > Kiritimatiellia > CAIKKV01 > CAITUY01 > CAITUY01. Next base: position 14,534 of record CAZTAJ010000040.1, read on the forward strand.
AGGTCGCCGAAGTTGAAGCCGAGCGTTCTCTTATCCTTGAGCAGCAGCCCCTTCCCCAGCACCCCGCTTTCATAGACCGGTTGGGCCGGAGGCGTCCCCAGACGATCCGCGCCGATGGCCGGAGTAAGAGTGTCATCAAAGGCGGCATGGAGCATGATCGATTCCACCGGAGGAAGCCGGTCATCGTCCTCCCAGCGCGGCAGATCCTTGACGAACGGGGCCTGGACTTTCGGCGTCACCACGCCGGTGCAAATGCGCAGCGTGTCCAACTGCAGCGGGGTTCCCGGACTGCGCCACTCCCACGTGTTGTTGAACCCCCTGCCATGCGCGAGCCATTCGGCACTGAATATCCCGTCCAGAAACGCCCAGCACACATCCCCTTTCCAACTCTGCGAAATGCCAAACGTCAGGATATGCCATGCCCCCGTCTTGACGGAGGGGCCGTACCACGGAACCTCCACCCGTTCCGGGTTGCCGTTTGTCATCCGCACGTCGCCAAACGCCAATCGACCGTCCGGATGAAGTGTCAAACGCACACGTTCCCCCTGTTTGTCGTCACGGAAGCCGCCCAGCGCTTGCGGTACGGCGGGCAGCCCCGTAAGACGAAAGGCACTGGAAAGCGTTGCGCTTTGATAACGCTCCCCGGTCATCCGGGGAAAAGGACCGACCGACAGGGCGCCGTTCAAGAGGAGTCCGCCGCCTTCCAGCCCTTGCGCCAGGAAACCCGCCTCATTCGTCACGACGAAAACGGGCTTGATCCCCGGGGCCCCATTTGAAGATGAGGCGGCCGCCAGCGATTCGGGCGTATCGAACTGCCACGCGAGGGCGCATCGTTCCGGCGCAGCCGTCTGGTTCTCCGCCCATGCGGAGGACATCCACAACGCGATCCCGAACATCCAAGCCAACCGGCAATCCGACAAACGACTCATCTTACAGACCTCATGCTGACTATCGACTCCCGCACACTGTCTCCCGAACCGCCCCAACCGAAGAGTCCCCGCCCGCTGTTTGTTTCCAGACGACGCAATTGAGGGCGTCGGCGCACTAGCAACAAATGCCGTCCGATTGCCGGCTCGATGTCAGTTCTTGACCTTTTGAAACACCATTTCGTCGCGGAACAGTTTTGGGTCGTCTTTGTTATCAGCGATCGCCTTGGCCAGAGCGTCTGACGACGTGACGTCTTTCGCCACTATATCCGGGTTCAGCAGACGCAATCCCATCGAGTCACCTTTAATCGCGTAGGACACGAACTGGAATGTCCGATTGTCCTCCGGAAGCTTGCCTTGGGCGGTCCCAAACCAATCCAGTTGAACCAGTGTGATGGCCGCACTGCGCCAGAGACAACCGCGGGCAAACATCGCATCCTGTGAGCCAACCGGGAAGACGACCAGGTATTCCTGTTTGTTCAGCGGCAGCACCAGCAGGCTCTCCATCTTGCCTCCCACTCCCGACCTCTGCCACAGACCTGCAATCGCGGCATCAACCCCCGCATTGGGTGTCTTGACCAACGGGACGGTGTAGTCACAACCCGCAAGCAACGCGCAGGCAACACACATCAGCATCAATTTCTGCATCTCTGACCTCCCTTGACAGAACGCCCCAGTCGGGCCGCGTACGCTCCATCCACCCCATCGACAGGCGGGAAAAGCCGTCGCTCGGCTTCCAGGACAAAGTCGGCATGCGCCTTCACCCAGTCCCGAACGAGCGTCTCCCCTTCCTCCGCTTCAAGGCTGCACGTGCTGTAAACCAGTCGCCCGCCCGGCGCCACCGCCGCGGCGGACGCATCCAGCAGGCCGCGTTGCGTTTCAGCCAGCCGCTTCAGACGTTCAACCGAAAAACGCCAGCGTGCATCCGGCCGTCGCTGCAATACACCGGTATTCGAACAGGGCACGTCGAGCAGTATGGCATCGTAGGGCCCGGCCGCATCGGGAGGCAGTGCCGTCATATCGGCCTCGCGCACCGTCACCCACGTTTGCCGCAGGCGTTCCAGATTCTCGCGGAGGGGCGGTAGCCGGTCCGCATGGACATCCATCGCCACCAGCCGCCCCACCCCCTTCATCCGCTCGGCGATCGCCAGGGTCTTGCCGCCCGGCGCGGCGCAGGCGTCGAGCACCCTCTCGCCCGGTTGCGGATCGAGCAATTCCACCGCCGCCAGGGTCGAAGGATCCTGTACCCTGAACCGCCCCTCCGCATACCCGGGCAACCGGCGCACATCCGTCCCCCGCGACAACACGCAGAACCGTTCCGGGGCGAACGCATGCGGCGTCGCCGTATGCCCGGCTTCCGCCAGGGCCGACAGGAACCCGCTCATGGGCGCTTGCGCTGGGTCGATACGCAGCACCAACGACGGCGGCCGGTTATCCCAGTCGAGCAGCCGGGCTGCGGCATCCCCGCCATAGCGCACAAGCCACCGGTCAGCCAGCACGTCGGGGTGGGACAGCCGCAACGCGAGCGGCTGCCCAGCCAGCGCCGACTCCAGCGCCGGGCGCCGGCGAATGAGCCCCCGCAGGACCGCATTGGCAAATCCCGCCTGTTGCGCCGGAACCACCTTCCGCACGGCCGCCACGGTCTCATTGACCACCGCATACCCGGGTTCGTGCATGAACCAAAGCTGGTAGAGGCCGGTCAGGAGATAGCCCCGCAGCGTCGGCTCCGGCGCCCGTGGAGCGATCTGCCGCAGGAGGAAGTCCAGCATGCGCCGCCACTTAACCGTGCCGAAGACGACCTCAGTTACAAACCCGCGATCCTGCTCCACGGACTCGAGCAGCCGATCCGGGAACTCATCGGTTTCCAGCCAGCGCACCACGATCCCGGCCGCTACCGCGCGCGGGGAAACGCGACCCGGTTCGACTTTGCCGGCGGCCGTCACGACGGAGGCTCTCCTGCCTGCTGCCGCCGCAGCCGCAACTGCCCGCACGCGGCATCAATCCGGGTCCCTTTCGAACTCCTCAAGGTGGCGTTGATGCCGGCCCGATAGAGGATGTCGATGAACAGGTTGGCAACGCCGGGCGCCGGTGGCTCGCCGTCAAAGCCGTCCACGGGACTCAGGGGAATGAGATTCACGCGACACTGGACGGGTTTGATGAGTTCCGCCAGGGCCTCGGCATGCCCGCGGGTGTCGTTGACACCGCGGATCAGCGTGTACACGAACGTCACGATGCGGCCGGTGGCGACCGCATAGTCGGCGCACGTCGCGACCAGATCCGCCAGCGGGTAGGTGCGGTTGATCGGCATCAGACGGGACCGCAACGCGTCGTCCGGCGCATGCAGCGACACCGACAATTCGATCTGCAGCCCTTCTCCACTCAGCCGCCGGATGCTTGGGATCAGGCCGCTGGTGCTCACGGTGATATGGCGGGCCCCGATCGCCGCGCCGTCGGGATGATTCAGGATGCGAATGGATTTCAGCACCGCGTCGTAATTGTCGAGCGGCTCGCCCATGCCCATGTAGACGAGATTTGCGGGACGTCGGCCCAACTCCTTCTGCGCAAGAAGCACCTGCCCGACAATCTCGCCCGCCCCCAGGTTCCGGACATAGCCGCCCGCGCCGCTGGCGCAGAAGGTGCAGGCGATCTTGCATCCCACCTGGCTCGATACGCACACGGTCTCATGATCCCGCGTGGGAATGATGACTTCCTCGATGTGTTCATCGTCGCCCAGGGCGACCAGCATCTTGCGCGTGCCGCTCTCCTCGCCCTGCACTTCCACCAACCGGACCGGTTGCAGGGAGTAGGTCCCGGCCAGCCAGTCCCGCACTTCGGCCGACACGTTGCGCATCGGCTCCCAGGCGCTCACCCGCTTGATATAGAGCCAATTCCAGATCTGCTTGGCGCGGAAAGCCGCAAAACCGGCCTCACGACAGCACGTCACCAGTTCGTCAAAGGTCAACCCATGAATAAGATGTTCCGGCGGACGGGTGCTCATGGCGCAGACTGTCCACCACCAAGCCATGGCCCGTCAAGTCGCGTGATGGCCGCACGTCGTGCGCTTGCGGTGCTTGCGGTGCGCTTGCGGCGCGCTTTTGACCCTTGACCGGACTCCGAATCCTGCCCATACTGCAACGGCAACACGTTCAACCGTGCACGGAGGCCTCGATGAGCTTGAACCCGACAGTGCAGTCCTTCATGGATCAATTCCTTCATGAAGCGCTGACTTTTGACGACGTCTCGCTGGTGACCCAGTATGCCGACTTCCTCCCCGACCAGGCGGATGTCCGGAGCCGGCTGACCCGCCGGATCACCGTCAATATCCCCTTCGCCAGCGCCGCCATGGACACGGTCACCGAAAGCCGGATGGCAATTGCCATGGCGCTCCAGGGCGGCATCGGCATCATCCACAAGAACCTGGCGGCCAAACTCCAGGCCCAGCACGTGGCTCGCGTGAAACATTATCTGAACGGCCTCATCCGCGATCCGATTGTCTTCCGGGACACCGACACGCTGGAAACCGTTGAAAGGACCCGCCAAAAGAAGGGGTTCGTCTTCAGCGGCTTCCCAATCCTGGACGCCAACGATCGCCTGGTCGGCATTCTGACCGCCGCCGACATCAAGTTCGCCAGTGACCCCAAGGCGCCGGTCACCGACGTCATGACCGCCAACGTCATTTCCGCTCCCCCCGACACCACGCTGCAGCAGTCCTACACCCTGATGAAGAAGAACCGCATCGGGAAGCTGCCGCTGGTGGACAGCGCCGGCCGCCTGGCCGGCCTTTACAGTTTCAGCGATGTCCGCACCCTGGTCGAGGAGGCCGAACCCCAGTACAACCGCGACGAGAAGTACCGGCTGCGGGTCGGGGCGGCCATCGGCCCGAACGATCATGAACGCGTCGAGGCCCTTTCCAAGGAAGACGTCGACGTCGTGGTCGTCGACACGGCCCACGGACACAGCAAGGGCGTGATCGACATGGTCAAATGGATGAAGAAGCACCACCCGGAAATCGAGGTCATCGCCGGCAACATCGCCACCGGCGAAGCCGCCGCCGCCCTGCGGGATGCGGGCGCCGATGGGGTCAAGGTCGGCATCGGCCCCGGCTCGATCTGCACGACCCGCGTGGTGGCCGGCGTCGGCATTCCCCAGATCACGGCCATCTACGCCTGTGCGAAGGAACTCAAGGGCGAGATCCCCATCATTGCCGACGGCGGCATCCGCCATTCCGGCGATGTTCCCAAGGCGATCGTGGCGGGCGCCGATGTCGTCATGTGCGGCTCCATCCTGGCCGGCACGGATGAGAGCCCCGGCGAGAAGATCATCCACCAGGGGCGCCAGTACGTCAGCTACCGCGGCATGGGCAGCCTGGCGGCGATGCGCGAGGGCGCAGCCAGCCGCGAACGTTACGGCCAGCGGGACAATGCGGCGGAAGATGAACTGGTTCCGCAGGGCATCGAAGGCATCGTCCCCTACGCGGGCACAGTGCGCAAGGTACTGGTTCAGTACTGCGGCGGTCTGCGAGCCGCCATGGGCTACTGCGGCTGTCGGACGACCCAGGAGCTTCAGAAACGCGGCCGTTTCGTGCGCGTCTCGCTGGCGGGCATCACGGAAGCCCATCCCCATGATGTGAAGATCATGAAGGAAGCGCCCAACTACCGCTCCGGCGCGATGTAACGTCCGCAAAATCGCATTTGTGGACGACTGGAGCATTGTCGACAGGATACCGAGAGTGGAGGAACGCGTAGTGACCGCGTCGTCCCCCATCTGTCCCTTCTGCTCCACAGAACACGCTGCTAGGTTATCAGCCGCACAGTATGTCTGGTTCAGTGCGGGTGGCCATCTCCTACGGTCGGTCTAGTCCGGGCACCGAAGCCGACAGGAGTTGATCGATTTCTCTCCCAACAGTTGCCGGATATCTGGCCACATGCCGCTTCAGGTTTCCCATGTCGAGCTTCTCTAGATTGCGGAAGGAAACCTGGCTGTTAACAGACAGACCTTGCCTCCGCATTAAGTAAACGTAATCACAAAGGGATTGTTCCGGCCCAGCCACGCTAGAACCGTCGGGCCGTGCATACACCGGTCTATGGACACATACAAAGACTATGTTGCCGAGGGCTGTTGGGCGTGCTCGCGAGCGATTGTGACGCCGATTCGTGAACGCGTGTATTCGCCGTGGAACTTGGGTGACGAGGTTATGCTTGTGAAGGGCGTACAGTCCTGTGATGTAAGCCCCTATATCCACGCATGATACTAACTCATCTATCTGCGCAACTCCAGGCAGTCCATATCTACCGGGCGTATATCTCTGAATTACGCCGTTTTTGATAAGACGATGCAGCGCCGTCTTGAGGACAGGAAGAGAATGGCCTGTGATGTTTGCGAGTTCTGCTGGGGTAAAAACGGCCTTCCCGTACTGAGTATGGTAATGCCGCAGTAGTTGATCCCACTCAAAGGATTTCATGCTTTTGCCCCTTCTTGCGGGACCAGAGCATAGCGCCGCAGAAGACTCACGACCTGATTAAGGATCATCCGCCCGCCTCCAGCGTCAGTGATGTTGTCTGCAACGGCCTGTTCTAGTTGCTCGTCTATGATGGCTTGGATTGCCTTGACATGGTAGTCAGGGTACGACTCAAAGTCGGATATCCGCTCTCGGACTGCATCGTCCTTGATTCCAAGGGTGCGAAATTTCGTGCTTAGCCGGGGCTGGGAATCATCGGCCAGTTGCTCCTGGAAAAGGAACACGTCCACGAAATCTCTGTGCTGAACATGAATGCGGTTCAGGAGCGCAATGACCTTGCTTTCCACCATGTCCTTCTCGGATGCGGTTGGGTATATGGTGCCTTGTTTGGCCGGGTACAAGGTCGGGTCCAGTTTCACGATCTTCGTGACTTCTACGGGGATCTCGATGCGACTGTCAGGAACGCCATCTTTCCAAAAAGCAAGAGTGACTGTGCGTACGACCGGAGAGTCCGCATCCGGACCAGTGGCTTGTGATGCACTTCCGTCGTATCCCAAGTTTCTCCGGACTTCCGGCAGGAGCACTCTCGTGAACAGCTTCAGAAGTTCGAGTTGTTTCTTCACCAAGTCTCCGTCCCAATGGTAGTCAACGTCATGCGACGAACGCGCACTGCCATCCAGTAAGCGGTATCGGTACCCTCCGATAAGTATGAGGTCGCGGCCCGCACGACTGCGCGCAACTACTCGGGCAACCATCTGCTGCAGTTGTTCTGTGGCATCCATAACCTTCACGTCCGTGAATTCATTCTTCTTAGGCGTCGCCTGTAGTTTACGCTTTCATATCAGCGCGTACCAAAGGTAAACAAAAAAGATATCCTTTATTACTCGATGCAGTCATAGCCACCGAATCAAACACAGCATCATTGCGCTATCATCTCTCTGTGCTTATGGAGGCGCTTGCAAAACCTCCTTCGTCGGTTCTGCAAGCGCAGTATGAACAATGACCTATCGAGTAACACAAGTCAACATATATGTTTTCTTTTGTTACTCGACGCATGTAAGCCCACAAAACCGCATAGCATGCTTGGATTGCTTCCGGCTAAGCTTGGCTACCCGATGAACGCAGCCGCTCGCCGAAGCCGCATCGGCTCTTAGTGGCGGCCACCCGCACCCCAAGTTTGGGACGCACTTCCGCAAAGCCCTGTTTGTGGACGTTCAAGGTCCAGTAGCACGCCAGGCGAGCTATCAAGATCGCTTTCTCTGGCGGCTACATACCTGCGCGATCGATGTGGCTTCTTAAAACGCGCCAAACAAGAGCGTGGTGAAACTGACCACCGGGGATGTCTCGCGATAGTCCTCGACCGCCTGCCGCACTTCGCCCAGCGCGTTCTTCGCGTCCGTATAAAGCGAATCGTCGTTCATCATCTTCCCAAGCAAGCCCTCGCCCCGCTCGATCTTGGCCGTCAGATTGCTGAGCGACGCCGCCGTGGCCGCAAAATCCCTGTAGAGTTGGTCATCCTTGGACAACAGTCGGCCCAGCGTGCCTTCGCCGGCCGCCAACCGGTCGCTGATGTCCCGCAGATTCGCCGCCACCTGCTGCACGTTCGTGTAAATGGAGTCATCGGCAATCAACTTGCCGAGCGTCCCCTCCCCCCTGGACACTTTCTCGGAGATCTCCTTGAAGTTCACCGCAACCTGCACCAGGTTGCTCTCGATGGTCCGGAACTCCTGATACGCGCCGTCATCATTCACCAGCTTGCCCAGGGTGCCTTCGCCCCTGTTGATCTTGCCGGCGATCTCGCGGAAGGAGGCCACCGCCATTTCGATGTTGGTGCGGATGCCGCCTTCGTTCAGCGACGCCCGGATGTCGTGAACCGTGGCCGCCGCCTCGGCCATGAGGTCGAACGGCCGGTCGCCCTGCGGCATGACCCCGGGATCAAGCAGCGGCGCCGTCGGCGACCCCTCCCGGACTTCCAGGTAGCGTCCGCCAAGGATCGAGGTGGTGACGATCACGATCTTGTAGTCCTGCCGCAACTGCACGGGGTTGTCCAGCGTCGCCAGCACGCGCACCCGTCCGTCGGTCAGCCGCAATGCCTTCACCTTGCCGACCGTCATGCCGCGCAACACCACGTTGTCGTCCTTGCGCAGCCCCATCACGTCCGCAAACTCAACCTCCATCGGATATTTCTTCTCGAAGAGATTGGCACGCCCCAGGACAATGGTGAAGTACCCCAGCGCGAGGAGGATCATGAACATGAACGTCCCCACCGTGAGTTCCATCGTCATTTCGCGATCGATACTGGACTGTTTCATACGGCCTTCTTCTCCCACGCCCCTCTGCGGGTAATGAACTGGGCGTCCATAAATTGGCGAACTTCATCGCATTCCGACTGAATGAACCCCGCGGGCTCAGCCAGTTCGCAAATCCGCCCGTTGTACAACATGGCGATGCGGGTGCCGATCGACAGGGCACTGTGCAAATCGTGCGTGACCACAACGCTCGTGACCGCCAGTTCCTGCCTCAGGCTTTCGATCAACCGATCAATGGTGCGCGACGACACCGGATCGAGCCCGGACGTCGGTTCGTCGTAGAGAATGATCTTGGGGTCGCGCACGATCGCCCGCGCCAGCCCGACCCGTTTGCGCATGCCCCCGGAAATCTCGGACGGATATTTCTCGATATCCGCCTCCAACCCCACCAGGCGCAATTTCTCGCGCACCTTCGCCTCGATCTCCTCCTCCTTCAGCGTTGTCTTTTCGCGCAATGGCAGCGCCACGTTCTCCCCCACGCTCAGCCACTCAAGAAGCGCCCCGCCCTGAAACAAGACACCGAACTTCTCCCGCATGCGTTCCAGGTCGGTCCCGGCCGCCTCGCTGATCACCTCGTCACCCACCAGCACGCGGCCCTCATCGGGCGTCATCAGCCGGACCATGTGCTTGAGCGTCACGCTCTTGCCTGTGCCGGATGGCCCGACGATGACCAGGGTTTCGCCATCGCGCACCTCCAGGTCCACCCCGTCCAGCACGCGGCGTTCCCCCAGGATTTTCGTCACATGTTCAAGCCGGATCATACGTAAAACAGCCTCGTCACGAAATACCCCACCACCAGAATCGACAGGAACGACAGGATGACCGTCCGCCGGGTGGCGTTGCCCACGCCCACCGCCCCCTGCGTCGTCGCAAAGCCCTCATGGCAGGCGGTAATGACAATGATGGCGCCGAACAGAAACGCCTTCAGCATGCCGACAAAGAGATCCTTGTTCTCGGCAAAGCGGGTCGCATTGTCGATGTAGGCCGACCACGGCACGCCCAGTTGGGTCATGCCGACGACCCCACCGCCCACGACCCCCATGATGCAACTGTAGAACGACAGGAGCGGCGTCATGATCAACATGGCCACCAGACGGGGCATCACCAGGAAACGCACCGGGTTGATGGACATCAGTTCCAATGCCGCAATCTCCTCCGAGACAACCATCGTCCCCATCTGCGCCGCCACCGCCGATCCCACGCTGGCCGCCAGGATCAGGCCGGTCATGAAAGGACCCATTTCGCGCAGCATGGACACCATCACCGCGGCGCCGATGAACACCTCTTGTCCGAACCGCCGCATTTCGATTCCGGTCTGCAGCGCCAGGATCATGCCCGTGAACGAGGCCACCACCGTGATGACGCCCAGGCTCTTAATGCCGCATACGAACATCTGGTGAAGGACTTCGTGGCGCGCGCGTCGCTGGAACACGAAACTCATGCTGAGCACGGCCTGAAACAGCAGGATCAGGGCGCGGCCGGCATCGCGGCTGATCGTCAATCCCTTCCGGCCCAGACGCCCGCGCCAGTGGCCGGGATCCGGGAAGAACCTGGGTTCGCGCGTGATCATGGCGTACCTCCCCATGAGAACAGGTAGAGCGCCCGGAAGCGTCGCACATCGCCGCGACGGTCATAGCCCACAAGCCCCTTCAAGACATCCCAGCGCCGGAGGGCCCCGGCAGCGCCGTCCGTCGCCCACGTGGCCACAGGAAAGATCGAACCCGATTTCACGCCGGCGGCCGTGCGTTCCCAGTGCGCCAACCCCCACAACAACTCATGTTCCCTCCCGCGCGGGGTCCGCTCAAACCTATACAACGTCCACAGCGGCGCCAGGTTCCGCTCAATGCCGGGCGTGTTCTGCGGCGGCCACAGGTCGATCACCCGCACACGGGCCCACCCCCCCCTCCGGTCATAATCGAACAGCGGCCACACACACACCGACCGACTGGACTCCATGCCGTAAGCGGCATTCGTCACCGTCTGGCGGAAACTGTAATAGATCGGGAAGATGCGGAACAGGTTGGCGTCCCCGGCCGGCCGATCCGTGTGGCGGGAAGATACAAGGGGCCACAGCGCAAATCGCGACGTCTCATTTGCCGTCCGCTTGTATCCATACAGCGGCCAGATCTGGAGCCGGTCCGTTTCGCCCGAAGCGACATGGATGAAGGGCCAGAGAAAGTATCCTGCCGTTCCCTGCGTGCTTCTCGTCCACCGGTTGAACGGCGGCACCACCATCCACGATTCCTGGTTTTCCATCTTCAGATGGCCATAGAGCGGAAACAGGACAAACCCGCCGCCCCGGACCCCGGGCCTCGCGTAACGCGCCGACGTCCAGAATGGCCACAGCACGAAACGCTTGTCGTAATCATCCTGCTTCACCGATCGGCCGTAGAACGGGAACACCCGGAACTTCTGGATATGGTCCCCGGTGGTCCACGAAATCACGGGATAGAGAATGTTGTGCGTCTCCAGGTCGTTCAAGGTGCTGTGCGAATACAGCGGGAATAGCGCGAAGGACACGTCGCGTCCCATGAACTCGCGAATCGTGCCGCCGATCGGGAACACCGCCCCGTAATCGCGGCCCTCCCCGTCGCGGCCCCAGAACAGAAAGGGAAACACCCACGCATGGTACCGCGAGGCCGGGTCCGTCGTGTCCGCGATCGAGCCGAACGCCACGAGCACACGCCAGTCCGTCTCCCGGTCCCAGTGCCGGTACGTCGCCAGGGGCCAGAGCACGTCCAGCACCTCCCGGTCGCGCCCGTCGCGCTCCAGCGTGTAGAACGGGCGGAACCCGGACAGGGCCGGCGTGCCGTCCCGCGTCCACTCGACCAACGGACCCAGGGCCCGGAACTGGGCGCGGCCGTAAAGATCGCGCCGGTCGGAAGCGATACACCCCAGGTCGTACACCGGCGCCGCGAAGAGAGGCCCCACCCCGGCGGCAAGGCAGACGACGGCCAGACACGCGAAACCCCGCGGACTTCGCCGCCGCGGGTTTCGTCGATGTGAAATGAATGCTTTCGCCTTCACGATCATGGTCGCGTCCGTTGGGGTTGCCGGAACCGTCATCACGTTTCCGACGACAACCGCGAATAGTACTCCCGGATCCGCGCTTCCTTCCCGAAAATCGCCGCGATCAGGGCCGTCCGAATCCACATGCCATTCCGCATCTGGCGCCAGTATACCGCCCGGGGATCCATATCGACCTCGACCGCAATCTCCTGTCGGCGCGGGAAGGGATGCATGATGACCGCGTCGGGCTTCAAGCGTCGCAGGTGGCCGGTCGTGAAATGATAGCGCGTATCGACCGCCGATTTCTCCCCCGCCTTGTCCCACTCGTCCTGGATGCGCGTCATGTAGACCGCGTCCGCCCGCGAGACGGCCGCCTCAAAATCATCTGAAATCTCGAACGGCACCCCGGCGGCACGCAACAGGTCCAGGACATCGGCCCCGATCTGCAGCGCCGGCGGGGCCACAAACACCATGCTGACGCCCCGGTAGTTGGTCAGCAGCCACGCCAGCGACCGCACGGTGCGCCCCCGCGCCAGATCACCGACAAACACGATCGTCTTGCCGTCGATGCCCCCGCGCCGCTCGAAACTGCGCTGCAACGTGTACACGTCCAGCAGCGCCTGGGTGGGATGCTGGTCCTTGCCCGAGCCGGCATTGATGATCGGGATCGGCCTTTCGGTGTGCGACAACAGCCACGCCGTCCGCTCGGCCAGGCCCCCGACCTGCGACCGCATGATGATGAGGTCGAAATAGGAGCTGAACGTGCGAACCGAATCCTCCTGGGATTCACCCTTGAACTCGCTCGACGTGGCGGTGTCGCGGACCTCGCCGATGCCGATCCCGAGGATCTGGCAAGCCGCACAGAAGGACAGGAATGTCCGGCTGCTGGGCTGGCTGAAATACAGCATCGCCCGTTGATTGGGCATCAGCCCGCGCAGGAACGACATGCCGGCTTCCTGCTTGGCGATCCGGCGGATCTGCGTGGCCAGCGACCCGAGTTCCTCCAGCCGCCGCCGGTTGAACTGTTGCGCCAGCAGCACATGATACTCGCGTCCGTCCCGGCCCAGCAGTCGCGACTTCGCCACCACGTCCATCCCCAGGAACGTGTCCCAGGCAACGCTTGCCAGGCCCTCGTCCTCACTCATGTGTCCCTCTCCCCAATCGTGGCCACCATGACCGCCTTGATGGTGTGCACCCGGTTCTCGGCTTCCTCGAACACCTTGGAGAACGGCGCCTCGAACACATCGTCCGTGACTTCCAGGGGGCCGGTTTCATGGGTGACATCGGTGTTATAGTCATGAAACGCCGGCAGACAGTGCAGAAAGACGACCTGCCCCGAGTCGATGTTGCCGCTCGCCTGCATCAGTCGCATGTCGATCTGGTAGGGCCGAAGCAGGGCAAGACGTTCCTGGAACTTGGCCTCTTCCCCCATCGAAACCCACACATCCGAATAGACGGCATTGGCGCCCTTCACGGCATCGACGGGATCGTGGTTCACGGCCACCGATCCCCCGCGCGTCGCCGCCATGGAGGCCGCCCGCTTGCATAGATCCTCCGCCGGCGCCAGTTCCCGAGGCGTGCAATTGACGAAGTGCATGCCCGCCTTCGCGCAGCCGATCATCAGCGTGTTCGCCACATTATTGCGGCCATCGCCCACATAGACGACCTTGAGGCCCTTCAGCTTTCCGAAACACTCGCGGATCGTCAGCAGGTCGGCCAGGATCTGCGTGGGATGCCAGTCATCGGTCAACGCGTTCCACACCGGTATGCCGGAATGCTCAGCCAGTTGTTCCACGGTCTTCTGCAGATACCCGCGGAACGCGATGCCGTCGAACATGCGCCCCAGCACCCGCGCGGTGTCCACGATCGACTCCTTCCGCCCGAAGTGGATGTCGTGGATGTCGAGATACTCGGCCCGGCCGCCCTCGTCGTTCGCCGCCACCGTGAAAGCGCAGCGGGTCCGCGTGGATGACTTCTCGAAAATCAGGGCGACGTTCCGCCGCCGCAGGGCGCCGCCGCGGATTCCCATCCGCTTGCGCCGTTTGTATTCCTCGGCCAGGTCGATGAGGGAGAACATCTCGTCGTCGGCCAGGTCCTCGAGTCTCAGCAGACTGCGCCCCTTGAGATTAATGGCTGATGTCATGTCGGTGTCCAATCCATGCCGCGGCAATCAGGGCGCCTTCCACAAGGCCTTGTGACTAGAGTCGAAGATCCGGATGCTCGCCTCGTTGGTCCGGGGAATGGTGATGGCGACTTCCGTGCGATTGGTGCCGTACAGGTTGAGGGCCACCTCCTCGTCGATGACGGAGAGGGCCACCTGGTTGTTGCCTTCATGATCAAAGAAGCCGAGCGCGGGCTCATCCTTGTCGAGTATCCCCAACCCCGCCCGCTTCCGCGCCCCGACGTCAAAGAAGCTCAGGCTCGATCCCTTGCGGTCTGTCGTCAGACCCACCCGGTCCGTGCCGCGATCATCGCACAGGTTCAATGCGGACGCCTCGCCGAACTGGCCGACCCCCGCGCGCTTGGTCTCGGTGCGGTCGTAGAAGAAGACGCTCCCCCAATCCTCCCGGCTAAACACGGCCACCCGCTTGCGTCCCTGGGGATCGCGCATGACCAGTCCGGGCCATCCCTCCTGCATGCCCAGCACCACGCGCGGATTCTCGCCAATGTCGAAAATGCCCAGGGCCGGCAGCCCTTCCTTGGTCATGCCCACCCCCAGGCGCTGTTGCCCGGACTGATCGAAGAAGATCAGGCGGGGCCCTCCCTCGGCCACGCCCAGCCAGGCCCGCATCTGGCCATCGTTGTCGCGAATGACCACGTGGCCGCAATCGATCTGCTTGAAACTCCCGATGCCGCCATTGTCCCCGGCCGCAAAGGCCATCAGAAACGCCGCGCTGCCGACCAGCGCCACCGCCAGCGCCCCCGCCCGGAACCAGCGGTTCTCACGCTCCAACCGCGCCACACGGGCCTGGATAGACCGTACCGGATCGATTTCCATGTTCATGTTTGTTCCTCAAAGGCGAAACGCGCCGCAGATAATAATACAATCCCCCACCCTGCGCAACGGCGGCCGCCGGGCGCCCGGCCGGCTCAGGGCGTCATGAGTTCAGCGGTCAGCGCCGTTGCGGCCGCCGCCCATTCCGCTTCATTCAACGCCTGCGCAATGGACAGCGCCGCCATCGCCGCCGGGGTCGCCGCCTTCGCGTTGCCCTGCCCCTTGAGGCTGGCCGCCGCCCGCATCAGGCAAGGGTACGCCTGTCGCGACAAGCCAGCCGCACGGTAGGCTTCGCCCGCCGCCGCCAGCGCCGCCGCCATGTTCGGGAATCGTCCCGCCTGTTTGAGCCACTCGGCCTGGCGTTCCAGCGCCGCGCCTGCGCCGGCCCCATCGCCCGCCGCCCGGGCCAGTCGCGCCGCAAGCCCTTCCGCGCGCGCCTGCAACTCCGGCGCATCAAGCCGACGCAACTCGCGGCGGGCGGCGTCGAGCCCCTTGCGTGCCGCCGGCCAATCGCCCTCGACACACTCCAACCCGACCAGGATCAGATGCGCCTGCGCGCGGGCGGCCCCATCGGGGCCCGCCTCCAGGCTGCACTGCACCAGTCGCCGCACGTCTTCCAGCAGCCCCTGCCGCTGCGCCGCTTCCGCCTCGGCCACCCAGGTCCGCGCCGCGTCCGCCCCTTTCGGCGGCAGTAGCGCCCGCGCCTGCGCCAGCAGGCCCCGCGCTTCGTCGATCCGGCCCTCCGCCATGCGGCAGAGCGCCAGGTTGTAGGCGTTGCGGGCCGATTCGCCCGGATCATCCATCTGTCGAGCCCGCGCCAGCGCCCGCCCGTACAGTTCCGCCGCGCGCCCTGTCTCGCCGCGCTCATAGGCCGCCCCGGCACTGCCGGCCAGGCTGCGGATTTCCGCGTCCACCGGCGGCACCCGCCCCCGCTGGGACGCACACCCCGCGGCCAGCATCGCGGCCGCCGCCAGCAGGCATATCCCGCTCGGCACACACGCGCCGACCGCACTGAAACAACGTCCCGGCTTCAGTAGCATCCCACGGGATGCAGGTTGATAGGCTGAATGCTGAAGACTGTTAGGTAATTCGTGCATTTCTGTTTGTTTCCACTCCATGGCATTTATGATGTTTCAAGAGCGCCGTTCAGCCGTTTCACCTAACAGCCTTCAGCCTAAACCGCTTCAGCCTCGGCGTCCCCGTGGGACGCCAGTGTTCCGGCTTCACGGCAGCGCCTCCTTGGCGGCCGCGGCCGGCGGCAGCGGCGCCAGCATCGGCGTCGCCCCGTCCTGCTCCACATAGGAACGCACCAGCCAATGCCGTTGGATCCCCTCGATCAGGCGCTGCGTTTCGCGCAGCATCGACTCGGCCTGCAGCAGCACGCCCTCCACGTTGGCCACCTGCCCCGTCAGACTACCGGTCACGGTCTTGACGTTGCCGACCGCATCCCCGGCTTCCTGTCCGATCGCCGGCAACCGGTCGGCCGTGGTGTTCAACGTCTGAGCCAGCCGCTGCACATCCTTCATGATGGCATCCAGCTTGTCCGCCACGCCAGGCAACTGCTCCGAGGTCTTGCGCACGTCCTTGACGATCCCGTCGACTTCTTTTGACCATTCCGGGTCGCCGACCAGTCGTCCAACCGTCCCCTCCTTCGCCGAAATCTGCCGGGTGATCTCGTTCACGTGCGCCAGGATCTGCTTGATCTCGTCGAGCATCGGCACGGCTGCATCCCGGAAGTCATTCAGCATCTTCTTGGCGGCCTGGATCAGTTCCTCATCCCGGACACAGGCGATCGAACTGCCCGACGGGAGCAGCGGTTTGGTGCCCGATCCCAGCGTGATCTCCACATACGAATCGCCGGCCACCTCGAACTTCTTCTTCACCTTGGCCATGGAGTCCTCACGAACAAACGTGGCGAACTTTCCTTGCAGGACAAACGTAGTCGCCATGCCCCCCTCGCTGGCAGGGAGGATCTCCCCCACCCGGCCGGCCAGGGTGCCGAGAATACGCACCTCCGCGCCCTCCTGCAGTCCGTAGGTTCCTTCGCCCGTCTTGAATTCAGTCCTGTAAATCAGTTTCTTCTGAAACCACCCCTGGGCGTGCCCCGCCAGGTAGATCCCCGTAATGAGCAGCCCTGCCGCCAGCAGAACGAACCCGCCCGCGATCTCGCTTGCGTAGCGGAACTTGTACGATCGATTCATGCCTTCATGCTCCTTCTGCAACCGGCCCGCCAAGCCGTTCGCCGTCCATTCTATAATGCTTCAACCGCTCGAAACGGCCGCACCCACACACCCCGGGCTCATCGGTGAGCCACAATACGGCGGCGCCGCGCCGCGCTTCCTCGATCACGGCCTCAATCAGCAAACCCGCGTCCGCGCGGGGCGCCCCCAGCAGGGGTCGCTCGAGGATCACCAGCGCGGGCTGCCCGAGCAGCGCCCGGACCCACTCCAGCTTCCTCAGCACCAGGGAATGCACGCGGGACGGGCGTTCTGCCGGGACCTCGTTCACGCCGAAGCGCCGCGCCAGCGCCTGGGCTTCCGCAATGATCTCGCGTTCGGGGCGGTGCGTGTGATGGCACTCCGCCAGGCAGACATTCTCCATGACATCCAGGTTGCTGATCCACCCGTAGTGCTGGAACACGCGGCGGATGCGTCCCCGCTGGTCCGACTGCCGGTGCGCGCTCATCTCCGCCCAGGGCTGCCCCATGAACCGCACGCGTCCCGTGGCGGGCAACACCAGCCCCGCGGCGGCATCCGCCAGCGGAACGAATTCGCGCCCCTCCTCCACCTCAACCAGACCGATCTCCCCCGCCTCAAGGCAGAAGGACACGTCACATACCCCCGCGGAGGCATGCGCATCGGGCGGCACCGTCACGCCGTCAAACTGAAGTATGGGTCCCGTTGCGTCCATGGGCTTACATGTAGGTCAGAATCGAAACCAGCACCGATACCACGACCACCGCGGCATACGACCGCACCACGCTGCGCGTCACCGCCTGGGGGATGTCGGTCGCCATCCCCTCCACCGACAGGCCTTCCAGCGAGGCGATCACCCCCGTCAACAACCCGGGGATCAGGGTCTTTGCCAGCAGGTTGTAGAAGTCGGCCGGTTCCGCGCCCCGCAGTACGCTGCGCAGAAAGATCGTCGGTTCACCGGGGCCCGTCCCCATGAAAGCGCCGCACAGGTAACCGCTGCCGAACGAGACCAGCACGAACACCACCGCCAGGCAGCACACGCACACCGCCATGCCGATCGCCCGCGGCATGACCAGGTAGACCATCGGATCCAGCCCCTGCGCGTCGAGGACATCAACCTCCTTGCGCACCGTCATCCCGGCCAGCTCAGCCGCCATCGCCGTGCCACTGCGGCCGATCACGATGAAATTGACGAGGATCGGGCCCAGTTCGCGGACGATGACCGCCACCAGCAGGGGGCCGAGCAGCTCCGACTGGCCCAGTCGCCCCATCCAGACCTGGGCCTGGACCACCACCGCGATCCCGGTCAGCAGCGCCATGATGCTGACGAACCCCAGCGCATCATACCCCGTGAAGACGATCTGCCGCGCAAACACGCATCGCGTCGTGCGCGGCCATGAACTCGGCCGGAAGGCCAGGATGACGACTGCCCAGGCAACCGCCACCAGCCAGCGCAGGCGGCTAAAGCGCCCGATCGCACCGTCACCGATGGCAGCAAGAAACGACATGCGCTCAGGTTAGCGACCCCCGCGCCACGGCTTCAAGTCTATTCTCGCCCATGCGCGGGTGGCCCCCGAATCCTTAGCGAGGCTGGGAAAGAAGGCACCAAGGGTTAGAGAATCGCT
>CAZTAJ010000041.1:0-33043 GCA_964611575.1 uncultured Verrucomicrobiota bacterium
CAGCCCCGGCTGCCACACCACCTGGCATGCGGGTCCGCACCAGGCGGTTCCGAACAATCTTCCCCAACGGCGAGAGCCGTCAGGTCAGACACGGGCGTTCGGCCCGTAGTGAAGCGTAATCCATAACATGCGCATGTCGGGGACGCCCTGTTCGTGCAACCAGCGGTTGGTCAGGGCACGTTGAACGATGCTATTGCCGCTCATCCGCCAGTACCCTTTCCGACTGCGCGTGGCCATGTGCACCTCTTCCCTGGGCACGACCACACGCCGTCGCAGGATATGCCTCGCAAACTCGGCAATCCTGAACGGCGACGTTCGGTCTTTCAGAATCGTTGATATCAAAGGCGGAACCGCATAGCATGGTGTCTAGTGACAGACATGCGTGGCATCCTGTTTGATCTCGACAACACGCTGACGAACCGAGAAGCGTCCATTCGGCACTACGCCGAATGTTTCCAACGCGACTTCGGTCACGCAATTCCGTCTCTGCCAGTTGAAGTGATTGCCGCAAGACTGGTTCTGGCGGACCGGGGCGGATATCGGAACAAACAGGACATGATTGCAGCCGTTTCCGCGTGGCCGGAGTGGCAGACGCCACTCGATGTGGCGTACTTCGATCGGCATTGGATGTGGGAATTCCCTGCACAGGCGGTCGCCATGGACGACATGCAGGCAGCGCTGGAGATGCTCACCGCCCGGGGCATCAGACTGGGTATCATCACCAACGGCTCTGCACGAGCCCAGAACGCCAAGATCGTGGCGTTGCGCCTGTGGCGATACTGCCCGGTGATTCTTGTTTCGGAGAGCTGCGGCTTGCGGAAACCAGACCCAGGAATCTTTGCCCTTGCCCTCAAGCAACTTCAACTGTCAGCCGATCAAGTCTGTTTTGTCGGGGATCATCCAGAAGCAGACGTCATGGGGGCCGAACGCGTGGGTCTGACAGGGATCTGGCGGGCCGGCTTTCATCCCTGGCCGCCGGATTATCCGCCACCCACCCTCCAGGTACAGAGGCTGTCAGAAGTACCAGATCTGATCTCAAGCATTGAAAATGCCAAAGCGTCGCACTTCACCTCGTGTTCCGCGCCGAAAGTGAACGCGGACGTTGGAGTCATCACATGAAGAATGGACAAGACGCTTTTGGTCGCGCCCTCCTGGATTTCTATTCGGACAGAGGAGGTTTTGCGTTGGTTGAAAGGGATGATGGGTTGGTCGACTTCGATCGCCCCCTGGAGACCTATTTCGCCGGTTACAGCAAATGGCCACAACCCGAACAGCGGGCCATTCGGTGTGCCAGAGGAAGAGTTCTGGACATTGGAGCCGGTACAGGTCGTCATTCGCTATACCTTCAGAACAAAGGGTTCAGAGTGACCGCCATCGACGTTTCTCCCGCTGCCGTGGAATTGTGCAGGTTGCGCGGCGTTAAGGACGCGCGAGTGAAGGGAATCGCGCAACTCAACCCGAAGGATGGGAGGTTCGACACGGTCATCATGCTGGGAAACAACTTCGGTTTGTTCGGGAGTTTCAACAGAGCCAGATACCTCCTGAGAGAACTGACCCGTTGCACGAGCGGTGACGCTCAGATTCTTGCTGAGATTCTCGATCCGTATAAAACAACAGACCCGCTTCATCTCGCCTACCACAAGCGAAATCGCCACAGGGGCAGGATGAGTGGACAGATTCGCATCCGGGTCAGGTACAAGCAGTATGCCACGCCATGGTTCGATTACCTATTTGTCTCAGAAACGGAACTCAAGCAAGTTATTGACGGAACGGGTTGGGAACTCGGCGATCTCTTTCACAACGGTGGCCCGACGTATTGTGTTCGGCTCACGAAAACGGAAAAGACTCCAAGCAAGTCATCCATGCTATCGGCGCGAAGCCGCGCCTCAGCATGATGGCGGGTGGTGACCAGGAAGGAGAAGATGAATCGATGAAAGATGGATGCTGTCCGCAGTTTGACCCCACCCCTTGGAACGAAGCGACACTCACATGGGAAAACAAGCGTTTTGTGAGAGACCGCGTGACGAGTTTCCTCCACATCCCTTTGTACTTCGGGGGCGTGATGAAACGCAACATGAAGGCGATCGAAGCCCTCCAGGCCGAACCCGCGACTCCGGTGGTTCTGTCGGACGAGAACTCTCTGTGGGGGGCCGACCTGTATATAGAGGTAACCAAAGATATTCCAAATGCAACGATGGCAACGATCTCCGGTGCCTTCCTTTCCAGAGTGTAGGAGGGGCCTTATTGGCGGTGAGCGGTCGATATGAAAGAATGGGAATGGGAAATGAGAGTACTAGCCGACCGGACGGGGCTCTGGTACATAGTGGGCTCATGAAGTCGGGAAATCCACGTCACCGGCCGGCCCTGGCCATTCTGATCGTCGGCCTCCTGGCCCCGCTCTCCGTGCCCGCCATCCCCGTCCAGATCCAGGAACACAACCTCGCGTTCACCCTGCCGGAAGGGTTCGAGGAATCGGCCCCGGTGACCAACGATCCCGGCGTGATCCGCCTGTTCGTCCGCCGTGCGTCGCCCGCCGATGAGCCCAACACGTGGCTGTCGATCCGGCGCCTCCCGGCGCCAGCCGTCAAGCCCGCCGACAGGACGCCAACCAATACCAGCGATCTTCTGTTGGGACGCTATGCGGAACGCCTGCAGACACTGGATGTGGAGGACTTGCAGACCCGCCTGATGACGAATGAGGCCATGGTGCTCGAAGGTCAGGTGCGCCTGCCAATGGGCTCCGTCCCACTTCAACTGGACATCAAGAGCCGCGTGATGGAAGACCGCGAGATGAAGAAACTGATCCACACCATTCTGGCCTCCGCCGCCTCGCAACCCGAGGAACGCCGTGAAACCTCCAGCAAGGGTACCGGCGCGATGTTCCTGTGTCTGGTCCTGGGTGCCGCTTTGATCGTCATCGCTTGCGGACGGCGGTAAGCGGAGCCGTCAGAACTGGATCGGCGCAAATACCGGATAGCGGACCAGCTTGTCGCGCCCCTTGAGAAACGCGAGTTCGATCAGGAAATCGATCTCAACCACCCGTCCGCCGGCGCGTTCGATCAGGTTGGCCGACGCCAGCGCCGTTCCGCCGGTCGCCAGCAGATCGTCCACCAGCAAGACCGGCTCGCCGGCTTCAAACGCATCGACATGCACGGAGAGCGTCGCCGACCCGTATTCGAGGTCGTACGTTTCCTCGTGCGTGGTGAACGGCAACTTGCCCTTCTTGCGAATCGGGACCAGGCCTGCCTTGAGCGCATACGCCAGGGCCGAGCCGAACAGAAAGCCGCGCGCGTCGATCACGGCAATCTTGCGGATGTTCTGCTGCCGGTGCCGGCGGGCGAAGACCTGGATCGCCTCCCGAAACAAGACGGGATCCTTCAGGATCGGGGTGATGTCCTTGAACATGATGCCGGGTTTCGGAAAATCCGGCACGTCGCGCACTGCCGCCTTCAATGTCCTGATGCTCATGCTGGCCTCCTTGCGGACACATGCCGCGTAGTGGCGCCGAAACTAGCAGAAGCGGCCATGCGCTTCAAATGGGAAGAACAAATGGGAAGAACACTTGACATGCCGCGTGCCCCTCGGCATCCTTGAAACGGCAGGAGACGTGATGCCCATGCTTACGCCAACGGATTCAAACAACGCGGTACGCCCTCTCGAGGAACAGCTCCGCCTGCGCGCCGATGAACTGGCCCGACTTAACGCGCGCCTCCAGCAGGAGATCGTCGCCCACAGCCAAACCGAACAACGCCTGCGCGCCAGCCAGCGCAGTCTGGCGGAGTCCCAGCGGCTCGCGCACATTGGAAGCTGGGAGTTCGATCTCGCCACCCAGCAGGCCGTGTGGTCGGAAGAAATGTACCGCCTTTACGGTTGCCGCTCCGACACCTTCACCCCGAACCTGAAGAACATGCTCGCGTGTGTTCCGCCCGAAGACCACGCGGTTGTCGGCGCCGTCATCGAAAAGGCCCAACACACCCTGCATCCCGAGCCTTTCACACACCGGGTCATTCATCCGAATGGCGCTGTGCGTCTTCTCGAGGGGGTGTGTGGTGCCGTCAGGGAACCTGACGGGACGTGCAGGCGCATCGTCGGGATCGCCCGGGATGTCACGGCCGATCATGAACATGAAGCCGCCCTGGAGCAAACCGTCCGTGAACTCCGCCAGTTCAAGGAGATCGTCAACCGCAGCCCGGCCGTGGTGGCCATCTGGCATGACGCGCCCGGCAAGACCGTCGAATTTGTGTCGGAAAACGTCGCCCGGTTCGGCCACCGACCGGATGACATCCTCTCCGGACGCATCCGGTTGCGCGACCTGATTCATCCGGACGACCGCATGCGCGTCGCCGCCGAATACGCGGCCCATACCGCCGCGGCGCACGCGTCATTCCCCATGTCCTACCGGCTCCTGACCGCCGCCGGCGAGTGCCGGTGGATTCACGAGGAAATCACCACCCTCCCCTCGAACGGCTCAAAACGTTTTCAAACCGTGATGCTGGACGTGACCGCCGAACGGGAAGCCGAGCACCGTTTCCAGGACATCACCGCCCTCAACCAGGCCATCATCGCGGCGGCACCGGTCGGTATCGCGGCCTGCACCTCGTCCGGGCAATGCGTCTTCGCCAACCCGGCCATGAGTCACATCATTGATATCCCCCTGGGCCAGATCCTGACCCAGAACATCAA
Source organism: uncultured Verrucomicrobiota bacterium (assembly GCA_964611575.1). Taxonomy (GTDB): domain Bacteria; phylum Verrucomicrobiota; class Kiritimatiellia; order CAIKKV01; family CAITUY01; genus CAITUY01. The sequence continues at coordinate 4,684 of CAZTAJ010000041.1, forward strand.
CCATCTCGCCTCCTGGCGTCAGTCGGGTTTGCTGGCGCTGGCGCAGAAGGCCCTGGCTACCGGGATCGGCCAATCGGATGTCATCCGTGTAACCACTTCTTCGGGACGCGACGTGTGGCTGGACAGCAGTTTCACACCGGTTCAACGGGGCGACAAGCCGCTGTTGCTGGTCACGTTCCATGACATCACGGAGCGACATCGTGCCGAGGAGCGGCTCGACCAGAGCGAGAAGCGTTTCCGGCAGTTGTTCGAGTCCATGAGCGAAGGCTGCACCTTGTATGACCTCGTGTACGATCAGACCGGCGCCCCGATGGATGCCCAAGTGACCGCGATCAACCCGGCGGGGGAAGCGATCATCGGGATGCGCGCCGAGGAGATGATCGGCCGGCGCGCCTCAGCGATGGTTCCCATCAACAAACCGTTGTTCCTGAACCTCTATGCGGCCCTGGACCAGGGCGGGCCGCCTGTCACGATCGAGACACGGCTTGACTTTCTCAAGAAGGACCTGTTTCTGTCGTTTTCCAGCCCGCGCAAAGGCGCCATCGCCGCCATCTATAAGGACATCACGCCGCGCAAACAGGCCGAAGCCAAGTTGCTCCAGTACCAGCAGCAACTCCGCCACCTGGCCGCCGAGATCGCCATGGCCGGTGAGCAGGAACGCCGCCGCATCGCCGTGGAACTGCATGACGGCCTGGGCCAGGCTCTGGTGCTCTGCAAGATGAAACTCGAGGCGTTGACGCTGGAGGCCAAGAATGCACCGCTCCTGCGGCAGCTCCAGGGCTCGGTGCGTCTGGTCGAAGAGGCGATCAGCGTCACCCGCTCCCTGACGTTCCAACTCAGTCCGCCCGTGCTGCACGAAATCGGCCTGGGCGCGGCGATCGATTGGCTGGCCGAGCACATGGGCGAACAGCATGGGCTGGATATCCGCATCACGCGCCAATCCATGGACGAACCGGCCGCCATGGCCGTCCGGGTGATTCTCTTCCAGGCCGTGCGCGAACTGGTTCTAAACGCCGTCAAGCATGCCCGCGCCGCCATGATCGCCATTGACATCCGGACCCAGCGCGGTCACCTTGAAATAGAGGTGCGGGACAACGGCGCCGGGTTTGACGCCGGCACCCAGCACGGCAGCACCCGCAGCGGCATGGGACTCTTCAATATCCAGGAACGCATGCAACTGATCGGCGGAGTCATGACCATCGAGAGCCGGCCCGACACGGGCACGCGCGTGACCCTGATCGCCCCCCTGGAGTCATTGCCCGCCGAAGACCGGAAAGGAACCCCCCATGAGCATTCGAATTCTGCTGTGTGACGACCACCAGATCATTCGCGAGGGGCTGCGCTCGCTGCTCGACAAACAGAGCGATATGCGGGTGATCGGCGAAGGCACCAACGGAAATGAAGCGATCAAACTCGCCCAGGCCCACACCCCGGATGTCATCGTCATGGACGTCGCCATGCCCGACCTCAACGGCATTGCCGCCACACGGCGGCTCCGTGAAGAACAGCCGCAGCTCAAGATCCTGGCGTTGTCGATGCACTCCGACCGCCGCTTCGTCACCGGCATGCTGGAAGCCGGCGCCAGCGGCTACCTGTTGAAGGACTGCGCCTTCTCGGAACTGGCCAACGCCATCCGGACGGTGGCCACGGGCGGTCTCTACATCAGCCCGCGCATCGCCGGCAGCGTGCTCCAGGAGTTCACGCGGCACGCCAGGCCCGCTCACAAACCGCAAAAGATCGAGCTCACGTCGCGGGAGGAGGAAATCCTGCAGTTGATCGCGGAGGGACGAAGCACCAAGGATATCGCCGCCGCGCTCCACGTGAGCATCAAGACCGTCGAAACCCACCGTACCCACATCATGCAGAAACTCGGCGTCCACAATGTCGCCATGCTGACGAAATACGCCATCCGCGAAGGCTTCACATCGCTCGAAGGATAGCCGGGAGCAGCACTCGAAGATCCCTCCTCCACCCCATGAAGCCGTCCGACATCGCCCCGGTCCACCGCGCCCTGAAACGCTATTTCGACAGCCGGTCCTCGCCGGTCGCCGGCTTCATGGCCGCGCGCACTCTCGATCCATTCCGTGTGCTCGTGGCCACCATCCTCAGCGCCCGCACCAAGGACCAGACCACCACGCAAGTCGTCGAGCGCCTGTTCCGCAAGGTCGCCACGCTCGCCGACCTGCGCCGCGTGTCACGGCCCGACCTGGAACGCCTCCTCTTTCCCGTGGGCTTTTACCGCACCAAGGCCCGCATGCTGAAGAGCCTGCCGGAGGCGGTGGAGACGCTGTTTGCCGGACAGATCCCCGAGACCGTGGAGGAACTGATCCGCCTGCCCGGGGTCGGACGGAAGACCGCCAACCTGGTGGTGACCGAGGCCTTCGACAAACACGGCATCTGTGTGGACGTTCACGTGCACCGCATCACCAACCGGCTGGGGTTGGTGAAGACCGAAACCCCGCTGGAGACGGAAATGGCGCTCCGCGCCATCCTGCCCAAACGTTACTGGAAGACTTTGAACCGATACCTGGTGGCCTACGGGCAAACCCTGTGCCTGCCACGTCGCCCGAAATGCGACGAATGCGTCATCCGACGTTATTGCGACCGGGTCGGCGTTCCAGCCCTATCGGCCAGTTGAGCAATACGGAATCCCAGCCAAGACGGCTCGGCGGGACGCCTCACCCTACCGAAATGCAGGCGATTCCTCCATCTGAGCCGGGGTCCTTTTCGGCATGCGGTTGTGAGCCCGCCGCCGGTTCACTGGAGCGAGATGAGGGTCCCCTCCCGCAACACTTCAAACGCCAACGGCCAGTGAGTCGGATCGAGGGCATCCTGCGAAGTCGTCCAATTCGCCGGGTCCGCGATCCACCGCCTCAGATCGGCCGTCTTTCCCCGCCGCGGCCCCGAGTAGCAGGCATCGTCCTTGCTGCCAAGATGCACGGCCGTGCCCTCCGCCACCGACAGTCCCGGCGGAACGAAGCTGGTGGTGGGACTGCCACCCGACACGTTGTTCCACCCCCCGTTAGCCACGTTCACCGCGTACACCAGCACCGCTCCCGCGGGATCCCCGCACCAAGTCGTCCCGTAGGCCCCATTGCTGACAATGCACCCCGTGTAGACGATCACCTGGTCCCCGTCGGTAGACAATTCCGGGGCCGCACCGGCCGCCACCCCCAATGACCACACCTTGTTCGAGCCGTCCCAGCGCACGACCGTCCCCGCCGCCACCGACGACGGCGCCGACCATTGCAGCGGGCCGCCCGGCCGTTCACCCATGTGCTCTGTCCAGCGGAAGAGGCCGTTGCTGACAGAGGAATCCGTGAAGTTGATGACCGTCTGGCCGGGGATACGACGCAACGCCACCCACGCGAAGGAATCGCCATCGGTATTGACCGCCACAATCGCCACATCGCCCGGGGCCAACGGGGCGGCAAGGACCGCCGGGGCGGCCGACAGGCACATCGTCGCGCCAATGACACAGGCTATAGAAGACGTGTAGAAGTCTTTAGCTTGCATGGCGCGAGACAATAGCGCCAAGCCGGCAAAGAGTCAACTAAGGAGCTAGAGCGTGAACTCGCCACCTTCGTAGATGATCTTCCGCTCTCCGCCCTTCAGGAAGGCCGTCACGGTCCGGTCGGTGGTCGCGATGATGTCCGTGTGTTCGGGCGAATGGTTGAACCCGAGCTTCTCCCAGTTAGCGCTGGTCATCCGCTCGGCATTGCCCGTGTAGGTGTCGTGATAGGATTTTCCCACGGCAATGTGCGTATTGCCGAAGCGTCCGCCATGGTTCTCGTCGTAGAGGGAGTTCGCCATGAATTTCGTGATGCGCGAGAAACGACGGTCCGTGAGGGAGAACTCCCCGATCTTGTCGGCGTTCTTCTGGGCGATCATCTGCTTCAGGAACTTCTCGTTCTGTCCCGCGGACGCCTTCACCACCCGTCCGTTCTTGAATTCGAGCCGGACGTCTTTCAGCAGGTTGCCGTACCGGTAAAGCGGGAGATTGAAGTGGATCTTCCCTTCCGTGCCGCGCCAGTCCGGGGACGTGAAGATCTCGAAGCTCGGAATATTCCGGCCGCTTCCTCCAAGCCATCGTCTCTTCTTGCCGAGCGTGATCCAGAGGTCCGTGTCGCTGGCCTTGACATGCAGCCGCTCAATGGGAAGTGCGTCGAGCTGGCGCACGATCCTGGTGATGGCAACGAAGACCTTCTTCCACCGTCCGACGGGATCCTTGTCATCCAGGAAGCAGGCCTTGGTGATCTGTTTCCAGTACTCCTTTTCGGTCAGTCCCGCCTCCCGGGCAGCGCCCGCGGTCCCGTAGAGTCCGAGGGTCCAGCTGAATCGGCCTTGGTCCTCTTTCGCATCCAGCCAGTCCCGGAACTTCTTTCCCGAGTGCGTGGAAAGCATGATCTTCCGGGGATCGACATTCCTCAGGGATAGCGGATCCTTGCAGGCCAGTATCCGGATCCACTGGTCGATCTGATCGGCCAGGCCCTTCATGGATTTCTCGGGAAAGAACGCCAATTGGGCTTCCGTGGCGACCTGGTAGTGGATCAGTTGGAAATCGTCATCCACCAGTTTAACCATGGGGAAACCGCCGCTGAGGAGAATAGCCTTGTACACTTCCTTGGCCAGCGGCAGGCCGGGCATCTCGGCAACGAGATAGACGACATCGCCTTTCTTGATGCCCTTGCCCGAATTCAGGGCGAAATTGACGAAGATTTTTGCATAGTTTTCAAGGATCTTATGGGATGGAGTATACATTCGCACCGCCTTTCAAACCGCCCGGCCGCCGCTGCCGAGTTGCCGACCCGTTCATGAGAGCACGGCACAGCCGACGCCCCTACTTTCGCCGCCCGCCGTAACTGCGAGACCCCCCATGATACGGGCGTGGCCGATTGACGCCGCTGCGCCCGCTGCGCTCCTCGGTGGCGGGCCGCAGGGTCCGGGAGGCCGCCGGCAGTTCCAGCATCGCCGGCTCCGGATTCTGGTAGTCGAGAGCGCGGCCGATGTACTGTTCGATCAGCGGAAGCGTAAATGACCCGTCTTCGCTCGCGAACGTGTAGGCCACGCCCTTGGCTCCGGCGCGACCCGTGCGGCCGATCCGGTGCACGTAGTCCTCGACGTCATACGGGATGTCGTAATTGATCACGTGGCTGATGTTGTCCACGTGCAACCCGCGCCCGGCCACGTCGGTCGCCACCATGACGCGGATGCTGCCGTCGCGGAAGCCTTCCAGCACTTGCAGGCGCCGCTTCTGGGCCACCGCGCCGGAGATCATGGCGGCGTTGATCCCGTACTGCTCGCATTTCCGCAGCACGTAGTCGGTCTCGTCCCGCCGGTTGCAGAACAACAGCACGCGCTGGAGATGGTCGCGCTTGAGCAGGTTGTAGAGCAGGGCAAAGCGCTGTTTGGCCATGACCGTAAAGACGATCTGCTCGATGTTGTCCACGGTGACATGTTCGGGATCGACCTCGAGACGAACGGCGTCATTCATCCATTGCGCCGCCAGGCGCATGATGTCGTCGGTGAGCGTGGCGCTGAAAAGCAGGGTCTGCCGCAGTTCGCGCGGCGGGGTCGCCCGCACGATGGAACGGACATCGGGAATGAACCCCATGTCCAGCATGCGATCGGCTTCGTCGATCACGAGAATCTCGACCTGGCCCAGATCCAGGCAGCCGCTGCGCTTGAAATCGAGCAGGCGGCCCGGCGTGGCCACCAGGATGTCGGGACTGGAGGTCTTCAGGATGTCCTGCTGTTTCCCGTAGTCCATCCCACCGTACACGGCCAGCGTACGCAACCCCGTGTAGGGTCCCAGGGCATGGGCATCGTGCTCGATCTGGATGGCCAGCTCGCGCGTGGGCGCCAGAATCAGGGCGCGCGGGGTGCCGTGGCGCGCCGGCTTCAGGCGGGGGTGGCGCAGGAAGCGCGTGTAAATGGTGACAAGAAACGCCGCCGTCTTGCCCGTGCCGGTCTGGGCCTTGCCGGTGATGTCCTTGCCTTCAAGGGCCGGGGGAATCGACACCGCCTGGACGGGCGTGCAGTACTGGAACCCAAGGTCGGCAATCGCATGCATGACCTCGGACGGCAACTCGAGATCGTGAAACCGCGTTTTCCCTTCGGCCGGGTCGACGGGGAAGGACTCGATCGACCACCCCTTGTGCAATTCCGCGGGCGACGGTTCCGGGGCCGCCGCTTTGTGGGCGCGCGGGACCGGAGCGGCCCGGCCGGCCGTTGACCGCGGCGGATGCGCCGGATGAGGCAACCCCGCACGGGATTCGAGTTTGGGATGGGGACCGGGTTTGTGAGCCGCACCCTGTTTCGGAGCCGGGGCCGAAGACTTGGCAGCCGGCGGCTTCGCGACAGAAGGTTCGGACGGTTTCGGGGCGGAGTGTGATGCACGCAGCACCCGCCGTTTGATGTGCTGCAAGAAACGCTTAATCATTACGGGGATCTACTTTACGGCATTGAACCGCCCGTTTCAAGGGGATTCACGCGCCCATGCCGCAACGACACCGGAATCGGCCTACAATTCGTCATCCGTCTTGGGAGGTCTTGGGGCGCGGTCCGCCTCATTGGCTTCCATCCACAGCGGCCGCAGCACACTCCACGTGGCAATCAGCATCCCCAGCACCATCCCGCCCAGCACACCCCACGGTTTACACCCCAGACGGTTGTCCGTGTAGGTGCCCAGGGCCATCGCGATCAACACGCACACGGCGAACTGGAACCCGGCCGACAAGGCGCTGATCCGCGGCTTCTTTTCGGTGCCATCGTTCATGCGGTCATGCTCCCATCACGTGTTGGGTTCTTGCCGTCCTCAATTCCTGCAGTTTTTCCTCGGCATCGGCCAGATCGCGCACCGGGTGCACGTCATCCACCGACAGCGTCATCTGCTCGCCCGTCACTTCAGCCACGCCGGCTTCCACCACGAACAACGTCTCGTTCCCGGCCTCCTGCAGGACCACCAGGCCGGCATCGATCGCGATGATCATGGGCGCATGGCGCATCAGCACCCCGAAGCGCCCGTTCAAACCCGGGCCCACCAGGGACTCGACCTGACCATCGTACCAGGTCTTGTCCGGTGTGCTGAGGATGACCCGGAAACTCATCCCTGGCCCTCGCGCCGGATCCGTTTGGCCTTCTCCAGCACATCCTCGATCCGGCCGACCATGTAGAACGCCTGTTCGGGCACTGAATCATGCTTCCCGTCCATGATCTCGGCGAACGAACGGATCGTGTCGACCAACTCGACATAGGCGCCCGGCATGCCGGTGAACTGTTCCGCCACAAAGAAGGGCTGCGACATAAACTTCTGGACTTTGCGCGCCCGCTCGACCGTCAGACGATCCTCGGTGGAAAGTTCATCCATCCCCAGGATGGCGATGATATCCTGCAGTTCCTTGTAGCGCTGGAGGATCTCCTGCACACCGCGGGCCACGCGGTAATGCACGTCGCCCACAATATCCGGCGACAGCATGCTCGACGAGGAGGCCAGCGGGTCAACCGCGGGATAGATCCCCAGTTCCGAGATCGCGCGCGACAGTTCGGTGGTGGCGTCGAGATGCGCAAAGGTGGCGGCCGGCGCCGGATCAGTGTAGTCGTCCGCCGGCACATAGATGGCCTGGATCGACGTGATCGACCCGTTGCGGGTCGAGGTGATGCGCTCCTGCAATTCGCCCATGTCGGTTCCCAGCGTGGGCTGGTATCCCACGGCCGACGGGATGCGGCCCAGCAGGGCGGACACCTCCGACCCCGCTTGAGTGAACCGGAAGATGTTATCGATGAACAGCAGCACATCCTGGTGCAGTTCGTCGCGGAAATACTCCGCCACGGTCAGGGCCGACAGCGCAATGCGCGCCCGGGCGCCGGGCGGCTCGTTCATTTGCCCGAAGATCAGCGCCGTCTTCTTGATCACGCCCGATTCCCGCATCTCGCGGTAGAGTTGCGTGCCTTCGCGGGTACGTTCCCCCACCCCCGCGAACACGGAGTAACCGCCGTGCTGGGTCGCGACGTTGCGGATGAGTTCCTGGATCAGGACGGTCTTGCCCACACCCGCGCCGCCGAAAAGCCCGATCTTTCCGCCCTTGCGGTAGGGCGCCAGCAGATCGATCACCTTGATGCCGGTGACCAACAACGTATCGTGCGTGTCCTGGTCCTGGTAACGCGGCGCCAGGCGGTGGATCGGCATCCGTTTCTCGGCCGTCACAGGACCGGCGTTATCGACCGGTTCCCCCAGCAGGTTCAACACGCGCCCCAGCGTGCCGGGACCCACCGGCATCGTGATCCCTTCACCCGTGCTGCGCACCTCGGCCCCGCGCACCAGCCCGTCCGTGGCGTCCATCGCGATGGTTCGCGCCACGTTGTTGCCCAGATGCTGGGCGACCTCCAGGGTGAGATTCCACCGCTGGTCGTTGATGAAGGGGTTGGTCACCTGCAGCGCGGTCAGGATCGGCGGCAGTTCGTTATCGGCGAACTCCACGTCGACCACCGGGCCGAGTACCTGCGTAACCCGTCCATTCTTGCCCTCGATCATCGTATCCATAGCCTTGTTCCGCCTTCCACTGTCCCTGTGCCGCCCCACTTCAGCGCCGCTCCAACTCCTGCGTCCGTTGGCTACAATGCTTCGGAGCTGCGCCCTACTTGAGCGCCTCAGCCCCGGCCACAATCTCGGTCAGTTCCGTCGTGATCTCCGCCTGGCGCGCACGATTGCGTTGCAGCGTCAGCGAGCCGATCAGGTTGTCGGCATTGGTCGTCGCCTGGTCCATGGCCCGCATGCGCGCGCTGTGCTCACCCGTGGCACTGGCCTGCAGGGCCGAGTAGATCTTGAGGTGGATGACGCGCGGCAGCAGGCTGGCCAGCAGTTCCACCGGACCCGGCTCGAAAATCCAGTCGGTCCCGTCGTCCGCCGTGACAGCGCCCGTCAGTTCCGCCGGATCCAGGGGCAGCAACCGCCGGATCGTCGGAGTCTGCGTCAGGGCGTTCTGCGCCACATTGTACGCCAGGTACACTTCGTCGATGCGCCCGCTCGCAAACGCCGCCTGGGCCTCCCGGCCGATCTGCAACGCATGCCCGAACTCCGGTCGCCCCGCGGCTTCCTCGTAGAACCGGTTGACCTCGCCACGGCTGCGAAAGAACGCGTAGCCGCGCCGTCCGCAACAGCTCACCTCGATGTGCAGTCCCGCCGCCCGCCGTTCCAGCATCCATGTCTGCACGACGCGCAGCAGGCCGTTGTTGAAGCCGCCGCACAAACCCCGGTCCGAGGTCAGGACGATCGCCAGCGCCGAACGCACCGCCCGGCGCGGCGCCAGGAGAACGTGGCTGAACTCCGGCGCCGCCGAGGTCAGGCGCGCAACTATCCCCATCATCTTGGCCGTACACAAACCCGTCCGCCGCTCCGCCTCCTGGGCGCGGCGCAGTTTGTTGACCGACACCAGCTTCATGGTGCGGGTCAGCTTGCGTGTGCTCCGCAGGCGGGTCAGCTTGACATTGAATTCCTTCAGGCTCGGCATGGTCGATCCTCAGTCCCCGCGCACCGCCATCCGCTTGAGGACGGACTCCAGCGCCTGCACCACCGCGGGCGTCATCGCTCCGTCCGCCTCGAACTGGCGGCGATACTCCGCCGGTTCGCGATTGAGCGCCTCCATCAACATGCCTTCGAAGGCCTTGATCTTGGCGACGGGCAGGGAATCGAGGTAGCCATGGGTCCCGGCGTAAATGATCGCCACCTGTTGCGCGACCGACAGCGTCTCGTGCACGTTCTGCTTCATGACCTCCATCAGGCGGCGGCCGCGTTCGAGCTGGTGCCGGGTGGCGGCGTCGAGATCCGAGGCGAACTGGGAGAACCCGGCCAGTTCGCGATACTGCGCCAGTTCCAGGCGCAGCGAACCGGCCGTCTGCTTCATCGCCTTGAGCTGGGCGTCGCCGCCCACCCGCGAGACGGAGATGCCCGGGTTGATGGCCGGGCGCTGCCCGGAATTGAAGGCATCGGACTCCAGAAAGATCTGCCCATCCGTGATGGAAATGACGTTGGTCGGGATGTAGGCGGAAATATCGTTTGCCTGGGTCTCGACGATCGGCAGCGCGGTCAGACTGCCGCCGCCTTTCTCGGGACTGAGCTTGGCGGCGCGCTCCAACAGCCGGCTGTGCAAGTAGAACACATCGCCCGGGAACGCCTCCCGTCCCGGGGGGCGGCGCAACAACAGCGACAACTGGCGATACGCCTGCGCCTGTTTGGTCAGGTCGTCATAGACAATCAACGCATGCCGGCCGGTGTCGCGGAAATACTCGGCCATCGTGCAGCCCGCGTACGGCGCCAGGAACTGCATCGGGGCCGGGTCGGATGCCGTGGCCGCCACGACCGTCGTGTACGCCATGGCGCCATGCTTCCGCAGGGTCTCGCAGATCTGGACCACCGTCGAGCGCTTCTGCCCGATCGCCACGTAGAAGCACATCACATTGCCGCCGCGCTGGTTGATGATCGTGTCAATGGCCAGCGACGTCTTGCCGGTCTTACGATCGCCAATGATCAGTTCGCGCTGGCCACGGCCGATGGGTGTGAGCGCATCGATCACCTTCATGCCCGTCTGCATCGGTTCGCGCACGTCGGCGCGGTCGATAATCCCCGGCGCCTTGATTTCGATCGGGCGGGTTTCCGCCGCCGTGATCGCGCCGCCGCCGTCGATGGGGCGGCCCAGGGCATCCACGACTCGTCCCGCCATGGCCTCGCCCACCGGCACCGAGGCAAGTTGGCCGGTACGGCGTACGGTGGCGCCTTCGGTAACGTTAAAATCCTCGCCGAAAATGGCGATGCCGACGTTGTCCTCTTCCAGGTTCAACGTCATGCCCGTCAACCCGCCGCCGAAATCCACCCACTCGCCCGCCATGACGCCCGCCAGTCCGGCCACCCGCGCGATGCCGTCGCCGACGCTCAGCACGGTGCCCACCTCCGACACATCCACCTGGCGATCGAAGGCCGCCAGTTGCTGCTTCAGAATGGAAGTGATTTCCTCAGGCCGCAAATCCACGCTCATCGTTTCATCCCTGTCCTTCCGTCAACGCCTTCCGCGCCAGGCGCAGGCGCGCAGCAAGACTGTAGTCGTACACCGTATCGCCCACCCTCAGGCTGAATCCGCCCAGCAGCGCATCGTCGACTTGGGCCGACATCACCACGGTCCGACCGGTCCGCGCCGATGCCAGGGCGGCAATGGCGGTCACACGAGGCTGATCGAGCGCCGCGGCGGAGGTCACGGCGCCCCGCACCACCCCCCGGCGGGATTCGTCGTCAGCGGCATACGCGCCCGCGATGCCCCCGATCAACCCCAGACGTTGTTTCACCTCCAGGAACCGCAGGAACCGCCACAACAGTGGATGCACCCGCGATGCGAACAAGGCCGTCAACACCCGGTCCCGGGCGCCGCGGGGAATGAGGTAATCCCCGGCAAACCGCTGGAGTTCTGGACTGCCGGCGAGCGTCCGCCCGAGCATCGCCAGATCCGCCTGCACGGCGTCGTCAACATGCTCCTCCACCGCCAACGCATGGAGTGCGCGGGCATAGCGGCGGGCGGCTGGAGCCGGCAACCGCATCTCACGCCTCCTTCAGCAGGCGATCGACCAGTTCGCGATGCCGTGCCGCGTCCATGGAGTCCCCGATGACCTTGGTAGCCAGGCTCACCGCCAGGTCGGCGGTTTCGACTCGCAATGCCTGCCGCGCCTGCCGGGTGGCGGACTCGATCTCGCGACGAGCCCCGTCGATCATGGCCTGCGCTTCCTGCTGGGCGCGCACCTGGATGGACTGGGTCGCGGCTTCCGCCGCGGCACGGGCTTCCGCCACGAGTCGCCGGGATTCCGCCTCCGCGTCCTGCAGACCCTTACGATTTCGCGCCTCCGTTGACGCCATCTCCGCCCGCGCCGCCTCGGCGTCAGCCAGCGACTTCCGGATGGATCGCTCGCGCTGGTCGAGCGCCGCCAGGACCGGCCTCCAGGCCACCTTGTACAAAACGAACGCCATCAGGATGAAGGTGATCCACGTCAGGATCATCAACGGTCCCGACACGGCCATCAAATCGCTCGAGGCACCATGCGCCGGTGCGGACTGCGCCGCCTCAACGATCGCCGTGCCAACCTGAAGAACCCCCTCATCCATGTGCGGTCACCTTCCCAGCCGACCTGTTGGCGATCACTTCGCCAGAAGGCAGATGACAGCACAGAACAACGCCACCCCCTCGATCAACGCCGCCGCGATCAGCATGGTGACCTGGATTTTCGGCGCCATTTCGGGCTGTCGGGCGATGGATTCCACCGCTGAAGCAGCCGCCCGGCCGATGCCCAGCCCCGCCCCGATCGCCACCAACCCCGCCCCGATGCTTGAAACCGATCCTGACATATCCATGATGCTTGCCTTCCTTTCGAAACGGCACAGCGCCTGTACCGCTACACCCTTCCCGTCCAAAGTTATCACACCGCGCGTCGGGATGACAAACGATTCTCCGCGTTCTTGCGAAGACAGCCGCATCCCGCTACAGTGCCACTCATCACCACCTCATGGAAACCCCGGCACCACATCCGAAACGAATGCTGTTCGCCCTCAGTCTGGCGGCTTTGGGCGTGGTCTACGGCGACATCGGGACCAGCCCCCTTTACGCCTTCCGCCTGTGTTTCAACCAGACGACCCCACCCACCGAGGCGTCAATCCTGGGCGTCCTGTCGTTGATCTTCTGGTCCCTGGCCGGCTTGATCACCTTGAAGTACCTGACCCTGGTCCTGCGCGCTGATAACCGTGGCGAAGGCGGCATCCTGGCGCTCATGGCACTGGTCCGCCGCGGCGACCAGCCGGGCACAACGTCCGTGGGGTCCAAACTGATTGTCGCGTTCGGACTGTTCGGCGCGGCCCTGCTCTACGGCGACGGGCTTATCACGCCGGCCATCTCCGTTTTGAGTGCTGTGGAAGGGCTGCAGGTGGCGGCCCCCACCCTGCACGGCTGGGTGGTGCCGTTGGCGCTGGTCATTCTCATCGGCCTGTTCTGGCTTCAGAAGCAAGGCACTCAACGGGTGGGAACCGTCTTCGGCCCGATTATGGCCGTCTGGTTTGTCGTCATTGCGTGGCTGGGCCTCCGTCACATCGTGCAGGCACCCGGCGTGCTGGTCGCCATGAACCCCGCGTATGCGGTCGCCTTCTTCGCGGAACACCGTTTCCACGCGTTTGTCACCATGGGCACCGTCTTCCTGTGCATGACCGGCGGCGAGGACCTCTACCTGGACATGGGCCACTTCGGCCGCCTGCCGATCCGCATCGGTTGGTTCACCTTTGTACTGCCGGCCCTGCTGCTGAATTACTTCGGCCAGGGTGCCTACCTGTTGCTGCACCTGGACGAGCCCGGGGCCCAGTCCCAGCTCTTCTACCGGCTGGCCCCGGGATGGGCCCTCTATCCGCTCGTCATCCTGGCCACTACGGCCACCGTCATCGCGTCCCAGGCTGTAATCTCCGGCGCGTTTTCCCTGACGCGCCAGGCGATGCAGCTCGGTTATTGCCCCCGTCAGGAGATCGTGCATACCTCCGAAGCGACGATCGGCCAGGTCTACCTGCCAGCCGTGAACGGCATGCTGCTGGTCGGCACCGTCACCCTCGTGCTCGGGTTCCGCCACTCCGACTCCCTGGCCGGCGCCTACGGACTGGCCGTATCCATGACCATGCTCCTCACGACGATCATGCTGACGATCTTCATGCGCCGCCGGTGGCATTGGCATCCACTCCTCGTGGCCCTGGTCACGGCGCCCATCTTCGCCCTAGACACCGCCTTCTTCGCCTCCAATACCCTTAAGATCCCCCATGGCGGCTGGGTGGGCCTGAGCGTCGCCATCGCCATGTTCACGCTCATGCTCACCTGGCACCGTGGCCGGTTCCTGCTGAGCCGCAAGCTGGCCGACGAGAGCTTGCCGCTGGAGGCCTTCCTAAAGGAGGCGATCCGCAAACCTCCGCTGCGGGTTCCCGGTACCGCCATCTTTCTGACCGGCAACGCCGACGTTGTGCCGCGCACGCTGCTGCACAACTACAAGCACAACAAGATCCTGCACCAGACCATCGTGCTCCTGCGGGTCATGAACGAGGAAGTGCCGCGCATTCCGGAGGCCGAACGGGCGACCGTCGAACGCCTCGACGCCGGCGTCACGCGTATTGTCGCGCGCTACGGTTTCAGCGAAGACCCGGACATCGCGGCCCTGTTGCGCAGCCTGCGGATCGAGGGGCTGGACCTGGAACCGATGAAATGCACCTTCTTCCTGGGGCGCGAAACCCTGATCCTGGGCGCCGGCCACAACATGCGGCCCTGGCGCAAACATCTCTTCTCCTACCTGTCGCGCAATGCGTTGGACGCCTCCAAGTTCTTCCACCTGCCACCCAACCGCATCATTGAGATCGGCGTGCAAGTCGAACTGTAAGGAGGGAAGGCGGTTCCCGGTGTCAGGTGTCAGGTGTCAGGCAACGCAGCCGGCCGACCGCAACCGCTTCCATGCTGACACCTGAAACCTGAACACCCTCTCTCACGTCTCCTGGGTCGCGTCTGCCGGTGCCTGCGGCTCGGACAGGGGACGGATCGCGGTGAACTCCCGCACCAGCGCGTAGCCGACGGCCAGCAGAACCGGCCCCAGGAAGAGCCCGATGAACCCGAAGGCAATCACGCCCCCGATCGCGCCCAGCAGGACGATGACGAACGGCAGATGCGAACCGCGACTGATCAAATACGGGCGAACGAGATTGTCGATGCCGCTGATGACGAAGAGACCCCACACGGCCATGAACACGCCCCACCCCACGTGTCCGTCATGGAACAGCCACAAGACGGCCGGCACCCAGACAAACGGAGGCCCCCCGGGAAGCAGGGCCAGCAGAAACGTCAGCAATCCCAGCAGAAACGGTGACGGCACACCGGCCGCCCAGAACCCGAGCGCCGCCGCGATTGCCTGCGCCAACGCCGTGCCGATGATGCCATAGACGACGCTGCGAACCGTACTCCCCGCAACGGACAACAAATGTTGCGAAACATCGCCCGCGATGCGCTGGCCCCCCGCCGCAATCCGAGCCGTCACGCGCTCACCGTCGCGGTAGAACACAAAGACGATTACCACGCTCAGCGTCAGTTGCATGATGCCCTTGCCGAAATCCAGGCTGTGCGTCAGCAGCCACTTCCCGGCCCCCAATCCGGCAACCTTCAATGTTTCCGAGATCCAGCCGGTGTCCTGCGCGAAGCCTGGCCAGGCGTCCTCAGCGGCCGGGCCAATCCACGGCAGGCGCCCGACCCATTCCGGCGCCTCGACCGGCAAGCCCCCCTGCAGAACGTGAAACAGCTCCTCCAGTCGCGACACATTCTCAGCCAGCGTGATCCCGGCCACCACGAAGGGCAGCACCATGACCAGCGCAATCAGAAAGGTCATCGTGAAGGCGGCCAGGGATCGTCGCCCCCGCATCCAGCCCTCCAGGCGGAGCAGCAGCGGCCAGGTGGTATAGGTGAGCACCGTGGCCCACAGGATCGCCGACACGAACGGACGCAACACCGCCAGGCACCCCGCCGCCAACAGCACGACAGCCACAATGGCCGCCACCGTTTCCATCCGGTTCATGGTCTTGAGCATCGAAACTCCTTGCGCCTCAGTGGCTCGGGTGGTAGCGCTGCCCGATAAACAGCGCCGACAAGAGCGTGAAAATGTACGCCTGCAGGAAGGCCACAAATACTTCCAGGATGTAAATGCCCATGGCCATGCCCACCGCCGGCAGGGCCACGGCGCCAAACATCACAACAAGTCCCAGTAATGAAAACACCACCACATGCCCGGCCAGTTCGTTGGCAAACAACCGGATCATAAGCGCAAAGGCCTTGATGACCAACCCCACCACCTCGATGGGAACGAGGACAATCAGAATCGGCCACGGCACGCCAGGCGGAACGAACCCCCGGATGAACCCTGCCGGCCCGTTCTTCCATATCGCCCCAACCGTCATGAATACCAGCGTGATGGCCGCCAGGGCGCCCGTGACATTGATGTTGCTGGTCGCCGTGTAGAAACAAGGCACCAACCCGATGAGATTCATGATCAGGATGAAGGAGAAGAAGCTGCACAGAATCGGGGTGAACCTCGGACCGTCCTTTTCACCCAAAAAAGGGATCGCGATCTCGTCGCGGATGAACTGGACGAAGAACTCCACGAGGTTCAGCAGACCCGTCGGCACCGCCGGGATCCTGCGGCAAACGACAGACATAACATAGACGAGAATGATGGCCGCCACGATCACCATGACGCCGTGGAGCGACAGGTAGCGAGGCAGTTGCTGGTGCAGGTACGGCAACCAGGTCCAGCGGTGCGAGTCGGCCATGTGATGCATGATGAACGCCTGCACCGCCTGGCCGCGCTGGTCAACCACACTGATAACCGCATTCGTCATGGTCGCGTCACTCAGGGTCCTTCATCTTATGCCTGCGGGCCGTCCGCCGGGCCGGACGTGGGCCCGGTCCCCGCCGCTTCACCCGCCGGAGACGCCTGCTTGCGGCATGCTTCCGCGCACTGCCGGTTGAGCATCCGGATCACTTTCCACACCTCATAGGCGCCATAGGCCAGGCCGAGCGTCATGCCCAGCAGCGTGAACAGGATGCGATCGCCGCCGCGACGCTGGTCGACCCAGTAGCCGAGGAAGGAAAACACGGCCATGCCAACGGCGCAATTGAGACCCAGATTCACCGCCTGGCCCAACTCGCCGCGGCTTTCCCGCGCCAGAAACAGGTTTCCGATCATCGCGCCGCTCCACCCCCTATCGCCTTGCCCCCTTCGCCGGACTGCATTCTTTGAAACATACCACACACCGGCACCGGGGGCCAGTGTTCCCGGAATCACGGAAACGGGTCTGCGCCTTGACTTCCCCGCCTGTTCGGCGCACCATCATCGTGACGATGAACACAAACCCGTCAAACCCGGTTACGGCTTCGCGCCGGCGGTCGATCTGGATCGCCGTGAGAGTGCTCGCGCTGTCCCTCATCGTCCTTGGCCTTGGAATCGTGCTCTCGATCGAACAGGCGCGCATCTATCCCGTGCCCATCCTCATGTATCACAAGATCGGCAACGAGGCCGACACCCCCTGGTGGGTGACCCTTGAGGATTTCGAGGCCCACCTCGCCGCGTTGAGGTTGGAGGGCTACGAAACCATCCTGCCCTCCGATCTGGCCGCCCATCGAACCTGGGGCAAGCGCTTGCCGCCCAAACCGGTCATCATCACATTCGATGACGGCTATCTGAATACGGTTGAAAGGGCCGAACCCCTGCTCCGCCGCTATGGATTCCGCGGTGTCTGCTACCTGATCACCGGCCAGGTGAGCGACACGCCCGCCACGCGCCGGAGCTACGAAGGCGCCCCCATGCTGTCATGGCCCGAAGTGCGGGCCGCTCAACAACGCGGGACGCTCCGGTTCGGCGGACACGGCCGTTCGCATGCCAACCTGCGCGCCGCGGATGACGCGACGGCCGCGGCGGAGCTGGCCGCCTGCTTCAAGGATCTGCGCCGCCACGGCATCTTCAGGCCCGAGGGATTCTGCTATCCGTTCGGCCAGTACCATTCGCGAACCCCGGCCTTCGTCGCCAAGGCCGGATTCACCACGGCCGTCACCTGCGAGGACGGCATCGCCTCTGCCTCGCGCGAGGCGAAACGGCTTGAGCTGCCCCGGATTGCCGTCATGGGCGGCCAGCACCGCTACAACGTCGAACGCGTTGCCGACACCCGGGCCGTCATCGTGAGGGTCAGCAAGCAAGGCCACGTCATGCAGGTCCACCCGCGCCTGTTGTGGTCGAAACAACATGGAGTCGCCACGAACGGCTGGCTGGCGCCCGTGACGGTCGAGGCCTTGCCGGTGACCCTGACCTGGCCGTTGCCGCCCGACGGCCATGCCATGACGCCGGTCCTGGAATTGTGGGATGCCTTCCGCGTCCTTCGTCTCTACAGCGGATCGGTCCCGGCGCCGCCCTGACCGGGCACACCCGCTACGGGAGCGGGATCCGACCTTTCGTCAGTCCCGGCGATGTCAGCGGGGCCGACAACCAGAATGGCGGCGATTCAACCGTGAACCAGGTTCCCGCATAGACGCCCGTCTCGGGTGAGGGAGGGATCTCGATCCGCACACGCTCGCCCCGCTGCAACACCCGGTCGCCCAAAGGCGCCGAAAAATACGCGGCGTTACGCCGGTCCTTGCGCCGCCATGCCCGCACCTTGAGCACCGGCGTGTTGTCCCGCAGCGCTTCAAAGACACACTCCCGCCGCCCGGTGTCGGGCGTCATGGCCAGTCGCACCAGTCTGAACCACGGATAGAGCGTGAACCCCGGCCCCTGGCGATCCTTCAGCCGATCCCAAAGGCGCTGCGCGGTCTCATCGACCGGCGCCAGCGCCGCAAGCGCGGCGCCATCGGAAGGCGCCACCTGGAGAATACGCCGCGCCACGGGCGCCAGGTTCGTCGCCCCGGCGCCGCCGGCCTGAAGCCAGGCGAGTTCAAGCCGGTCGAGACCAAAATCATCCGGGACCGACTGCCGCGCCGCCGCCAGCAGCACGCCGGCACCGGCATGATCGCCGCGCTGCAGGCTGTGCCGGATCAGCGCCCTCTGCAAGTCCAGCCGTTCCACCCGGAACAGATCGGCATCCCCCCACAGAATCTCCACATCCTCAACCGCCAACACCCCGCCCTGCGCACCCGAAGTGAGGCGCAGTTCGTAGTCGGTTTCGACGCCCACCTCCACCTCGCGACTGATCCGCTCGCGGACCACGGCCGCCAATTGAACGCGCTGAGGCGGGCGGGCCGTGTTGTCGCCGATCGCCAACGCCCACGGACCGTCGGCCGGACTGCGGCGCGGCGCATGCAGCGTGAAACCGATGCGGTACCGACCCGCCGCCAGCCGCACCGGCAGGCGCCAGTTGACCTGACAGTCCGGCCCGCAGTCGTCGTCACGCTCGAGTTCCAAACTCTGGAGGGGAGCCACCAGGCGCGAGGTCACCGAATCGAAACGTCCCACCGGCAATCGCACGCGCCGGTGTTGCGCCAGCGCGCTACCGGTGTGGCCGTTGACGGTGAGCGCCTCCGGCGCCAGGCCGCGCGCCTCCTCCAGTTGCGTCAGCAGCGCGCGCGCCGCCGGCGCCATCCGGTCCGCCAGCGCCCAATCGCCGGCCTGCACCGCACACACGTAGCTCAACCAGACAGGTTCCGGCCCGGCGGCGGATTCGGCCTTCAGGAAGGCCAGCGCCCGATCGGGATAGCCCTTTTGAAGCAATCGCTGAGCCGCTTCGGCCGGACTGAATGCCAACTCCGCATAGCAGGGGATGTCCCTGATATTCTCCTCCGGGCGGGCGCGGATCTCGACCACGTCGTATTCCTGGAACCGCGGCATCCAGGACGGGCGCCGAACGGGAACCACGGCCGTATCGTAGGGTCCGAGGACGGCGTGTCCGCGCCCGCCCGAGAGTCGCACCGTCACCTCTGCCGGCCGGTCTGCGGTCTGCAGGATCACATACAGTGTGCGGTGATCGGGCGCAGGGCCGCTGACCACCATCCGGCGCTGGATGCGATCCACCCACAGGCCCGGGCTGCTGCCCAGGTCGCATCCGGCGGCCGGGACCATGACCGAGCGGGTGCGATCCAGCAAGACCGGCCGGTACAAGGGCAGTGCGAGTGCCATGTCCGTCGGCACACGGCGCACCTCCCACCATTCCATGCGGTGTCCCGCAAAGGCGTATGGCGAATTGCCCATGAGACCCCACTCGCATAGCAGTCCCGCGCGCGACTGGAAGTCCCGGAGATTCGCCGCGTACGCCGGATACAACTCGCGGGTGCGCGGGTCGACCGAGCCGCGGCCCCGCGACGTCGCGTTCCGGAGCAGGTATTGGAGTTTGAAGCGATCGACGTTACCGGGGCTTGTCCACTCGATCTGGCCGATGTCCTCGCCGTGGGCAAACAGCCGCTCGACCGGCGTGGTGTAGTTCTCGACGGCGGTCACGGCGTCCAGGGGCGCATGCGTGGCCAGCCAGCTCATGGCCTGAAGGCGCGGATCGGGAATCCCGAACTGGCTGGCCGACCGACAGGCCTGGACGGCCGGCCCAAAGCCGGCCGCGATGACAGCCGCCCCGGCGACAACCGCCAGGGTCCGCGGATACGGCGTGCGGCGCGCCGCCGCCGCCACCTCCCGCACACCAATGGCCAGCCACACCGCCAGGGCCGGATAGAACCCCATGAACTCCTGACCCCGGATCCAGGGCGCAATCCAGAGACAGTAGATCCCGTAGAACGCGGGAAACAGCCACATGACCGGCCAGAACCGCCGGTAGGCCTGTTTCCATGAAAGGCACAGGCCAACCCCCATGAAGGCCACCCAGCCCCACCCGATTCCCGCCACGCCATCCTTCAGGATATTCGCATTCGCCAGCCACGCCGCGTGCGCAAGACTGGTGTCCTGGTTCAACACCCCCGTGCGCTCGCCATACACCGACGACAGCCCATCCCTCATCTGGGGTATGAACCATTTCAGGTTCATGATGCCCTGATTGGTGTAGACGATCGCCAGCAGGCAGATCACGAGCCCGAGCACGCCCCACCCGATCGACCGGCCGACCCGGCGTTCCCCGGCCGGCTTCGCCGCTACGACCGCAGCCCCGGCCACAAGGTTGGCCAACAACACGCCCGTGGTGAACTTGGTGCCGATGGCCCAGCCGGTCACGAAAGCCGCAACGAGAAATCCTGTCAGCCCGCCGCGCTCATGGACCCGCGCCCACAACGCCAGGGCCAGTGAGACCGTCAGCAACATGGCAATGTCGGTCTCGGCGTAGTGCGAGTGATCGACATTCAGGCGCGAGAATGCCAGGAAGGCCGCCGCCGCCAGCGCGCCAGCGCGGCTGCCCGTCACACGCAGCGCCAGGCCGTAAAACACAACCACCGTCAGGGCTGCCAGCCAAACGTTGATCGTGCGCAGAAACAGGATCATATCCATCGCGGGGGCGTGTCCGGCGACGGGATCGCCGATAAACGCCTGCCACTCAAGGTCCCACTCCTGCATCCGCGTCCGCAACGCCACCGCCGGCTTGACCAGTTGGAAAAAGCCGCCGGCGTAGAACCGATCGGAGATATAGGAATGCTCCTCGGTCCAATGGGCCCAGCCCGCAATCGTGGCCTCATCCGGGTGCAGCGTGGCCCAGGCAATCCCCCGGTACCGCAACGCCAGCGTCGCCAGCAGCAACAGGGCCAGGACCAACATGACCCAGCCGCGTGTCCGTGGAGTGTTGTGTGTCATGATCTATCGCACCTTGACCCAGCCCTGCTCGACATACCCGCGCGCCGTCTCGCGCAGCCCCTGCTCCGTTGTACGCCGATAGGCATACTGCAACCGGTCCCGCAGTTTTCCGGTATTGAACGAACGGTCCTTGGTGAAGAATGCCACGCGCCGCCGGTAGAGGGGCGGAGCCCACCCGAAGGGTTTGCACACGGCTTCGCACAGATCGGCGGCCAGGAAGAACGGCCAGGCCGGCAGGCGGACCAGGCGGGGCTGCCGCCCGTACTCCGCGCCGATGATGCGGACAATGTCCGCCAGGGCCAGCGCCTGCGGGTCGCCGGCGATGAAGACCTCGCCGGCCGCATTCGGATGCACCGCCGCCAGCAGGAGAATTTCGGTCAGATCATCGACATGAATCAGATGATACAGTCCTTTGGACCGCCCGATCACCGGGAACACCGGGCGGGCGGCCATTCGGAAAATCTTCAGCAGTCGCCGGTCGCCGGGGCCGTAAATCGCCGCCGGCCGGATCACCGTGAAAGGCAGACGGCGCTGCGCCGCAAACTCGTGCAACCACAATTCCGCTTCGGCTTTCGTCTTCTGGTAAATGTCGCCCGGCGCGAAGCGAGTCGTCTCATCCGCGGGCGGGCGCTCGATGTGACCGTGAACGCCGACGGTGGACACATGCACGAAACGTTTGAAACCGGGGTTGAGCAACGCGGCCTCGGCCAGGAGACGGGTGCTCTCCACATGAACCTTGCGGTAGAGGTCATCGTCCAGACCGGACTGCCGGTAGGCGGCCGCGACATGGAACACGTACGCCACCCCCGCCGCGGCCGCCGTCACGACCGCCGGGTCGAACACATCGCCGCGCACCCACTCGATCGGCAGGTCGGCCAGCGCTTCGACCGCCGACGACCCGCGGGCCACCGCCCGGACACATGCCCCCCGCTCGCACAGTTTGCGTACCAGCACGGCGCCCGTGAACCCCGTCGCTCCCGTGACCAGGACACGGGCGCCGGCGGGAATGGAGGGTTCATTCGCCATGCAGCACTCTCTAACGCGAAGGGGCGCCCTGCTTCACCAGCAATCGTTCCAGGCGCCGCAGCCGGAACAGCAACTCCCCCTGCGAGGCGCGCACGCGGTCCAGCATGTCGGCCACTACGCCCATCGTGAACACGGCCATGGCAATCCCGGAGAGCACCAGGCCCGTCAACCCGGTCCACTTGAACGGGGTGAGCACGCCATGATGGACGTAGTGCGCCAGCAGAAAGGCGAAGAAACAGGCCGCCACGAGCAGGATGGACGTTGCCGCAAACCCGAAAAAGCGCATCGGCCGATAGTCGCGGTAAGTCTTCAGGATGATGCTCGCGGCGCGCCACCCGTAGGTGAACAGGTTCGACGCCACGCGGGACTTCCCGAATTCGCGCTGGCCGCGCACCGTCAGCGGCACCTCCTTGATCCGCATGCCGCTGAAGGCGAGATTCAGGAAAGTCTCGTGCGTGTAGGTGAACTCACCCAGCAGCACCAGTCGGAAATAGGCCTCGGAGGAGTAGGCCCGGAACCCGCACGACACATCATGGAACCGCTGCCCGATCAGTGAACTCAACCAGCCGGCGATGACATCGTTGCCCCACCGCTTGGCTTTCGGCATGACCGGCGCCCGCGCCGCATCGGCGAAACGGGAGGCCGTCACGAAATCCGCCTTGTCCTGCAGGATCGGCTGGACCAGCGCCGGGATGTCCGCCGGGTTGAACTGCCCGTCCGCATCGATGGTCACCACAATGTCAGCCCCCATCTCCTCGGCCCGGCGGATGCCGGTCTGGAACGCCACCCCCACGCCGCGGGGCTCGGCATGCCGGACAACCACGGCGCCGACGCCCCGGGCCAGTTCGCCTGTGCGGTCGGTTGACCCGTCGTCCACCACGAGCACCCGGATTTCGTCCACGCCCTCGATGCGCGCGGGGATCGCCTGGATGACCTGGGCAATCGTGCGCTCTTCGTTCAGCGCCGGAATCTGCACCACCAGTTTCATACTCGTCCTGGCTACACGCCCTCGAAGACCACCAGTTGATGGGCGTGCACTTCGGGCACGACCACCCGGCAGTACGCCCCCTCCATCCGGAATGGCACCGGCGCCTGCGAGGGCGCCACGTAAACCGCCCGCGGCGCCCGGACCGTGCGCACAGCCAGCGCGATGTCGCGCACCGGGTAGAGATCCTCAATCCACTCCACGGCGGCGTGCCGCCGCTGCGGCTGGAAATTCACCAAATGGGCCACCAGCCGTTTCGGCCGGGCCTGACGGTTGACCGACACCTCCATGGCGGACGGGGCCGTGACCCGCACGCAGGGCTCGGGCAGCAACTGCTCAAGCACGCGGCCAACCACGGTCTTGTACACGCTGTAGGCGTGTTCCCGATACGCGCGGAAGACCGCGGGCGCCAGGTAGGCGACCCGGCCCTTGCGCACCACCACCGGCCACGTCGTCCGTTGATCGTCCGGCGTCTGGAAGTGCGAGCAGAAGTGATCGTAAGCACGATTGAAGTAGGTGGAGCAGAGGCGACCCATTGTCCGGGCGCCGGCCACCGGCTTGACCTGAGCGCTGTCCTCGTAAAACACGAACCGGCTGTCGGGCAGTCCGGCGCCCAACTCCCGTCCGAGGTCGAGGTAACACGGTTTGGAGGCGAAGGGACCCGCATGCCGCACCGGCAGGCCGGGGCACGTGAACGCGCCATCCACCAGGCTCGCCTCGTGAGACACCAGCAGGCTGCCGCCTCCCTTGACATAGGCCGCCAGGGCGCGCCGCAGCGCCGCATCGAGGTAACCGCTGTCCGGCAGGATGACGACCTTGTAAGCGTCGAACGCCGTGTCCGGGTATATCAGATCGAACTGGTGCTTGAGTTCCAGCAGCATCCGGCCGGCGCCGTCGATGGATTGGCTCAAGCCGCCCGCCACGGGCGGCGTGGCGAACGCCGTGCCGGGCGCCGCCGGCAGCATCAGCACGCCGATCTCGGAAGCCGCCTTCGCCTTCCGGCACCAGGGCTCGCATTGCTCGACGTGCTTGAAGGCGGTCCCGATGACCTCATAGGCGCCCTTGTCCAGAACGCCACGGGGATGACACTGGTCCCCGACATTCATGACCGCGCCGGCGGCCAGGATCGTACCGGCTTCATACACCATCTGGTCCCGGGTCTTGAGGCCGCCGAAATCGGCCCAGCTCTTGTGAAACCGCGCCGTCATGCCTTGCACCGGCCGGGGGTGTGTGCGGGCATAGCGCACGTGAATCGGGAAGAAGGAATAGCCCCACCCGCCGGTCGGCAGGGCTTCGATTTCGAGATGCGTGAACACATCCAACTCGCAGCCGATGTCGGGGCGCACCCGGCCGTTGAAGAACACGGCCGCATTCTTCTTCACCCCGCGGATGATCTTCGCCAATTTGCGGGTGTAGTCACGGGTGATCAGGAACTCGAACTGGCGATGGTCTGCGTCGCTGGCAAAGTCCAGGCCGCGCTTCTTCATCCCGTCGTAGCAGCGCGGACAGTAGCAACCCGGTTCCGGGTTGTAGCACATGTCGAAGAAGATGCCCTCCACGTCATACTCCCGGAGCACCTCAACCGCCTGGGCGCCAAGTTCTTCGACGTAGTCGGGGTTGTTCATGCAGTGGTTGTACCAGCCGGCCTGCAATGTCTCGCCCCACTTCCACACCTTGTTGTCCTTCAGCCGGCCGATCCAGTCCGGATGCACATGCGCATTGTGCTCGTCCACGCGCACGCTGATGTAGGCCGGCGTCACGATCCCGCGCTTGCGGCAGGCCTCGATCTGCGCCCCGAGCAGGTCGAACTTGAGCGACGGGTGAACCGTCCCCGCCTGCGTCGGATAGTAACTCAACCCATGGTGGCACTTGGCAAAGAGCGTCACCCAGTTCACACGCGCCTCCGCCAGCGTGTCCGCAAAGACATCCGGGTCAAATGACGCGCCGACATCGGGGATCAACTCCGAGGTGTGAAAATCGAGATGAATCTGTCGGAATCGAGCGGCCACCAACTCGGCGGCGGAACAACGGATCGGACTACGCGGCACTTTTACGGTCTTCATACGATTCCATCTCCCTCTTCACGACCTTCCGGTCATCAGTGATCCTGCCAGCATAACCATCAGGGGTCCGTTTCCCACTCCAGCGTCACGCCGGGTTTGAGTTCAACCGCCGCGGGCAGGATGAAACGGCCGTAAAGGCCCAGTTGGCCCTTGCGGACCAGCGGCTTGCCTGCGACCTTCACCGACACGGCTGTGGTCTCAATGCAGTCGACCTTCAAGGGACGCGCACTGAAGGTTTTCTCCACTTTCAAGCTGATGGTCTGTCCATTGCACCGGCCGATACCCCAGAACAACGGATGAACCACGGCAAACGAACCCTGGAGCGTGGGCGACAGCCGCAGGGCGCCCTCGGCCGGGGCGTAGAAGAAGTCCAGCAGGGCGTCATACACCAACCAGCTCGCCGGAGCGGTCATGTAGTACGAACCCCATGACCTATCGCCGCTGACGGGTTGGTACATCAGCCGGGTGTCGCACGGGTGCTTGCCGCCACGCTGCATCGCCTCGACCATGCGCTGCCAGACGGGCAGGACCCGCCGGTCGCCCTGCACCGCCAGCGCCGCCACGCCGAAACACTCGACATAGGGCAGCCAGCCGTAGTCGGCCTTGCGGGTGCCGTCCGGCGCGACCTCATCGGGCGGGACGGCGAACGTCGTCGATCCCTGCAGCGCCATCCACGCGTCGTTGCAGGACTTCAGCCGATCCGCCGGCAACACGTCCTGCCCGGCCAGCATGCGGGCGTAGTATTCCCCGGCCAGCATGCCGGCGTGCAGGTTGTCGTTCACCTGTCCGCCCACGCTGCCGTAGGCCCGGTAATAGCGTCCATTCCACAGGTCAGTGTCCATGCGGGAGTGGGCCTGTTCGATCAGCCCGTCGACGCCCGCGGCAAACGGACCGTCGCCGACGCGCAGGGCCCAGCGTTTGGCCACCTGAAGCGCGGCGATCCACAAGGTGGCCATGTACGGCGTTGTGCCGTAGTAGTGGTAGCCGTCGTAGCTCGTGCCGAGCTTGCCGCCGACCTGTGCCACGCCGCCGCCCTCTTTCGCCCAGCCCATGTGGCGTTCCAGCGCCCGCCGGGCCCGCGGCCAGTTGTCCTTCTCGTACGCCGCATCGCCGGTGCTCCAGGCGTGACGGGCCAGTTGGATCGTGAACGAGCAATGCAGGTCCGGCCATTGCATGTCGGACGGACCCCGCTCCAGGTTGCCCGCGCCCAGGTCGTGGTTCACGCCGCCGTTGTCCGACTGGCAGGCCGCAAACTCGCCCAGTTCCTGCACGTTGAGTTGGGGAAAGAGCAGTTGCGTCGCGGGATGCGCGCCGAGCCGCTGGTCCAGGGTGCCGTAGCAGCCGGCCATCTCGGTGGGCCCTTCGTTGATGCTGAACCGCCCGTCCCGGTAGAGCACGCTGTTGGTCACCAGCGGATAGCAACAGTTGACCAGACGCATCTGGATCCAGTCCGGCAAGTCGGTCCGGGCGATCATCGCCTGGAGCGCTCCGCCGTCGGCGAGGATGGTCTCCTTTGCCGCGAATATCTTGCCGGCGATCTCCAGCCCGTCCTTGCAGTGGGTCTGCCAGTACATGCCGCGATCCTGCGCCAGCGTGTCGATCCAATGCGGCATGTCCCAGACGACGGCCATGTCGGCCGTGGCGGTCTTGCCCGGAGCGACGGTGAGCGTCTTGCCCGCCCAGCCGAGACGCGGGTCGGCATTGAACTGCCCGCCCCCGGCAACGGCAATGTAATGCTTTCCATCGGCGGAAGGGCAGATGCCCGACGGCGCATTGGAGTACGCCAGAGCCTCGAAACCGGCGCCTTTGACCACCTCGGCACGATGGGCCTTGGGCGCATCCCAGTAACGGTAGAACCCGTCGGCGTAGCCGATGCGCGTCTCAGCGGTACCGATCCCGCCGCCCTGGCTTGTCAGGTTCGGCCAGGCGAGGCGGCAGTCCACAGCCTGCGGTTTGCCTGTGCGGTTTGTGACGGTCCAGCGGACGAGGAATCCCGGAAGCGAGGACAGTTCCAGGTTATGCGGCACGATCGGGCCTGCGGCCCGGACTTGAACGTCAATCCCTTCCAGCGCCCCATCGGCCTGCAGCGTCACTTGCGGGAACGCCAGGGTCGCCTGAAGCGATTTCACCGGCTTGAGGCCGCCCGCCGGACGCGTCGCCAGCACGCGATAATTGCCGTCCATCCCGACGGCGAGATACGCCCCGTCGAGCCCGTCGGGCTCCTCAAAGGGCATGTCCTGGTTATTGTTCCCGCTGAAGTTCCGCAGCCGTCCGTCGCGTGACAACTCGACCTTTCCACAGCCGATGCCGCCCAGCGGCACGCCGCCGGAGGCCCACATCGGGTCAGCCTGGCAGACAATCCAGTCGTCGGCCTGACCGCACTCCATGAACCTCGTCCAGGTGCACAGCAGCACCTGGCAGGACTTCACCCCTGCCGGCACGTTCCGGAAAGTGATGACGCCGTCGCCGCGGGACAACCGGGCGCGGCAGAGGATGGCCCAGACCTCGCCGGGCGCCTTGGAGGCGAAGCGGTCCGGGCCGGTAAAACCCTCGCCATACTTCAGCGTCACATCATCGGGACGCAATCCGCCAACCACGGCGTGCGTCACCACGTTGCGCCACAGGTCGGCTGCGGCCGCCGGCACACGAACGCACACATAGTAGCCCAACTGTCCCAGCGCGCTGGGCACGTGGACCTTGACGGGTTGGCGAGGATCGGCGTCGAGGCTGAACAATTCCTGATGCTCTGTTTCCAGGTGCAAGCGCGTCATGAAGATTCCTCAATCCAAGTTCGGTTCTATCGGTCAGGATCGCACGTGG
Organism: uncultured Verrucomicrobiota bacterium; assembly: GCA_964611575.1. Classification (GTDB taxonomy): domain Bacteria; phylum Verrucomicrobiota; class Kiritimatiellia; order CAIKKV01; family CAITUY01; genus CAITUY01. The sequence continues at coordinate 32,878 of CAZTAJ010000041.1, forward strand.
CCGGTCGCCCGGCGAGCAGAACGCGGGACACGCCCGGCCCCCTCAAACGTCACGGCTTTGAAAAGGAAGGTGCCAGAATAAGGCCGACAGGTCAAACCGATCAGGGCCGTGCCGCCGATTCCGAATAGGGGTGAGGGCGGCAGGCGGATTGGGCGGGATCATTTTC
>CAZTAJ010000042.1:0-32234 GCA_964611575.1 uncultured Verrucomicrobiota bacterium
AAGGATTTCGTTGTCGTCATCGCGACCAACATTGGCGGATCGGATGCCGAGAAGGCCGCTGATGAAGTGGCAAGTCTGATGGTCAAGAGATGGCTCCAGCATCAGGATGACAAGTTGAACAACAGAAGCAGAGCCGAACCAACTTCTGCTGGCGTCCTAAAGGCCGCGCCAGAGAAGCACCGGTTGTGCAGGTGACATATTGATTTGCGATGTATCCCATTTGTGGTACATTATCCCCGAATGAAGGAGCTGATTTATGAGCAAAAGCGCAATGCTGAGGGCGAGACTTGAGCCGGAACTGAAGACCCATGCCGAGGCGATTTTCAGCCGGTTGGGGCTGAACTCAACCCAGGCCATCACGATTTTCTACCGCCAGGTTGAGCTTCACCAAGGACTCCCGTTCAATGTGGCCGTGCCTTCAGCCACGACCAAGCGAACATTTGACGCCACGGATGAAGGGCGTGATCTGGTCGTCTGCAAAGACGCAGCGGATATGTTCAAGAAGCTGGGGATTTGATGTATTCCCCGGTCTACACCAAGCAGTTCGGGAAAGACCTCAAGTTATGCGGTCGTCGTGGCAAGAATCTTGAGAAATTCAAGATCCTTGCCGTCACGCTCATTTCCGGACAGCCTTTGGATCCGATCCATCGGGATCACAAGCTCGCCGGCAATTATCTGGGGCGAAGAGATTGCCATATCGAATCCGACTGGTTGCTGATCTACAAGATTGATGGGGACCGGCTAATCTTTGAACGAATGGGCACGCATTCAGACCTATTCAAGAAATGACATCGCACAACCAGCGCAGGCACGCGACAGTCTAAAGCCCGCGCTTGCTGCGCGCCGTTTGTCCAGAAAGGAGAAGATGAGTTGATGAAAGATGAATGCTGTCCGCAGTTCGATCCCATCCCTTGGAACGAAACGACGCTCGCATGGGAAGGCAAGCGGTTTGTGAAGGACCGCGTGACGAGCTTCCTCCACATCCCTATGAACTTCGGGGGCGTAATGAAACGCAACATGAAGGCGATCGACGCCCTCCAGGCTGAACCGGCGACTCAGGTGGTTCTATCAGACGAGAACTCCCTGTGGGGGGCCGATGTGTATACGGACGGCCCGATTGATCGTCGAACCACGCCCCACATAGTGCGCCACAGTTCACTGCACGCCCCCACCCCGGTGAGGCCGAGCAGCGGACTATGGCAATGACGGCAGGCGGAACTGCACCTGCGGGTAGCCCGGCAGGTTCTCCGGCAGCGTGGGCACGGGTCGATTCGTCGCGGCGAGCGGTCCGACCGGCGGCGCTTGCAGCGCCTCCTGAAACGTTTGAAACTGTTGGGCCTGGGCCACGTAAGCTCCCTGCAATTGCTCGGTCCGGTCCAGGATCTCCTTTAACCGCCCGACCAGTTTCGCGTTGTCGATTTCCAGCGTCGAAATCGTCTCCTTCAACTTGTCGATTTCAACATCCCGCGTCCCCATCTGGCTCGCCACGTTCGAATGCGCGACCCGGAACCCCTGGTTGATATCCGTCGTCAGACGGGCGCTGGCCTGAGCCATCCTCTTCAATTCGGCATCCGTGCTCGAACGGACCTCCGTCACCTGCCGGCGCGCGCCTTGAATATCCGCCTGAAGCTCCTCCGAGCGCGCACGCACAAGGTACAGCACCGCCCCTAACACACCGGCCAGCAAGACCGCAAACATGAGCGAAAGCCACATCAGCCGGATGCGCGCCCGTCGGCGTTCCGCATCGATGAATTTGCGAAAGGCGTTCAACACTGGCAGCGACTCATCCGAGAGCGCCGGATCGCCCGCCAGCACCGGCAGGTCATGCGACCCTCCGGGTTCGAGCCGCGGCGGCAGCCCCAGAACCGCCCCTCCCCCGCCGCCGTGGTCCTGCCTGCCTGCCATCCGCTCCGACATCCGCGCCAGCGCTTCCGCCTGCAAGCGCAGCACCTCGGTCAGATTTTCCATCCCCCTGCCGTCCGGATTTGTCTGTTGGGTATCGTCAGTCATGACTTCTTCCATCGAAACCATTGCTGCGGTTTCTCTTTCGTTTCGTTCTTACCCTGCGCCAGAGAGTGCCATTTTTCAAGCTCAACGCGAAGTTGCGCCTCCACGGTGTTCAACACAGCGGAGCTCCGCTCCCCCTGCCCGTCGTGGTCTGAAGGCGGCTCATCGCGGGGGGGCGGCGCCGTCTCAGGCCGCGGCGTCTCCCATTCGCCCTCGATGATGACGGGGGCCTCCTGCGCCGTTCGCGCCCGTTCGGATTCCAGGGCATTGATACGATCCTGCAATTCCTTCTCCCGCTCCTCGACCTTCTTCCGGGACTGTCGCCCGGCGCTCTCGCGCCGTTCGAGTTCCTTCATGGTCTGCTGCACCATGGACGCGTTGGACTGCAGTTCGTTCTGCAGCCGGGTGACCGTCGCCCCCAACTCCAACCCGTTCGCCTCGCTGCGGCGTTCGAGTTCACCATAGTCCGCCCGAACCTTTTCGAGGTCGCGGCGCAGGCGCTCCTTGTCTTCGACCGACAGCCTCAATTCCTCATGCAATAGATCGACCTGCTGGGGCAGGTCCAGGCCCGCAAACTTGTCGGCCGGTTTCTCCGCTCCTCCGGCGGTCGACGCGGCGGCCGAGCCGCCGGACAGCCAATCGATCATCGGGCCGGCAGCCGCGTGTTCGTCGCGAAGTTTGCGTGCCGCCGTCTTGACCATGGCCAGGGCGTGCAGATCGCGCTGCAGCCCCTTCATCTCAACCGTCAACCGCGTCTCCGTCGCCGCCGACCGCTCACGTTCCGTCGTCAGCGCCTGCTGGGCGGCGGCTAACTCGGCCCGGATGTCCCCAAGGCTGCGCGCGGTCTGTTCCACCTCTCGCTTGCGCTGTTCCGCGCGCTCCAAGTGGGTGTTCTGGTTTCGGCTGACCTCCTCCAAAATGGTTTCGCGCTGCTTCGCGGCCTCGGCAAGCCGGGCATCCCGTTCAACCACCGCCCGTTCCGCCTCGGTGATCTGCTGTTCCAGACCGGATATCCGGCGCCGCAACTCTTCACGCTCGGCCGTCGACGCCGCCTCGGTTTCCCCGGCCGATCGCCGCAACAAGGCCGCCGTCTGTTCATGCGCCTCGTTGCGTGCTGCCCAGTCCGCCGCGGCAGCCGCCATGTCCCGGCGCAGGGTCTCCTCCCGTCCGGTGAGGTCCCGGACCGCCTGCTCCAATTCGCCGCTCCGCCGCCGTTCGGCATCCCGCTCGCCAATCGCCTGATCCAGCCGGGCTTCCGTTTCCCGGATCAACCGCCCCGCGGCCGCCCGTTCCGCGACAGCGACATCCCTGGCTTCTGCCGCCACGGCAAGCGTGGCCCGCAGTTCGTCACGAACCGACTTCAGCGCCTCGCACTCCCGCAAGACCTCACCCACGCGCGCTTCGAGCGCCTGGCGCTCGGCGGCGCCGCGGGCCTCAGCCGTTTCGACCGCCTGCCGGGCTTCCGCCAGCCGGATCTCGCCGTCCGCCTTCAATACGTCCGACGCTTGCCTCAGGGCCTCCACCCGCGCGGTCATCCCGGCAACCTGAGTCTGGGCCTCCCGTTGCACGGTCTCCAGACGAACAGTTAGGCCGGCGCACTTTGCCTCCCCCGCCTCGGCGGACTGCCACCGCCTGTCCGCTTCCGCAACGGCTTCCGCCAGTCGTTCGGCCAACACCGCCCGTTCCGCGGCCCAATCGGCCGCCGCGCGCTCATGGGCGATCCGCAGCCGGTCCGCCTCGGCCCGCACCCGGGAGAGTTCATCCTGTTGCTCCTGTCCCTCGGCCGAACCCTTGTCGGAGTCGGAATCGCGCTCACGCGCCATGTCCGCCAACTTGGCCTCGAAGTCCCGTCGGTCCGCAGACAAGCTGGCCTGACTCTCGACCAGACGCGCTTCCAGGGCCTTCATCTGCTGTTCGCGCGCCACCAGCAGTTTCTGGGATTCGCCCATCAGGCGCACGTTATTGGCCAGTTCCTTTTCGGCCTGCGCCAGCCGTTCCTGCAGCGCCTCGCGTTCGGTCGATGCCGACGCCTGGGCCACCCCTGCCGCCATCTGGGCGGCCATCGCATCGAGCGTCGCGCGCGCTTCCTGGAGGGCGACCGGCAACAAGCGCTCGTCCAGCGCCGTTTCGGCGCCCGTCAACCGGTTGCGCAGGATCAACCCCCGCGGCAGGCTTCCATCCTGGATCAACTCCCAGAGCGCGAACAGGTTGAGGGGCCCCACGACCGTCCCGTCCGCAAGCGTGGTCTGCCAATGCAGGCGCAGTTCGGGAACTTCCGCGGCATCCCGCCAGGTCTCGCCATCCCGGGAGACCAGGCAACCGGGAGTGACGCGCGCCTCGGCCGACCACGCGCACAGCGTGACGGGATCCACCGGGCCATAGACCGTCCCGTCGGGCGTCTTCAGGTACCGGGACTCGGGAGTTGTCGCGCGTGTATCCATGGTGATGACGTCCGCAGGCCTTACTCCTCGCGGACTTCGCTGTCGCCGGAGGGTTTGCGACGAAATGCCGGACGCTGATTCCGACACGGGTTCGCATTCACGGCCACGTACACGGTTTCCTCCCCCACGAGGCGTTCAAGCGCCTCGATCAACGCCTCTGAAGGCGTCACCTTGTAGCAGATATCGGTGTCCAAGAACACCTTTTCGCCGCCGGGGAACTCAAGGCACACGACGACCGGGGTCCGTCCGGGATTCAATCGCAGCAGATCGCGAATGCTTCCGAGCAGCCCCTCGCTCGCGTGGCTGCCCTGGAGATGAACGCTGATCCGCTCCGCATACAGGGTCGGGGCGTCTTCCAGCGGATACACCTCGTACGCGATCAGGCGGGTCTCGGACTCCTCCCGCCGGATCTCGCCGCACACCATCACCGTGCGATCCGCCCCGATCGCCGCGCCGTACTCGCGGTAGGCATCGGGGAAGGCCACCACCTCGACACTGCCGTCGAGATCCTCGAGCCGGAACACCGCCATGGGTTCCTTCTTCTTGGTGAATCGCTGGGCCAGCGAGGTGACCAGTCCGCCCAGGCGCGTCACCTCGCCTTCCGCGAGTTGGGCCAGGCCCTGCACGTTCGTCCGCTGGTAGCGTTTCAGCAACTTCTCATACTGGCTGAGCGGATGACCGCTCATGTAGATGCCCAGCAACTCGCGTTCGCCCGCCAGCAGTTCGCTTTCCGTCCAAGGCGCCGTTTCCGGCAGTTGCGAATCCGCCGCTCCGGGGACCGGATCGCTGGGCAGCAGGTCGAACAGGCTGCCCTGCCCCGACTGCCGGTCGCGTTGCGCGGCCGACGCCCGGTTCATGGCGAACTCCACCCCGTTGAACCGCCGCGCGCGGTGAAGGTCCTTTTCGCCGTCAAACGCCCCGCACCGGACCAGGCTCTCCAGCGTCTTACGGTTCACCAGCGAACTCTGCAGCCGCTGGCAGGCGTCCATCAGGCCCTTGTATGGGCCGTTCCGTTCTCGCTCGCTCACCGCTTCGTGCGATGCCCCCTCGCCCACGTTCTTGATGCCGGCCAGTCCATACCGGATACCCTTCTTGACGGGCATGAAGCGGACCCCGCTGTGGTTCACATGCGGCGGCAGGATGTCGAGCCCCATGCTCCGCGCCTCGTTGATGAACACGGGGATCTTGTCCAGGTTGCCCATTTCGCTCGACAGCAGCGCGGCCATGAACTCCTCGGGATAATGGGCCTTGAGGTAGGCCGTCTGGAACGCCACGATCGCATACCCCGCGCTGTGCGACTTGTTGAACCCGTAGCCGGCAAACTTCTCGATCATGTCGAACAGCTCGTCGGCCTTCTTCGCCGGAATGTGGCTCGTCTTGGCGCACCCATCCACAAACTGGGCACGCAGTTTCGCCATTTCCTGGGGCTTCTTCTTGCTCATGGCGCGCCGCAACACATCGCCCATGCCCAGCGAAAAACCCGCGACCACATTGGCGACCCGCTGCACCTGTTCCTGGTACACCATGTGCCCATAGGTTTCCTTGAGCACCGGCTCAAGCAACGGGTGCGCGTAGTCAATCTTCTCCCGGCCGTGCTTGCGGTTGATGTAACTGTCGATGAATTGCATCGGCCCGGGCCGGTAGAGCGCGATCAGCGCGATCAACTGCTCGATCTCCGTCGGGCACAGCCGGCGCACCAGATCCCGCATGCCCCCGCTTTCCAACTGGAACACGCCGACCGTGTCCCCCCGCTGCAACAGTTCGAAACTGGCCTGGTCGTCCACCGGGATCCGTTCGACATCGATCGACTCCCCGCGCGTCTGCCGGATCAGATCGACCGTTTCCTGGATCACCGTCAGCGTCTTGAGCCCCAGGAAATCCATCTTCAGCAGGCCGATCTTTCCGATGGCCTCCATGGCATACTGGGTGATGATCTGCTTGTCCTTATCGAGCGCCAGCGGCACGATCTCGATCAAGGGTTTCTCGCCGATCACGACCCCGGCCGCATGCGTGCCGGCGTTGCGGAACAGCCCTTCCAGCGGGAACGCATATTGAAGAATGCGTTTGCAGTTCTCATTGGTCTGCGATGTCTTCTTGAAATCCGGATTCATCTCGAGCGCCTTTTCGAGGGTGATCTTCGGATCTTCCGGGATCATTTTCGAAAGGCGGTCGCACTCGGTGAAGGGGATCTCCAGGGCGCGACCCACGTCGCGGATCACGGTCTTCGAGCCCAGCGAGCCGAAGGTGATGATCTGGGCGCAGTTGGCTCGGCCGTACTTTTCCTTCACGTACTCGATCACCTCGCCCCGCCGGGTCTGGCAGAAATCGATGTCGAAATCCGGCGGCGAGATCCGTTCGGGATTCAGGAAGCGCTCGAAAATCAACCCGTAACGCAATGGGTCGATGCCCGTGATGCCGAGCAGGTAGGCGACCAGGCTCCCGGCCCCGGAGCCGCGCCCCGGCCCCACGGGGATGCCGTGCGTCTTGGCGAAATTCACGAAGTCCCACACGACGAGGAAATAGTTGATGAAGCCCGTCTTCTCAATCACGGCGAGTTCATGCTTGTATCGCGCCACGATCTCTTTCTCGGCGTCGTTGCGGGGATGGAGCGGATCCCGCAGGTCGTACCGGTGCCGCATCCCCTCGTGGCACAGGCGGATCAGGTATTCCGTCTGAGTCGCCGGCGGCGGCACCAGGAACTGGGGAAAATGCAGTTCATCGTACACGAAATCGAAGTTGCAGCGTTCGGCAATGCGCACCGTGTTGGCCACGGACTCCGGGATGTCCTTGAACAGCGCGGCCATCTCGTCGCCGCTCTTGAAGTAGAACTGGTCCGAGTGATACCGCATGCGCTTGGGATCGCTCATGACGGTCTGCGTCTGCAGGCACAGCAGCACCTCGTGCGCGGCCGCATGCTCCTGCTTCAGGTAGTGGACATCGTTGGTCGCCACCAGCCCCAGACCGGTCTTCCGCGCCAGGGCCACCATCTCCCGGTTGGCCTTGCGCTGTTCGGGAATCCCGTGATCCTGGACCTCCAGGAAGAAATGGTCGCGCCCGAGGAGTTCCGCGTACTGGCCGGCCGCCTGGAAGGCGCCGGGTTCGTCGTCCGCCACGAGTCGCTCGGCAATCTCGCCCTTGAGGCACGACGACAGGCCGATCAACCCCTTGCCGTATTGCGCGAGGATCTCCTTGTCGATCCGGGGCTTGTAGTAGAACCCCTCCGTATGCGCCGCGCTGACCAGTCGCACGAGATTGCGGTATCCCAGGTCGTTGGTCGCCAGCAGCACGAGGTGGTTGCTGCCCTGCCGCACGCCCTCCGTCTTGTGATCCAGGCGGCTGCCCCGGGCGACATACACCTCGCACCCGACGATCGGCTTGACGCCCTTCGCCTTGGCCGCGATATGGAACGGAACGGACCCGTACATCACGCCATGGTCCGTCTGCGCGAGCGCCGTCATCCCGAATTCCAGCGCCCGGGCCACCATGTCGTTCACACGACAGGCCCCGTCGAGCATGCTGTATTCGGAATGGACGTGAAGATGAACAAAAGGCGTCATGGCGCACTCCACGAAGGCCGGTCCCTCGGCGCCGCACCGGCGGGCGGCCTGTCGCTCACGAGCCGGCAGCCGCCCGCAAGTCCATCGCCATGGCCACCTCCGGGCACGTGAACGGCGAATCGTACTTGGCGCAGTTGATGCACCCCATGTAGAGCTTGTGCATCAGTGAAACCTTCGGGACCTCGTGGAACCCCATCTTCCGGAAGAACTCCGGCGTGAACGTCAACACGATGATCTGCGCCGGCTTCAGCCCCTTGATGCGCTCGATCGCCGCCTTGACCAGGAGGCTGCCGGCGCCGTGCCGCCGGAGCGACTTCTTCACCGCCAGCGATTTGATCTCCACGCTCGGGCTGCTGGCATGGCCGATTTCCGGCAGGATGGACCAGGCCACCGTGCCGACAACCGCGCCCCCCTGTTCGCAGACGAGGAAGCGATCGATGTTCTGGACAATGTCGGACAACGGACGAGGCAGAAGTTCCCGCGGATACGCCTTGATCAGCGCGTAGACCGCCTCCGCATCGGTGAACCCGGCATTACGGACGATGAGTTTCTTTTTCATGGCTTCAGGCTGGCAAGAGTACCCCACCCCCGCACCGTGCGCCAAGGAAAAGTGAGCCCCATCGAGGCACGCGCCGTCGTGCCCGACCCCGCGCGGGCCCGGACAAAAGCCGGAACCCCGGGCAGTGGCTGCAATAATCCGGCATCGCCGTTCGTTCTTGATAACAACCCCTGGAGAAAGGAAACACGATGAAAGCAGCATGGGCCATGATGATCGCCGCCGGAATGGCGGCCACAGCGAGTCAAACGACCTGGGCGGAGGACACCGGCGCCGGCAAGCCGCCACCCCCCGGCCCTCGCCCGGAGCGCGGCGAGTTCGCCCAACGGTTCAAGGAGATGGACAAGGACGCCGACGGCAAAGTGACGTGGGATGAATTCAAGGCATTCCACGACGCCAAACTGCGCGAGCGTTTTGAGAGGATGGACACCAACAAAGACGGGGTGCTGTCCCGCGACGACCGGCGGGATCACGAAAACCGGCCGGGCAAGGGCCCCGGTGCGGATGCCCCGACGCCCCCGGACAAGCCCTGATCAGGCGCCCGGCCACCTCTCGCGTGTCCGCCGGCGCTCGCGCCGGCGGACGTTCACACCCACCGCCGGCGGCGGAAGTACAGGGCCAACGCGCCCGCCACGGCGAGCATGACACCCCAGACCAGCGGGTAGGCGTTCTTGTGGTGCAATTCCGGCATGAATTCGAAGTTCATCCCATAGACACCCACAATGAACGTCAAGGGAATGAAGATGGTTGAAATCACCGTTAGCACCTTCATGATCTCATTCATCCGGTTGCTGACGCCCGACAGATAGACGTCGAGCATGCCCGCCAGCAGGTCACGCAGGGTCTCCACTGTGTCGATCACGTGAATCACGTGGTCGTAGAGATCCCGCAGGTACAGCGCCGTCGTCTCCCCGATCAGGGGACTCTCGCGCCGCTGCAACCCAGCCACGGCTTCCCGTAACGGCCAGATGGACTTGCGCAGGAAAAGCGCCTGCCGCTTGAGCCGGTTGAGATGGCCGAGCACCTCCGGCGTCGGCTGGCTCACCAGGCGCGTCTCCAGCGCCTCGATCTGTTCGTCCAACCGCTCCACGACCACGAAATAGTTGTCCACGATGACGTCCAGCAACGCATACGCCAGGTAGTCGGCGCCGCCCGTCCGGATGCGTCCCAGCCCTTTCCGGAGGCGCTCCCGCAGCGGATCGAACACATCGCCCACCCGTTCCTGGAACGAGAGCACATAGAGCTTCCCGAGGACCAGGCTCACCTGCTCGGAACGGACCTCGCCGGCCGCCTCATCCCAGGTCAGCATCCGGAAGACGACGAACAGATAGTCCCCCATGATGTCCAGCTTGGGACGCTGGTTGGTGTTGACGATATCCTCGAGCACCAGCGGGTGAATCCCGAAATGCGCGCCCAGCCGTTCCACCAGGTCAACATGCCGCACGCCGTCAAGATTGATCCAGGCCGTGGCTTTGGTGTCGCGGTACGGCAGGCACTCCTCAACCGTGATGCCACGGCGTTCCGTGCAGGCGGATGGGTCGTACTCGAACACCGTCAATCGCGCCGGTTCGCCGTCGTCCTTGCCCACATGGACCAGCGTGCCCGGCGCAACGCCCGTCTTGCTCGACGATTTGTGCAGCAGCCGCGTCATAGGCCTCAACTCCCCTCCTCCCGGCTCCAGCGGGCATAAAATCCCGTCGGCAGCACCCGGCGGCAGGCGGGATTCCGGAGCGTCATGGTGCCCGCTTCAATCCGGCCCCCGAACCGTTCCACCCACGGCACCAGCAGGTTGCGCATCAGCGCCGGTGAGAAACCCAGCGTGTGGCAGGTGAACAGCACAAACCGGGGCCGTTCCGACATCAACGGGAGCAACAAATCCAGCAGCCCCATCAAGTGCTCCTCGAGAATCCATTTCTCGCCCTTGGGACCCTTGCCATAACTGGGCGGGTCGAAGACGATGCCGTCATACGGCCGTCCCCGCCGCCCCTCGCGCGCGCAGAACTTGCTCACGTCATCGGTGATCCAGCGGATGGGCGCGCTGCCGAGCCCGCTGGCCTCGGCGTTGCGCCGCGCCCAATCGTTGATATCCTGGACCGCATCGACATGGCATACCTCGGCGCCCGCCCGCGCCGCCAGGAGCGACATGGCCCCGGTATAGGCGAACAGGTGCAGCACGCGACACGGCCCCGGCTCCCGGCGCACCTCGCGCCGCACCCACTCCCAGTGGCAGGTGTGCTCGGGAAAGAATCCCATGTGACCGAAGCCCGTGGGCTTGATGGTGAACACCAGGTCGTCCCACTTGATCGACCATGACTCGGGCAACCGCTGGTTGAAGGTCCAATGCCCGCCCCCGGTGCTGCTCCGGTGGTAGACCCCCGCCGTGTTCGTCCACAACTCCGGCCGCTCCCGGCGCCACAGCGCCACCGGCGACGGTCGGTCGAACACATAGGGCCCGAACCGTTCCAGTCGGCAGTCGCCGCCGGCATCCAGGAACTCGTACTCCTTCGTCTGAGGTGCAGCCAAATCCATCCAGTCCAGCCTGTCTCCCTGCGACCGCCATTCGCTACTCGCAAGGCGTCAATGGGATCTGTTATTATCCTTATCCTTTTCATATGCGCAAGTCCACTTCGATACGGCAACGGTTCTTCCCCGGCACCAATGTCGCGCGGACAGCCCCCCCCGCGGCGGCCCATGCCGCCATCCTGCTGGTGGGCAACCCGAACGTGGGCAAGAGCGCGCTGTTCAACAAACTGACCGGGCAGTACGTCACCGTGTCGAACTACCCCGGCACCACGGTCGAGGTCGCCCGCGGGCACTGTGCGGCCCTGGGCGACACCATCGACGTCATCGACACGCCCGGCATGTACAGCCTGTTGCCGATCACCGATGAAGAACGCGTGGCCAGCGACATGCTGTTCGCCGGCAATGTCCGGTGCGTGGTGCATGTCATCGACGCCAAGAACCTCGATCGCATGCTCGGCTTCACCCTGCAGGCGATCGAAACCGGACTGCCGGTCGTCCTCGCGTTGAACATGATCGATGAAGCCCGGCAGCTCGGCATCCGGATCGACGCCCCGCGACTCGCCGCCACGCTGGGCATCCCCGTCATCCCGACGGCGTCGATCACGGGCGAAGGCGTGGCCGACCTGATCGCCTGCCTGAAGACGCCGCCGCCCCCCTCCCGGTTGACCCTCGAGTACGGAACGTTGATCGAGCACGCGATCGCCGGGATCTCCAGCCGTCTCCCGGCCGGCGGGATTGCGCCGCGGGCCCGAGCCAGCCTGCTGCTGCAGGGCGACGTGCGCGAGCGCGATCGCATGGTGCGCGAGCAAGGCGACCGGGAGGCCGCGCACATCCTGGAGATCGCCGCCGCCGCCCGCACCCACCTGAATCACTCGCCGCATTACTACGTCACCCTCGCCCTCCGGGCCCGCGTCACCCAGATTGTCGCCGAGTGCGTGCACACCCCCGCACGTCGCGCACACTGGCTGCGCGACACGCTCGACCGCCTGTGCACCCATCCGCTCACCGGCTACCCCCTGGTCGCCCTGGTCCTCTACTTCGGTCTGTTCAAGTTCGTGGGCGGTTTTGGCGCGGGCACGCTGGTGAATTTCATGGAGGAGTCCGTCTTCAAGAACGTCCTCATCCCCTGGGCCGTCAAGGGGGTCCATGCGGTGGTACCCTGGGCGCCCCTGCGCGACCTTCTCGCGGGGGATTACGGCATCATCACCCTCGGCCTCCGCTATGCCGTCGCCATCGTGCTGCCGATCGTGGGGACATTCTTCCTCGTGTTTGCGGTGCTGGAGGACACCGGCTACCTGCCGCGCCTCGCGCTGCTCGTGGACCGCGGGTTCAAAAAGATCGGACTCAACGGGCGTGCCGTGATCCCAATCGTCCTCGGATTCGGCTGCGACACCATGGCCACGCTCGTCACCCGCACGCTCGAAACGACCCGCGAACGCATCATCTGCACCATCCTGCTCGCACTGGCGATCCCCTGCTCGGCGCAACTCGGGGTCATCCTGGGACTGCTCTCGGGCAGCGGCGCCGCCCTTGCCATCTGGGCGGGCGTGGTCCTCGCCATCATGCTGCTGACCGGGTTCCTCACCGCGAAACTGCTGCCCGGCGAGCAACCCATGTTCTACATGGAGCTGCCGCCCCTCCGCCTGCCCGCGCCCGGCAATGTCCTCGTCAAGACCTACTCGCGCATGGTCTGGTACTTCCGCGAGATCCTGCCCATGTTCATCCTGGCAAGCCTGCTGATCTGGTTTGGCCAGATCACTTCCACGTTCCAACTCCTTGTCCGCGGCATCGAGCCCGTGATGCGCTGGCTGGGATTGCCGGACCAGGCCGCCGTGGCATTCCTGTTCGGCTTCTTCCGCCGCGATTACGGCGCCGCCGGACTCTACGATCTTCAGAAGGCCGGGGCGCTGACCGTCCATCAACTGACCGTGGCGGCCATCACCCTGACGCTGTTCCTGCCCTGCGTGGCGCAGTTCCTGGTCATGCAGAAGGAACGCGGGACGCGCGCCACGCTGTGGATTTCCGCCGGCGTCCTGGTCACGGCCTTCTCCGTCGGCTGGCTGACGCACCGCGTCCTGCTCCTGCTGCCGGGGGTGCTGTCATGAAATGCGCCTTCTGCGGCCGGCAATTTGACGACACACAGGCCCGGGCGGCCTGCAAGGGGTGCCTCTCCGGCGGCGGCTGCCGGAAGGTGAAGTGTCCCTACTGCGGTTACGAAATGCCCCAGGAGCCGCGCTGGATCGGCTGGCTCAGAAGGAGACTCGGCAAATGACGGACCCCCGACTTGAGGAAGTGCTCGAAACGCTTTACCTGCAGCTTGAGAACAGCGAGCGCGTCATCGAACCGCCCGGCGGCGAGGGGCTGCGGCTGGCCGCCGAACAGGGCTACGTGGATGACGTCACGCAGCGCCTGACCGAAGCCGGCCGCGCGCTCGGCGAGAAAGTCGTCCGCCGTCACCGCCTGGCGGAATGCCTGTTGCAGGATGTGCTGCAACTGACCGACCCCGAGGCGGAGGAGGATGCATGCCGCTTCGAGCACATTCTGCGGCCGGGCCTGGAAGACCGGGTCTGTGCGTTGCTGGGCCACCCGGTACTGTGCCCGCACGGTCATGCCATCCCGCGCGGCGAATGCTGCCGTCGCGCCGAAAGCGACCCCGTGAATGAAGTGGCCGCCCTCTGCGACGGCCGGACCGGCCAGACCGGCGTAGTGGCTTACCTGAGCACCCGCGACAACCGGGAAATCCAGAAACTGATGGCCATGGGCATCCTGCCGGGCTCCGATATCCGGTTGATCCGGCTTTTCCCGTCGTACATCTTTGAGATCGGCCACAGCCAGTTCACCGTCGACCGCTCGCTGGCCGAGAAGATCTTCGTCCACTGGCGGCAGGCGTAACGCCTCAGTGAAGACGGGGGGGGATGACCTCCGGTCGTGTAGGGCTGGCGCTTGCGCCACGCCGTGTTCTGGCACGCCGCAAGCGGCGGCCCTACAAAGACAGAATGTCCCCTGCGTCACTGAAGCGTTACCGGCAGGCCTGAATATCGGTTGAATGGGTGTCATAATCCGCGTAACATATTGTCAGTACGCAGGTATGGCGGGTGAAAGGAACCGGAAGGAGTCACGCATGTGCCGCAGAATGATGGTCTTGCTTTGCGGAAGCTGGTTGAGTTTGTGCATGGCACAACCCGCCTCGGCGGGAGATGGGCGCCGGGAGATTGACCCCTCCATGATCCCACTGATCATCACGAATCCGGGAAGTTTCGTCGTCACCGGCAACCTTCTGGGCGGCAGCGGCCAGAACGGCATCGAGTTGAGATCCGATGGGGTCACGATCGACCTGAACGGCTTCGAACTCGCCGGGAGCGCGGAGTCCAAGGACGGTATCTCTGCCCCCAACAGCAACAAGAACATCCGGGTCTTCAACGGCGTCGTGCGCAACTGGGGCGACGACGGCGTCGACCTGAACCGTTCGTCGATCTGCCTGTTGAAGGATCTCCAGGTGTCGTTCAATGCCGACCGGGGCATCCGGGTCGGGGACGGCGCCATCCTGCAGGCGTGCAGTGCCTACAACAACACGAACACCGGCATTACCCTGGGCGAAGGCGGCATCGTGTCCGAGTGCATCACCCGCGACAACGGGGCGCACGGGATTGTCACCTCCAATAATTGCGTCATCACCGATTGCGTGTCCCGGGACAACCACAACGACGGAATCCGGGCCGGGCAGGCGTCCACCATCCAGAATTGCGTTTTGCGGTCCAACGGCGGCATCGGACTCCTCGCCGGCGCCGGATCACAAATCGGCGCGTGCGTCGCCTACCAGAACAGTTGGGGCATCCAGATCACGGAGCGGGGCGCCAATGTGGTGGGGTGCGCCGCGTTCGGTAACCATCATTACGGTGTCAGCCTGGGGGCCGGAGGCTCGGTGCTCAATTCCACGGCCACCGACAACGTCGAGGGGGGGGTCCGGGTCTCGACCAACTGCTATGTGTTCGGGAACAACGCCTTCAACAACGGGACCAATGCCACCGCGCCAGGCTTCCAGGTGAGCGGTCGCGGCAACCGGATCGATTCCAACCATGCGGGCGACAACGGCATCGGGTTCGAACTGGCGGGTGCCAGCAACCTCGTCGTCCGCAACAGCTCCGGCGCCAACGCATCCGAGTATTACAACCCGACCACGAATATGCTGGGGACGATAACCACAAGCGCCGCCGTCTCGAATGCGTGGGTCAACTTCGACCTCTAGGACGCGAGAGGATCCCATGTCGAAGCGATTCCTTGGCCCGGTCTTGATGCTGGCGTGGTCCGCCTCGGCAGCTTGGGGCACGCCGGACGGGCGGCGCCTGATCTCGCAGGCGGATATCCCCATGACCATCACCAACGCCGGCAGTTACCTGGTCACCGAGAATCTGACCTTCCGCAACGGGGTCCTGATCCCCGCCGCCTCGGTCTGGACGTATCTCGATGACGGGTCCAACCAAGGCACCAACTGGCAGGTCATTTCGTTCGATGACTCTGCCTGGGCGAGGGGGAAATCCGAACTTGGGTTTGGCGACAATGGCGTCGAGGCCACAACCGTAAGCCAGAACATCACGACCTACTTTCGGCATTCCTTTATGCTGACCAATGCGTCGGCCTACACGGATCTCGATCTCTTTGTGCGCCGTGACGACGGCATGGTCGTGTACCTGAACGGGACGGAAGTTGTCCGCACCAACATGCCGACGGGACCGGTCTCATCCTCCACCAGGGCCTCCGATGAGGTACCGGAAGGCGGCGCCGGCGGCGATCCCGAGGCCACGTACTTCGAATTCGACGCCCTGCACACCCTGCTGGTGAACGGGACAAACGTAGTGGCCGTCGAAGTGCATACGGCCAGCGGCAGTTCCGACATGAGTTTCGACCTGGCCCTCTTCGGCGACACGGCGGGGGCCAGCGGCACACCGGCCAACGGCATCACGATTGCCGCCAACAATGTCATCCTGGACTTGAACGGATACACGCTGACCGGGGTGGAACTGGGGAGCCTGGACGGCATCCATGTGCCGTGGGGGGACAATGTGACCATCCGCAACGGCACCGTCACGGAATGGGGCGAGGACGGTATCGACTGCCTGAATACGACCAACTCCAGAATCGAAAACATTCGCGCCATCGGTAATTTTCATGACGGGATCCGAGGAGGCTATGCCTGCATCGCGCGAAACTGCGTGGCCTATTGGAACGGGATGACCCGCACCGCCTTCGAACAGGGCGACGGAATCCTGGTCGAGGACGGATCCATCCTTAGCGGCTGCATTTCACGGCGAAACTACGATCACGGCTTCCTTTCCGCCTCCTCGTGCGACGTTCTGAACAATGTGGCATCGCGTAACGGCCACGACGGCCTCCATGGCGGACAGGGCAACGTCGTGTCCCGCCTCATTGTGGCTTCCTCCATCAGAGCGGCAGATGGAAAGTGGGGCGATGGGGTGGAGATCCAGACCGGCAGCGTGGTCATGGATTCCACCGGTTACCAAATGGATGACGGCATGAAGACACGGCAAGGATCCTCCGAAGATGGCCGCGCCGTCTTCCTGCACTGCACGTCCTACGGCAATCTGAAAGACGGCATCGCGAGCCAGCATGGTTCCATCATCGCGCAATGCACGACCGTAGACAACGGGGATGACGGAATCGTCGTGTCGAACCGGTGCGTTGTGATCGGCAACAGTTCGCATGGGAACGGATTTCTCGCCGGCGGCACGCCGGGTGGCGGCGTCACGATCGAAGGCGACCGCAACCGGGTGCAAAACAATCACCTCATAGGAAACGAAAACGGCATCCGCGCCACTTCGATGAGTGCGGCCCCGCGCAATCTGATCGTGGGCAACAGCGCCGCGGGCAATCAGGTTGATTATCTCATCCCGAGCGCCAACAACGTCGTTGGCCCCACGAATGTGCCGAGCCGGGCGTCAGCCTGGGCCAATTTCGACTTCTAGCCATGAAGCGCGGCATCTTCCATCGGATGATCCGGATGGCGGCTGTCGCCGGCGCCATGGCGGTGCTGCCCGCCTTGGGAAGCGATGTCCTCATCAACGAATTCATGGCGTACAACGTGACCAACGCCACGTCGCTCCGGGATGAGGATGGCGACGGTTCCGACTGGATCGAGCTCCTCAATGTGTCGACCAATCCCGTGCAACTCTCCGGGTGGCATCTGACCGATGACGCTGCCGATCTGTCGAAATGGACGTTCCCCAGCAACACGTTGCCGCCAGGTGGATTCCTGATCGTTTTCGCGTCGGGGAAGAACCGCGCGGCGGCCGATGAGGAACTCCACGCCAATTTCCTCCTCCAGGGCACCGGCTGCTATCTTGGCCTCATTCGGCCCGACGACACCACGGTTGAGTTCGCCTACGCCCCCGCCTATCCGCTCCAGGTGGCGGGCGTTTCCTACGGCGTCGGCACCGGTTCCAGCACCGCAGCCCTCGTGCAAGCCGGAGCGCCCTGCCGGGTTGCCGTCCCCACCGATGACAACCTGAGCCTGACCTGGACGGAACGCGCCGGGTTCGACGACTCCGGGTGGACCCAGGGGGTTACCGGCGTCGGCTACGATACGTACGACCACTACCTTCCCGATATCGGGACGGACATCAAGTCCCCCATGTACAGCAACACCCCCAGCGCCTATATCCGCATCCCGTTTGTCGTCGACGACCCCAACCGGTACGAGCGCCTGGCGTTGAGCATGAAATACGATGACGGCTTCATCGCGTATATCAACGGCCAGGAGGTGGCCAGCGCCAATGCCCCGTCGGTGCCCCTCTGGAACTCGGCAGCCACCGATCTTCACGTTGGATCCGATTACACAGCGTTCGCCATGCCGGACGCCGGGGATGTACTTGTGGCCGGCACCAACGTGCTGGCCATTCACGGGTTGAACCGGACCAGCGCCAGCGGCGATTTCCTCATCCTGCCTGGCCTGCTGGCCTCGGAACAACCCACACCGGTCAACGGCCTGTTGCACTACTTCCGGGCCCCGACGCCGCGCAGTGCCAACGGAACCGGGGCGGCGGACCTCGGCCCGGCCATCAACGAAGTGGCGCATAATCCCCCCATGCCATCCGACGACGAAGACCTGACCATACGCGCCCGGATTGTGTCCGCCGCCGGAACGGTGACCGGCGCCACGCTGCGCTACATCGTCATGTTCACCAATGAAGTGGCGCTTCCCATGTTCGACGACGGCGCCCATGGCGACGGGGCCGCCACAGATGAGGTTTACGGGGCCATCATTCCGTCCACTTCCTTCACCACCGGACAGATGGTCCGCTATTATCTCACCGCCGTCGACGCCCAGGCCCACACCAGCCGCTGGCCCCTGGCGGAAGACCCCGCCCCCTGCCTGGGCACGGTCGTGGAGAATCCGGCCCTGACCAACAGCCTGCCCCCGCTTCACTGGTTCGTCCAGAACCCCGGCTGGCACACCAACTTCCCCACCGGCAACAACGCCAACTGGACGAATGCCTGGCTCCACTGGGACGGACGCTTCTATGACGGCGTCCAGGTGCAGGTGCGGGGCGGCAGTTCGAAAAGCTGGCCCAAGCCGAGTTTCAAGTTTGAAATGAGCAAGGGCCACTACTTCGCTTACGCAACGAATCGAGAGCCGGTCGAGGAATGGAACCTCCAGAGCACCCACAGCGACAAGTCCTATGTGCGGCAGATCCTCGCCCACGGGACGTACCGCGACGCGGGTGTGCCGTACGAGGAGTGTTTCCCGCTGCGGGTCGAACAGAACGGCCGTTTCTACAGCGTGGCCGTGTTTGTCGAGCAACCGGACGAGCGCTATCTGCGACGGCACCGATTCGACGAACGGGGCGCCCTCTACAAGATGTACAATGGCGTCACCAGCGACTCCAGCGGCGTATCCAAACGCACCCGCACGGACGAAAACAACAACGACCTGAAAGCTTTGGTCAACGGCGTCGCCACCAACACCGCCGCCGCCGCGCGCGCCCGATACGTGTTCGACAACGTGGACGTCCCAGCCATGATCAACTACATCGCCGCCACGACGATCATGCACGACAACGATCACGTGGTGAAGAATTACTTCCTGTACCGCGACAGCGAAGGCTCGCGGAACTGGACCATGTTCCCGTGGGACAAGGACCTGACGTTCGGACGCAACTACACCCTGTCGGGCGGAGTGCTCAACGACACGATCTGGGCCACCAACGACATCATCGACGCCGGCAAACTCTACCTGTCGCCGAGTCACCCCCGTTTCGGCGACTCCGATCACCAGAAGTGCGACGCGTTGTGGAACCGCCTCATCGATGCCATGCAGGACACCCCCGTGCTGCGCCAGATGTACCTGCGCCGCCTCCGCACTCTGATGGACAACCTGCTGCAGCCTCCGGGCACCCCCCTGGCCCAGCAACGCTACGAGAAGCGCATCCAGTCCCTCTACACGAACATGCTGGCCGACGTCGTGCTCGATCGGGCGAAGTGGGGCGCCTATCCGTATGGCGCGAATCAGGCTTTCTCCCAGGGCATCGGCTTCCTGACCAACGACTATCTGGCGGCGCGACGACGGCATCTCTTCGTCACCCACAGTGTGACGAATGGCCGCGAGATCCCACTGGCGCAGACCCAAACCCTGGCCATCGCGATCGGCGCCGTGGAGGCTGCCCCCACCAATGGCAACCAGAACCAGGAGTACATCGAACTGGTGAACCTTCAGGCGACAGCCGTCGATCTCTCGGGCTGCACCCTGACCGGGGCCGTGGGCTTCGTCTTCAGCCCCGGCACCGTGATCGCGGCATCCAGCAATCTGTTCGTTTCCCCGGCGATCGAGGAGTTTCGCAAACGCGCGAGCAGCCCCCGGAGCAATGAATGCCGACTGGTGGTGGGCAACTATGCGGGACACCTCTCCGCTCGGGGGGAGCGCCTTGAAATGTACGCCCCCGCCGGCGAGTTGATCGCCGCCCTGAGCTACCCCGGGGCACCCAGCCGGTTCCAGACGGATCTGCGGATCACCGAGATCCTGTATCACCCGCGGGACGGGGCGCTCTACGCGGACTCCGACTACGCCTTCGTCGAGCTTCAGAATACCGGCGCCCAGTCCCTAAATCTCGATGGCGTGCGCTTCACACAGGGCATCGGTTACGCCTTCTCGAACGTGACCCTGGCCCCCACCCAGTTTGTCGTCGTGGTCAAGAACAGGGCGGCGTTCGCCAGCCGTTATGACACCAACGGCATCCTCGTGGCCGGCGAATTCGCCGGCAGCCTGAGCGAGGCCGGCGAAACCCTGAAACTTGAGGACCCGCTGAACGAGACCATTCTCGAGTTCGGCTATGACGCGGCCTGGCACCCGGCAACCGACGGGGATGGCTATGCGCTGGTGATTGCCGACGCCCACGCCTCCTTCGACACGTGGGGCCTTGCGGCAAGCTGGCGGCCCGGCGTGCTGCGGGACGGGACCCCGGGCCGGGCTGAGCCGACGCTGCCGGCGGGCTCGGTGATCATCAATGAACTGCAGGCAGGCACCACCAACCGCCAGGACTGGATCGAAATCCGCAACGCCATGCCCTACCCAATGAACATCGGCGGATGGCTCTTGAGCGACAGCGCCCAGCAACTCGCCCGCTACCTCCTTCCCACCGGCACGACCCTGGCCGGTCACGCCTGCCTCGTGTTCACGGAAAATGATTTCAACAACCCGGGCAACCCGTCCGCCCGCGTGCCTTTCAGTCTGAACGCCATGGGAGGCAACCTGTACCTCTCGTCCGGCTCGAACGGCATACCCGGCGATTACCGCGACAGCGTCAGCTATGGCCCCTCCGAGATCGGCGTCTCGTTCGGGCGATACGTCAACAGTCAGACGCAGTCCGTCTTCGCCGCCATGGCAGCCTCGACGCCCGGCGCCTCCAACGGCCCGCCCCGCGTGGGACCGGTCGTCATCTCGGAACTCATGTACCATCCATTTTCGGGCGGACACGAATTCATTGAACTGAGGAATATCGCCTCGAACAGCGTGGCGCTCTTCAGCGCGGCTCAACCGACGAACACCTGGCGATTGAACAAGGGCGTCGACTTCGCCTTCCCGACCAACCAGTTTCTGTCTGCCGGCGGCTACACACTGGTGGTCCCCATCGATCCCTACACCTTCCGCACGCTGTACGGCGTGCCGGCCAAAGTGGCGATCTTCGGCCCCTACACCGGGGTGCTCGATAATGGCGGCGAAAAGGTGCACCTGGCAAAACCGGGTTCCATCACGACCAACGGGCTGCTCCCCTGGGTGCTGGTTGACGGCGTGGATTACGATGACGCGGCCCCCTGGCCCCTTGGGCCGGACGGCTCCGGCCCCGCCCTGGAACGTGTGAGCGAGACGGCGTTTGCCGATGACCCCACCAACTGGCGCGCCGGCAATTGCGGCGGCTCCCCGGGAACACCGACACAGCTTGATCTCGACGGTGACGACCTGCCCGACAACTGGGAACAACAGGTGTTCGGTTCCCTGAATTACGTCAAGGGCCGCCGGCAGGATGATCCTGACCAGGACGGATCGGACAACTATTCCGAATATGTCCTCGGGACACACCCGACGGGCGAGACGAGTTGCCTCCGGCTGATGCTTTTCACCACCCCCGTTCATGATGTGGTGATCCAGTTTCCTGCAACCGCAGCCTCAGGCCCCGGGTACTACGGGCTGCACCGCCACTATGCCATCGAACAGAGCCCGGGACTGGCCGCGCCCACCTGGAGCCCTCCGGCCGGGTTCACCAATATCACGGGAAGCGGCCTAATCAGTTACACGAACACGGCGCAAGGCAGCTCAGGTTGTTTCCGTGTTCGCGGATGGCTGGAATGAAGGATGGCAACTTGGGTTTGCGGAAGTCCGTTTTTTGGGGCACAATGGTTAAACGATTTGACCTCATGAAGACGGAAGCGTCAGTCATCATCGCCTTGATGTCGGCCGTCGTGGCATACGCCGGCGACGGCCGGCTGGAGATCTCCCAGGCGATGATGCCGTATGCCATCACGAATTCCGGCAGCTACATGGCGACTGAGCCCCTGCGAGGCGTCTCCGGCAGCGACGGGATAACGGTCGCCGCGAGCGGCGTCACACTCGATCTGAACGGCTTCGCCTTGACCGGCGTCAGCGGATCGCGGACGGGATGCGTCGTCAGGACCGGGTGCATCAACGTCGTCATCCGCAATGGCATCGTGCGCGGTTGGGGCCAGAGCGGCATCGACGCCGCGTCCGCCAGCAACAGCATGGCGCAAAACATTCAAGCCACGGGCAACGGCGGCGATGGCATTCGCATGGGCCCGCTCAGCCTGGTCATCGATTGCGCCGCGCAACGCAACGGCGGCGACGGCATCCACCTGGGCCCCTCCGGCCTCATGACCGGTTGCGTGGCCCGGAACAATGGACGCCACGGGATCTGGGTGGAAGACCATGTGACCCTGAGCGCCAGCACGGCCCGCGAGAACCAGGGGCACGGCATCCGGGCCGACCGCGTCGTCGCCATTGTGGAGGCGTCCACCCGGGACAACCGGGCGGACGGCATTCGCGCCGACGCCGGCAGCCTGGTGGCGAACAGCATCGCCTCCGGCAACTCATCCAACGGGGTCAGCCTCGTGGGCCCCGGCTGCAAGGTCCAGAGAAGCAGCGCGTTCGGGAATGGCGTCGTCGGGTTTTCCTTGAGCACCTACAGCATGATCGAGGATTGCGCCGCCCGGCTTAACACCAATGGCGGCGTTCGGCTCACGAACGGCTGTTACGCGTTGAACAACACCTTGGACAGCAATGCGGGGGGACCCGGGCTCCGGATGCAAGGCATCAGCAGCCGCATCGAGAACAACCACGCGGTGAAGAACGGCATCGGCATTTTCGTCGCCGGCTCCAATAACGTGGTTGTGAGGAACACCGCGTTTCAAAACACCCCCACCAACTATTCGATCACGACCGGTAATCTCCGCGAACTGGTGGTCAACCCGGGCACAGACAGCTCCAATTTCAATGAACCGTGGGCGAGTTACGATCTCTACTGAGGCAATACCGATGGCCCGTGCAAGACTATGGCTGCTGGCGCTGACCGCCGCGCTCGCGTGGGAGGCGGGGGCCTCGGACGGGCGCATCCAACTCGCACAGCACCTGATGCCAGTCGTCATCACCAACTCCGGCAGTTATGTGGCCTCCGAGAACCTCACCGGAACCAACGGGGCGTCAGGGATCACGATCCTGGCCGATGACGTGACGCTGGATCTGAACGGCTTTACATTGGCGGGTGTCACGGGCTCACGGGACGGGATCACGGTGCTCTCGAACCGCATCGATGTCGTTATCGCCAACGGCACCGTGCGTGACTGGGGCGACAACGGGGTCGATGCGCTCCAGTCGAGTAATGCCGTGTTGAGGGATCTCGGCCTGTTCAACAATGCCAATGGCGGTGCACTGGCAGGATTCAACAGTATAATCGAACGCTGTCGCGCCGTGGGCAACGGGGGCTATGTCGGGCCCGCTCCTCCGGCAACGAATGCCCTGGGATTCGGATTCGAGGTGGAGAACGGCAGCGTGATCCGGCACTGCATCTCGGCGTATAACAATAGTCACGGAATTGTCGGCCACAGCGGCAGTACGGTCAGTTTCTGCACGCTCTTGGGAAACGTTCACGACGGATTCCATGGCAGCCATGCCAGCGTGGTCCGCGGCTGCGCGGTCGGGTTCAACAGCGAGGGCATCGAAATGGATTCCGGCGGGGTGGTGAGCGATTCAGCCTCCGGCGAGAACAAGGAGGACGGCATACGCAGCAAACTGGATTCCACGGACATGTGCGGCGGCGGCGTGATCGCCGGTTGCACGGCTTTCGCCAACGGGAGCAATGGAATCGATGTCCAGGGCGGCGGCAGCACGGTACAGGGCTGCGTCATCTATTCCAATCTCGATCACGGGGTCCGGCTCTACAGTGGCAATGCGGTGCGCGAGAACGTGTCCGCCCGGAATAACCCCGGCGCCAAGACGGGGTTCAAGGTCTCGGCGGCCGGGAATCGCGTGGAAGGCAACCATCTGGTGCAGAACTACGATGGCCTTGAAGTGACGACCAACGGCAACTTCATCGTCGGTAACTCGGCCGCCCAGAATACACATAAGAACTACTCGATCTCGGCAGGGAACCATTACGGGTTCATGACGAATTCAGGGGCGAACATTCCCAAGGATCCGTGGGGCAACTTTGACCTTTAAAACCATATCGAATGGGCTCGCGGCCCTGCTCCTCTGCCTGGCCACTTCCGGTTGGGCGGCCGAGTTGTCCGCCAACCGCCTGAGGCTCACGCCGGATGTCACGATGTCCCTCCGGGGCGGCCTGTACTCGGACCAGGACGTCGTCTCGGTCGGCCCTGATGCCGTGGGAGCCCTGTCCCCGTCGCTGGCATCCGCCCTGCCCCAACGCGTCCAGATCAATGCCCTGATGGTGACGAGCAATCTCGTGGTGTTTGCGCCGGACGTGCCCTTCACCGCCGGAGCCCAGGCCTTCACGCCACGCGATCTCGTCGCTTACAACGTCAACAGCGGAACGATGTCCGCCTACTTCCGCGGCGCGCCGGCCGGCATTCCGGAACGCGCCTGCATCGACGCCGCCTCCCTGCTGCCGGGGACGTCCCGCTTCCTGCTGTCTTTTGACGTGGCGCTGCAGTTGCCGCCACTGGGCGTGGTGCAGGATGAGGATATCGTTGCCTTTCAGAGTACGAACCCGGTGGCGCTGATTGCCGGGCGAACCTTGGGCATTCCCGCCGCCGCCGATCTCGACGCGCTCTACCACGATGGCACGAACATCTTCTTTTCGCTCGACGTGACCGCAACGCTCGGCGGTCAGACGGGAACGCGCAGCGATGTGTGGCAGTGCCGGACCAACCCGTTGACGGTAACGCGACTCAGCGGCATCGGACTGGACGACCGGACCGACCTGGTGGCGCTGGATGCCCTGACGGATGTCGACAATGACTGGCTGTCCGATTTTGAGGAAATCACCGGCCTGGATGACCCGGCCACCACCCTTCCGGGCAGCACGGTGGCGCTCACGCCGAACGGGTGGCGGAGCAACCCGGCGCTGGCGGACTCTGACCAGGATGGCGCGTCCGATGGCGAAGAAGCCCTCGCCGGAACCCACCCCACCAACTCGGCAAGCCGCCTCAGGCTGCTCGGGATCACGTCCTCTTCCACGAACCGCGTCATTTCCTGGAGCAGCGTGCCGGGGCGCCGGTACGCGCTGGAGTCAACCGCCCAACTCAGCGTCCCGTTCGGTCCGCTGGTCGGGGGCCTGCAGGCACAGGGCGACACGATGACCCGCACCAATGCGGCCTCCGCCGCCGTGCTGTTCTATCGCATCCGACTCGATCCATGATCCTGCGCGACCTAACGTCCGACGAGATGGCGACGGTTGAGAAGACCGGCGTTTCACATTTCTGCGCGAGGGGAACCGCCATCATCAACGAAGGCGATGAAGGCGCCTCCTTCTTCCTGATCCTGACCGGCCGCGTCGAGGTCCGCAAGCGCCTCGACGAGGATAAATACAAGAAGCTGGTGGAACTGGGACCGCTCGATATCTTCGGCGAAGTCTGCTTCCTGGGCGTGACCTGCCGTTCCGCAAGCGTGCTGGCCGTCGAACCCACGCAGGTCATGGAGTTTTCCCGGGCGACGCTTGAGGAGTTGATCGCCCGCCGCCCGGACATTGGGCTCAAACTCTATCGTGAGATTGCCCGCGAGCTCGCGCAGCGCCTCGCCACCGTGGACGGCGACCTCAGGGATGCGATCGTCTGGGCGCTCGGCGACTCC
The DNA here is from genome assembly GCA_964611575.1 of uncultured Verrucomicrobiota bacterium. Lineage (GTDB taxonomy): Bacteria > Verrucomicrobiota > Kiritimatiellia > CAIKKV01 > CAITUY01 > CAITUY01. Next base: position 25,912 of record CAZTAJ010000042.1, read on the forward strand.
AGGAACGCCACCGTCCGACCGAGCGTGAGCACAGGGAAACTCACGGTTCTCTCCCGAACCCCGGCCCCCGCCTCCGCACGGATCGTCATTGTTTAGGCTGATTCGCTTGCTGAAGTCCGGGGTGCGACTGTGATATAGGGTGACGTCAACCGACATGAAACCGTCTTACGACAACCTGACGCACCCGACGGTATCCGCCCCCGGGCATCTTCCCAACCCCGCGCTCCGAAAAGCCGCGGGCATCGCCGCAGCCATCTTCCTGACGAGTCTTGTGTCCTTGCTGGTCATCTATCGCATTGGCGCGTCCGCGCTCAGACAGGAGGTCACCGGAAGTCTGGTACAGACCGCGTTGACGGCGGCCGCCTTTGTGGATGGCGACCTCCACCGGACTTTCGTGGACCCCGAACAGGAGCATACTGACGCGTATCACCGGGCGGTGGAACCCCTGCTCAAGATCCTCCTCGCCCGCCCCGATATCCGTTTTCTCTACACCATGGTCCTGAAGGACCATCGTCCCTGCATCGTGCTGGATGCCACGCCGACCGGGGATCGGGACCACGACGGCGTGGAGGATCATTCACCCCTCCTGCAGCCGTATGATGCCCCCGCGCCCGCGTTGATGAATGCCCTCACGACCGGCACGCCGCAAGCCGACCGGGAGCCGGTGACCGACCAGTGGGGCACCTATTTCAGCGGCTATGCGCCTATTCACGATTCCGGCGGTCGCCTGGTCGGCGTGCTCGGCGTCGATCTCAGGCTGGACACCTATGCCCATCGACTCGCCTCGCTGCGTTATGCCGGCGCCGCCTCGGTCGCCATCGCCTTCCTCGTCGCCCTTCTGGTCGGGACCGGAGTATGGTGGCTGGAGCGACGCGCCTCCCGAGCCGAACAGGACTACCGGGCGTTGTTCAGCCAGATGGTGGATGGCTTTGCCCTGCACGAGATCATTTGTGACGCACATGGCAAGCCGGTGGACTGCCGGTTCCTGGCCGTCAATCCGGCCTTCGAGCGGCTGGCAGGCATCAAGGCATCCCTCTTGATCGGCAGGACGGTGCGCGAGACCATGCCCGAAACGGAATCATGCTCGATCGAGACCTATGGCCAGGTGGCTCTCACCGGGGCCCCTATTCAGTTCGAGAGTTGCAGCCGCCACACGAAACGGCACTACGCCGTCACCGCCTATCGTCCGGCTCCTGGTCAATGTGCCTGCATCGTCTCCGATATCACCGAGTCCAAGCGGGCCGAAGAGGATCGCCGCAAGGCCGAGGAGCAGCTCCTGCATGTGCAGAAGCTCGAGGGACTCGGCCTTCTGGCGGGCGGGATCGCCCACGATTTCAACAACCTGCTGATGGCCATCATCGGGAATGCCGACCTTGCCTTGGAGGAACTGCCGGCCGAATCTCCCACCGTCTTCGGCTTGAACCAGATCAAGCAGATCTCCCTTCGGGCCGCCGATCTCTGCAAACAGATGCTCGCCTATTCCGGCAAGGGGAAGTTCGTCGTCGGCCCGGTCAATCTCTCCGCCCTGATCCTCGATATGAGGAACCTTCTGGAGGTCTCGGTGTCCAAGAAGGCCACGCTCCGCTATCGCCTAGCCGACAACCTCCCCGCGGTGGAGGCCGACGCCACGCAACTGCGGCAGGTCATCATGAACCTGGTCATCAATGCGTCCGAGGCGCTCGGCGAAAAGGGCGGCCTGATCTCCCTCTCGACCGGCACCCTCGAGTGCGATGACTCGTATCTCGACATGACGTACGTGAACGAACGACAGGCGGCCGGGTTGTACGTCACCCTGGAAGTGGCGGACACCGGTTGCGGGATGGACCGCGACACGCAGGCCCGTCTGTTCGATCCGTTCTTCACCACGAAATTCACCGGGCGGGGCCTCGGCCTGGCGGCGGTCATGGGCATCGTCCGGGGACACAAGGGCGCCATCAAGGTGTACAGCGAGCCCGACAAGGGTTCAACGTTCAAGGTCCTGTTGCCCGCCGCCGGCACGGTTGCCGCGACAGAGACCGAGGCGGCCGCCGCCCCCGCCTGGAAGGGCTCGGGCACCATTCTCCTCGTGGACGACGAGGAGATCGTTCGCACGGTGGCGACGCGGATGCTCAAGCGTATCGGGTTCTCGGTGATGACGGCCTCAAACGGGCAGGAAGCCGTCGACTTGTACCGGCAACACGCCTCGACGTTGTCGGGCGTGATCATGGACTTGACCATGCCGCACATGGATGGCGATGTCGCCTTCCGGGAGATGCTCGCCATCCGGGACGACATCCCCATCATCCTGTCCAGCGGCTACAATGCCGTGGAGATCGATCACCGTCTTTCGGGGAACCGACTGGCGAGCTTCATCCAGAAACCCTACCAGTTCGCAACCCTGGTCGAGACCCTCCGCACCCTGTTGGCGCCCAAGCCCTCGTGACGCGGCCGGCTCCCCGGCATCACCCCCGCTCGAGGACGCCGAGTTTCTTGCGGATCAGGAGGATGTGCTTCTGCTCTTCTTCACGCAACTGCGCCACCAGTTCCCTGACGAAATCGACTTTCGTACTATTCATCACCGCATCATAGAACCGGTAGGCGGCTTCCTCTTTGTGCAGCGCAGTCTCGAGAATGTCCTTGGCCGTCGTCAGTCTGGAAACGTCGTCGGTCATGCGTCTCCTCCTCCGCGTCTCATCGCGCAAACACCGTGACTCCAAGCACGATCATCAGGATCCCCGCGCCGACCCCGACGCCGCCCACCCAGCGGCATCGCGTGTCCGTGCGGCAGACGACCTCGACCGTCTTGCGGAACCAGTAGGGTCCCAGCACCAGCGCCATCCCCGCCACCACCCAGGCATAGGCCAGCGCCACAATCACCAGCCGCCAGGCCGACAGTCCGGGTGCACGGGTGGCGGCCAATGCCGGCTCGGCCACCAGCAACAGCAGGCCCCCGAGGGCGCGCGCCGCCAGGAGTTCATCCATCAGGAATATAACCAGGCAGTAGACAATCGGCCCGACCCCGTACAACCACACCTTGTACGGCTCGACGAACCCCAGCGGCATGTCCATCACCAGCGCCGTCGACCAGGCCAGCGCCACCGCCGCCAGCACCCGACCGAGCCAGACGTTGCGCGGAAAAGCCGCCAGCGCCCGCCTCGTACCTGAGGGCGCCGCGACCAGGGCCGCCTTTCCCAGCACCCCGAGCGCCCCGACACCCACCATCCAGATTCCCAACTCAGTCATGATTACGGCCCATCCTCAAGCGTGCCATACAGGGTCTGCGCAGCCGCCCGATCCATGTGGACGGTGACTATATCACCTGCCTGCAGGCCGGGGCGAGGCTCAAAAATGACGATCTTGTTCGTGGTGGTGCGGCCGGCCCATCGATCGGCTTTGCGCAGACTCGGCCCCTCCGCCAGCACCGGCAGGCTCTTCCCCACCAGGGCCTCGTTGATGGCCAGGCCCCATCGATCCAGATCCCGCAACAGGACATGGTTCCGGCGCAGTTTTTCTTCCGCAGGCACATCGTCGGGCCAGTGCGCGGCCGGGGTTCCCTCCCGCGGGGAATATTTGAAAATGAACGCATTGTCGAACTGCGCCGCCTCCATCAAGACCCGGGTCTGCTCGAAATCCTCCTCCGTCTCGCCCGGGAAACCCACGATGATGTCGCTCGTCAGCGCCAGGGTCGGCACGGCCGCGCGCAATTGCGCCACGGCCGCCCGGTACGCCTCCGCGGTGTACCCCCGGTGCATGCGTTTGAGCACCCGGTCGGACCCCGACTGCACCGGCAGATGCAGGTGATCGCACACCCCCGGCACGTCGCGCATCGCGCGCGCCAGTTCGGCCGTGCACCCCGACGGATGCCCGGATGTGAACCGCACGCGCCGGATCCCCGGCACCCCGGCCACCGCCTCCAGCAGCCGCGGCAGCGGTTCCCGGAAGCCGCGCGGGGAGGCATGGTCCGCCGGCCACACTGCCTGGGTGCGCCCGTACGACATGACGCTCTGGCCGAGCAACGTGACCTCGCGGACGTCCTGCGACGCCAGCGACCGCACTTCGCGCAGCACGTTCTCCCCCGACCGGCTCCACTCGCGGCCCCGGACGGTCGGCACAATGCAGTATGTGCAATGCCGGTCACAGCCCAGCAGGACATTCACGAAGGCCGAACACCCCCCCGCCGCGCGCCCCTGGGGCGGCTCGCGGTCCTCGTCCGGCGGCGCGGTGTCGATGACCGGGCCGCGGCCCGCCCGCACCGCCTCGATGACGGCCGGGAGCGTATGGAGCCGGTGAGTGCCGATGGCGAAATCCAGCCCCTTGACGCGGTCGGCCGTGCCCGCGCCCAGCCGCTGCACCATGCAGCCCACCGCGCCCACGATCCGCGCCCCCTTCTTCCGGGGCGTGGCCAGCAGGCGCAGCTTCCCGAGCGCCTTCGCCTCGGCCTTTTCGCGCACACTGCAGGTGTTGACGATGACGATCTCGGCTGCCTGTTCGTCAGCCGCCAGCGTAAACCCGGCGCGCACCAGCAGCCACGCCACCGCCTCGCTGTCGCGTTCGTTCATCTGGCAGCCGTAGGTCTTGATGAAGACCCGGCCCGCCCCGTCGCTGTCCGCCCCGCCTTCCGTCATCGCCACGCCCTCATTCCCGTTCCTTGTCGCCGGCGTCGCGCGCGAACGCGGCCGGACTCCAGCTCGGAGCGGCCACATCGCCCTGCAGGCGGAACTCGAACAGTTTGCTGATCGGGTACGCCAGCGCCCGCATGGCGCTCCCCACCAGCGTCTTGTCCTTCATCGGCCGCACCTGGACGTCGAAATCCAGCCGGCCGTCGAAGGCCACGCTGCCACGCCCGGTCAGGCTCAGCACATCCCCCTCGATCTGCACATCCCGGCTCCAGACCCGTCCGTCATGCACCTCGAACGGGGCCCGCGCATCGGTCTGGCGCGTCACGAAATCCAGCCCCGGCACCACGCGCGCCATCGTGGTCGTGAACCCGCCGAACAGCGGGATGCGGAAGAGGGTGCCCCGCTTGATGTTGAGATACCCCTGGCCCGCCGCCGTGTGTCCCTGCCCCTCGCCCACCAACCCCTTCAGATCAATGCTCCCGTAGACGCGCCCTTCCAGACGGGTCGCCAGGTTGGTATCGACACCCTCGACGAGTTGTCGCAGATCGGCATGCAGCACCTCCACCCGCACGGCGTAGGTCGTGTTCGACTGGTCAGGCGCCGGCGCGAACAGCGCCTGGCCCGTGAACGAACCGCCGGCGAGCCGCCCGCGCACGTCTTGCACGAGATTCGTGCGCCCGGCCAGTCTCACCCTGAAAGCGCAATCTTCCGCCACGAAACCGCCGTATCCGATCGACGGGCTGTCGATCGAGAGGGTGGCGTCATCGCAGGCCGACTCGCCGTACCCGATCCGCCCCCGCACATACACACGCGTGTCGCGGGCGAAACGGAACGCCTCCAGGAACGATCCCTCGCGAAACCCGGCGATGCGGGCCAGCGCCGGCACATCCGCGATCGAGACGGCCTCGACCTCCAGCGTGTCCGCCGCCAGGTCGAAGCCGAGCGTCCCGCTGATGTTGCGGCCGCCCACCACAAGCACGAGCGGATTGAGCGCCAGCGTATGGTTGGTCGGCGACCAGGTGTAGGTGCCCGACAGGTTGCCGAAGCCGATCGCCGTGCCGCGATAGGCGAACTGCGTGGCCTGGATCCGCCCCTGGATGCTCAAGCGCGGGGCATCGCCAAAGCGTTGTTCGATGGTCAGATCGCCGGACGGGGCTCCCGCCGGAAAACTGAACCAGTCGAAGATCCGCGTTTGATCCGCCCCGAATGCCCTGAAGACCGGCGCGAGCACGTGCGGATCGAAGGCCGTCGTTATCCGCGCCCGCAATGCGCTGGCCGTCAGGGTCAACTCCCCCGTCAGCGTTCCACGCTGCAGATCCCGCCCCACCGTGGCGGACAGTCGTCGCACGCGCAACATCTGCGCGTCAAACTCCACCTCGGCGGTTCCCCGCTCGACCCAGACGCCAAACACCTCCACCCGGTGCAGCCGGCAGGCGGCCGCCAGCCCACGCGCCCCGCCATCCGCCGTCGGGGCCGCCATCAACGATGCCGCGCCACGCCGCAAAACACCCTGGCGCACGTCGATCTGCCGGAATCCCATCTGCCCGCGCCGATGCCACAACGCCAGGTTGACGCCCACCCGCACCGAGGCGGCCTCGAACACGGGCGGGCCCACGGCCCCTTTCCGGTAAACACGCACGCTCGTGGCCACCACCCCGCCGGACAGGTCCAGGGTCATCCGGTCCAGTTCCACGGCGTAGTCGCCGCGGTTCAACCGTTCGACCC
>CAZTAJ010000043.1:0-32125 GCA_964611575.1 uncultured Verrucomicrobiota bacterium
CCGGCGTGGGCCGCTCCTCCAACTGGGTCTGGGCCTCGTACATGCAGGTCGCGTCGAATCAACCCTTTCTGGCCTACACCGCCAGCGGCTCCCTGCCGGTCATCGGGAACCAGGCCGCAACCAACCTCGCGACGACCTCGGCCTGCTTCAACGGCTACCTGTCGTCCACCGGCGCCTTGCCGACCACCGTCGCCGTGTACTACGGCACGCAGGATGGCGGCGCGCCAACCTCGGGACTCTGGCAGGCCACCAACATCTGGAGCGAGGGCGCCTGGGCCGCGGGTTCCTTCCCCACCTTCCAGGCGACCCCGTTGACGACGGACACGTTCTACTACTACCGCTACGCCGCCTGGAACACGAAGGGGACGAACTGGGCCGGCACGTCCTCGAACGTCCTGGTCGGCGCGGTGTCGGTCACGGCCCCGGACAATTCCGCCTCCGAAAACGGCGACACCGGCACGTTCCGAATTTCACGCGGGGCCACCGCCACCAACACACCGACCGCCGTCTTCTATCGCTTCACCGGCTCCGCCGCGTTGAACACGAACTACACACTCAATCCGGCCGGGACCAATCTGACGCTCGCCGCCGGGGTGGCCAGCGCCGACATCACCGTGACGCCCGTGGCGGAACTGACGAATCTCAACGACACCGTCGTAACGCTGGAACTCCTGCCCGGAAACTTCGCGCTTGGAACCACCAACGCGAGCGTGACCCTCTCGAACGTCACGCCCCCCGCGGGGCATGCGGCCACGAGTCTGACGTGGACGGACCCCGCCTCCGGCACGTGGGACAGTTTCAACACGAACCACTGGACCCCCCGCTACATCCCCAACAACGGCGACTCGGTCAACATCACCAATGCCTTCGCCAACAACGTGGCCGTTGACTATACCGCCATGGACTTCACCGGCACCAACGCGCTGAACACTCTCAAACTCGCCAATGCGACCGCTGGCAAGACCAACAGCCTCCTGCTGGGCGCGGGCGACACGCTCACCCACAAAGGCGGGTTGACCCTCGACAACGGCGGTCGCCTCGAGATGAGCGGCGGCACGCTCAGTTTCAGCGGAAACGCCGCCGCGACTCTCAACGGCGGCCGGGTCCGGATTACCGCCGGCACCTGGAATGTGTCCTCCAATGTCGTTTTCAAGCTTGCCGACGCAAGCGGTCAGGACGCCGGCCTCGAAGTCAGCGGCACGGGTCGTCTGCTGATGACGCCCTACAACAGCGTAAACAACCTGAATTCCACCGCCGGCACGAGCACGCTGACCCTGGCCGACAGCGGCGAGATCACCGCCTTTCGCAATATCTATGTCGGAACGACGGGCGGTGCGCACACCTGGACCATCACCGGCGGCGCCCTGACACGCAACGGGACCTCTGGAAACGGAAGCTTCTTCGGCAACGACGCCGGCAACGGCGCTGTGACCGTGACCCAGAGTGGCGGTGCCTACAACGAGAGCGCGGATGTCACCATCCGCAAAACCGCGACCTACAACCTGACCGGCGGCGGCCTGACCAACGGAGGCAATCTTACCGTCAACGGCACCCTGAACCAGTCCGGCGGGACCTATTATGGCAGCGGCGAGGTCAACGTCGGCACCGTCGCCGGCGCGACCGGTTTGTACGATGTGGTCAGCGGCACGTTGCGCAACCGCGGAACGCATATCGCCGAGATTGCCGACAGCACCGGCACGCTGATCGTGCGCGCCGCCGCCTCCTGGACGACGTTCAATATCGCCGGCACCCCGGGCATACAGACCTTCGCCATCGGCGCCACCTCCGGCGGCGGCGTGGGCGTGCTCGATGTGCGCGGGCTCACCGGCGTCGCAGGCTCCGCATTCACGTCCGTGGCCATCAACCAGACGGGTCGCCTGCAGGGTTGGGGTACGTTGACCGGCACTAGTTACGGCAATATGAACGGCAAGGTGATCGCCGACGGTTATGGTGTGGATCAGACGCTGAACCTGACGGGCCGCCCCCTCACCAACACGGTGCCCAACGCCACCGACAAGGGCTGGTATGCCCGGAACCATGGCAAGTTGGTGCTCGCCGCGGTCGCGGTCAACGCCGCCACAACCAACGCCTACAACTGGGGCGTGGACAAAGGCGACGCCGCCCCCACCCTCGTCAACAGCGCGCGCCTGGTGTTCACGGGGCTGACGGGCAGCGGCTCGCTCACCGGCGCGGTCCTCGCCGTGGACCGCCCGGAAGCGAGCGCGTCGGGCAACAAAGTCGGCGCCTTCGAGTTCGGGTTGACCAATTCGTTCGCGAGTTGCGACCTGACGATCCGCTACGACGACGCGGCGGCGGGGGCCAACGAGAACGACCTGTTGCTTTACCGTTGGAACGGCGCCGCATGGGAAAGTGCGGCGATCTCGAAGGACCTCGCCACCCATCGCGTCACGGCGGCCGGCCTGACCGCGCTCGGCCGGTTCATGCTGGTGTATCCGCAAGGCGCGCCGGTGATCTTCAACCAGGCCGCCACCGACATCACGACGACGTCGGCCTGGCTCAACGGCAGCCTGACCTCGGGCGACGGCGCCACCTTCGTCGGCGTATACTGGGGCACCCAGGACGGCGGCGCGCCGACCTCGGGGCTGTGGCAGGCCACCAACATCTGGAGCGCGGGCGCCTGGACGCCGGGGTCCTTCCCGACCTATCAGGCTACCCCGCTGTCCCCCGATACGTTCTACTACTACCGCTACGCGGCCTGGAATTCGGCGGGGACCAACTGGCCCGCCGTCTCCTCGAACGTGCTGGTGGGCGCGGTGTCCGTCACCGCCCCGGATGCCTCGGCCTCCGAGTCCGGCGACCCGGGCACGTTCCGGATCGCGCGCGGAACCACGGCCACCAACGAGCCGACCACCGTCTTCTATCGCTTCACGGGGTCCGCCGTGCTGAACACGAACTACACGCTGACCCCGGCGGGAACCAGTCTCACGCTCCCCGCCGGCGTGGTCAGCGCCGACATCACCGTCAATCCGCTGGCGGACCTGGCGAACAACGGGGATACCGTCGCCACGCTGGAACTCCTGCCGGGCAACTACGCCGTCGGGACGTCCTCAAACGCCAGCGTCACAATTTCGAACCTGCCGGCCCCGGCGGTGCACGCGGCCACGAATCTGACCTGGACCGACAGCGCGTCCGGCACCTGGGACAGTTACAACACAAACCACTGGACCCCCAAATTCGTGCCCGCCAACGGCGACTCGGTCTTCATCACCAACGCCTTCGCTAATAACGTAGCCGTGGACTACTATGCCTCCGCCAATTTCCCGGGCACCAACGCGCTGACAAGCCTCACTTTGGGCAATCCCACGGCCGGCAAGACCAACAGTCTGCTGCTGGGCACGGGCGACACGCTGCCGTATAACGGCACGACGGGGGTCGGCCATCCGGCCGTCACGATCAACGCCGGCGGTCAGTTGACGCTGGGCTCGGGCGCGCTCATGCAGGGGACCAACACCTACATAACCTTCACGGTCGCGGGCGGCGCGGTCAACATGACGGGCGGACAGATTGTCCACGCGCTGGTCGTCTCCCCCAGCAATCTCCGCATCGACAATGGAGTGTGGGCGCAAAGCGGCGGGACGGTGACAAACGCCGGCCACACGTATCTCGCCGACTCGGCCGGGCAGACGGCGGCTTTTCTGATGAATGGCGGCGCGTACGCGAATCAGAACTACGATCTCAACGCCACCGCCGGCAACAGCACGTTCCACCTGAGCGGTGGCACGCTGAGTGTGGCGCGCTACACCTATGTCGGAACCACCGGCGGCACCCATGCGTGGACGGTGGACGGCAGCGGCCAACTCACCCTTTCGTCGACGACCACTTTCGGCAACACCAACCGCGCGGGTTCGGTGACCTACACGCAAAATGGCGGCTCGGTGAACATCCCCACACTGTATATCCAGGACAGCGCCGTCGCGACCCTCGCGGGTGGCACCTTCGCCGTCGGCAACGAATACGTGAACGGGCAACTGACGCAAACCGGTGGAACCAACTCGACGACGCCGATCTATGTCAACAACACCTCGGGCGGGACCGGCACGGTCAACGTCACCGGCGGTCTCCTGTACCACCGGGAACTGAATATCGGCACAACCAGCAACAGTTTCGGCGTCATGACCGTTGAAAGCAACGCCACTTGGCAAACGTACAGTCTGAGTGTCAGCCAACCTCTGACCATCGGCTGCGCCAACGGGTCGGGCTTGGGGCGGCTCGTGGTCAAGGGCGTCAACAATGTGGCCGGCGCCGGGTTCATCTGGGTCACCATCGCGCAGACCGGTCAGTTGGAAGGCTATGGCCGGCTCAATGGGAGCCCCAGCTTGCCCTTCGTTATGAACGGGCGCACGATCGCCGATGGGTTCGGGGTAGACCGCACACTGGATTTGAGTCCGGGCGGTCTTGTGAGCAACATCGTGGACAACACGGGCAATTCGGGCTGGTATGCCGTCAACCGGGGCAAATTGCTGTTACCGGCCATCGCGGTCAGCGTGGCCGCGCCGGCCGTGAGCTGGGGGGAAACCATCGACGACACCACCCCCGATCTGGTCAACAGCGCGCGCCTGACGTTCACGGGCTTGTCCGGCAGCGGCACGGTCACCGGCGCGGTCCTCGCGGTGGATCGTCCCGAGGCGGTGGGCGCCACGGGCAACGAGATCGGCGCCTACGAATTCGGGGTGAACGGCCCCACGTTCACGACTTGCGACCTGACGATCCGTTACGACGCCACGGCGGCCGCGGGCAAGGACAATGACCTGTCCCTCTTCCGGTGGACAGGCTCAGGCTGGCAGAAACTCCAGACCACACGCGACCTCGCGAACCGGCGCGTCACCGCCGCCAATCTGACGACCCTGGGCCGCTTCGCGCTGGGCGTGGTGCAGCGCGGAACCACGTTCATACTCCGGTGAGCCGCTGGCGAAACCCCGGCGTCGCGTAGCAGCCTGTCGAAAAACCCGGCTCGCGAGGACGCTCGCCCAAGGATTCGACGGCGGCCCGATTCCCTGGAGGGGCGAGCTTGCGAGCCCGTCTTCCTCCGGCGTCGCATAGCCTTGGCCGCCGTAGCTTCAGCGAAGGCGGCTCCGCCCTCCAAGTCCTTCGGTCCTTCTCTTCTCCCCTGGAGGAGCGAGCGTCCTCGCAAGCCGAGAAGCAGGCGAGAACCACTTTTCCGACAGGCTGCCAGGAGGCTCTTGCACAACCTCATCGGCCGACGTGGAAGTCGGCCCTCCAGGGCCGGAAACGGTTGTGATTCCTGGAGGGGCGGGTTCCACCCCGCCCGTCTTTTCGGTGGCGTTACAAGAGCCTCTTAGTCGCAAGTCTTAGTCCCCCCTCTTGGTCGGATACGCTTAGTCCAACTGCTTAGTCGTTTCTGGACAGTCACTTATCGACTAAGCAGGTCGATTAAGTGTAACCGAGTAAGTGTGGGGGGCGAAGTGTGCTTCGCACCCAATGGGTGGCATGAGAGCGGAGAAACAGCGTCGTTGTATCTAACTAATTGGCATGCGTTTACGACTATCGGCATCAACTGCGGAGCAGTTGAACTGCCGTTTCTAGGTTTACAGGATTGGACGGGATTGGGGTTGCTGTTGCCAAGACACGCCCTTCCCTTCCGTCTGCTGCACCGGAATCCTGTAAATCCTGTCAGACTATCCTCGGAGTGCTACCCACCGAGGTGCCTTGCGCCCAGGATCAACGATCGAAATGATCGGGATTCCCCCATGCTCATGGCTACACCCCGCCGCAGGGGCCGTAGGCGCGCACTTCGCACAGACGGGCCTGGGCGCCGCCGGCATGGACCCGCGACACACGCACGCGCAGCGCCTCCATCCGTTGCGGCGGGAACCGGTGGACACACAGGCGCGCCTCGTTGTCCCGCACCGCTGCCAGCGGGATCGCGTCGCCGCCGATCACGGCCTCGACCGTGTAGTCGGCGGTCAGCGTGGAGACCGGCGTCACCCACGGGTATGACAAATCCATGTCGTCGTCCCACACCAGCCGCACTTCCGCGAGCGTGACCGGCGCCGCCCAGCGCAGCACGAGTTCCTGCGGCAGGGGCCGGGCCGGATCGGACGCCCACAGGTTGGGCAGACGCGTGGGCCGATTGAACCCGTTGATGACGTTCGCGGCCGCGTAGGGTTGCGACGCGGGTTCGACCCGGAAACAGGGCGTTGGGTGCCAGACGTCATGCTCGAAACCCCGCTGCGTATTGAACCGCCGGACCCAACGCAACGGTTCGGGCATCCCGAGCTGCTGCGCCCAGGCATCCGGCTTCCCGTCCGGATGGTGGTCGGCCGTATGCGTGCCGGTTAACCGGCGGCGGGTCTGTCCCAACTCGAGTTCGGGCACGTCGCTGAACAGGTGGACCATGTAAAGGTCCGGCGCGGGCGCCGCCGCGCCAAAGGCCAGCGCCGCCTCCGCGGCGCCGGCTTCCACAACGACCGCGGCTTCCGCCAACGGCGCGGCGGTGCCGGGATGAAAATTGCGCTGGGTGCGAATGGGCCGCAGTTCGCCGCGCAAGCGCACGGCCTTGCCCGTGCCGTTGCGCACGACCAGCGTCAGCCGATCCAGCCGGCCGGCGGTGATCGGAAAGGCGATGCCGATCCCCGCCCCAATGGGCCCGAACAGTTCGGGCGTTCCGGTATCGAGCGCGGCCTCGCTGCTCGCCTCCACGACGGCCTGCCGGGCGAGGTCGGCCGGATCCTCGGCGCGCACGCCGGGGATGAACCCGCCCTGCTTGAGGATCGCCTGCTGGATCGAACGGATATCGCGATCGGCGGTCTCACGACAGGTGCGCCCGCCTCGCACGGCCGCTGCGGCGGCGATGCCCACCGCTTCTCCTGCAATCCCGCAGGACGCCATCAGCCGCAGCCCGCCCAGCGCCACGTGCGTCACGCTGATATCGCGCCCCGCCAGCCAGAGGTTGTCAAGATCGCGGGCGTAGAGGCAGCGCAGCGGCACGGAATGGATTTCTGGGAAGAAGTAGAACGTCGTCGGGCGGTCGCGACCATAGAAACCGTCTGGATTGTGCAGGTCAAGGCTCCAGCCGGCGTAGGCCACGTCGTCGGGGAAGCGGCGCGTCTCGACGATATCGTTCTGGTTGAGCGTATAGTCGCCGATAACCCGGCGGCTCTCGCGCTTGCCGGGCAGGCTGCTGATGAAGGTGAGACGATGGTTCGCCATGCCGCATTCCGGCCGGCGCTTGAGGTCCCACCAGGCGCTATAGAGGATTTTCAGCAGTTCGGCGTGAATGGTCTCGGCATCGGCGATGGTGTCCATCCGCCCGCCATACTCAAACACCCACGACCCGCTCTCCATGGGGCCTTTCGGCGGATGGAGGGTCCAGTAGATATCGCGGCCCTGGAGATCGATCGCCCAGTCCGGCGGCGTGAACGGCACGGGGCGGTCGAGTTTCTCGGCCTGGAACAGGAGCGTATTGCCCATAGTGAGCGTCCCCGGCTTTTCCGGAGCGAGCGACTCGTTAAACTCGGCGCGGCCCTCCTGGCCGGTGCGGAACGCGGCGCCGCCCAGGCAGGCCACATGGGCGTCGCCGGTGCAATCGGCGAAGTGCGGCGCGACGAAGCGCAGGCGGCGACCGGTGGACATCTGCACACCCGCCACGGCCGTGATCCGGCGTCCGTCCCGTTCGACTTCGCTCACGTGGGTGTTGAGACACAGCGTCAGGTTCGGCTCGTGCCAGCAGGCGTCGAGGAACAACACGCTCGACTCGGCATAGTCGTTCGGGTTGTTCTTGAACGACCGGCGGCGGACGCGTCCCCACAGATCTCCCACGATCCCGCCTTCGCGGGCGTCGGGATAGTGTCCGCTGAAACAGGCGCCGCCGATAGTCTGGCGGATCTCGCTCGATGCATTGCCGCCCAGTACGGAGCGGTTATGGACGAGCGCCACCTTCAGCCCCTGCCGCGCGGCCGCGATGGCCGCGCACAGGCCGGCAATGCCGCCGCCAACCACGCACAAATCGACGTCAACATCATGAACGACGGCAGGCATCTCATTCCTCCTCAGTCGGCATCGGCTTGGCGAAATGCGCCGTCCTCAGTTCGAACGGCGCCATTTCCAGGGTGCCGAAATGCACCTCCGGTTTCACCCACTCCAGAATGAACGAGCCGTAGTCGATCGAGGGATCGGCAACATGGAGAATCGGGAAGCCATCCCAACTGGCGGCCAGTTGCCCCCGGCACCACGCGAGGCGCACCGTGTGCCACTGGGTGTCCCACCGCGCGGCGCCGTGCGCATTGGCCGCACCTCGGTCCAGGAGCGTCCGCTGCCGCGGTCCTCCAGACGCGATACCGTTGAGAAAGAGACCCGAACCTCCGCGGTAGGCGTGCAGCCAGAATCCCCGGTTGCCGCCGGCGCCTTTCAATGCGAATTGCGCCAGACCCTGGCTGGCGTCCAGCCGCCCCGACGGCACCCGGCCAAGACGAAAGCGAAAACTCAGTTCCACGCCTTCCGTTTCAGTGAGGGGGTATCCCGAAAGATCGACCTTGAATGGCGAGGTGACGGCCGGGGTCGGGAAGATGACCGCCGCCGGCGGCGTGACGAGGGCGACAACGCGAGCCGGCGTCGGCCCCACCTGATAGGCCTCAGCGGCCGGCTTCGCCTCCTGGCGCCAGGGGCCCCAGACATCGGCGCTCGGTTCCGTGGAGGCGCCGGGATGTCGGCAGCCCGCGGTGGGCAGCAAGGCCGGCAGCACGGCCAACATGAGGGTCACGATTCGGAACCGACCGATTCTGTGTCTTTGGAGACGGCGGTCCTCCGCCGTTTGCCCAACACCCCCGGCCGGGGACGGCCGGCTCCAACAATTCCTCTGGAGACGGCGGTCCCCGCCGTTCCCCGTCAATTCCCGGCCGGGACGGCCGGCTCCATCTGGGCTCCCCTGGAGACGGCGGTCCTCCGCCGTTTGCCCACCACCCCCGGCCGGGGACGGCCGGCTCCAACAATTCCCCTGGAGACGGCGGTCCCCGCCGTTCCCCGTCAATTCCCTACCGGGACGGTCGACTCCATCTGGGCTCCCCTGGAGACGGCGGTCCTCCGCCGTTTGCCTGGCGCCACCGGCCGGGGACGGCCGGCTCCAACAATTCCTCTGGAGACGGCGGTCCTCCGCCGTTTCCCGCCCGTTCACTGCCCCTCCACCGTGAAGACCCGGTAGTCATGCGAGGACAACTCGAACGTGAGCTGCAATTTGCCGCCGGCCACGCGCAGGGTCGGCGCCTTGCCGGCGCCCGCCGCCGACAGGGCCTTCAGATACGCATCGAAGGACTCGGCAAGCTCCGGCTTCTTGACGGCGCGCAGGTGACGGGGCCGATCTTTCAGGCCTGCATCACCGGTGTCGATCTCCGTCACCGTCCCGGCGCCCTTCCAGTTCAGCGACGCGAGCGGGATGCTGACCGTCACGGTCCGCGGTTCGAGCGCGAGATTGACGGTCACCAGTTCGAGCTTGTTGTCCTTGTGCCAGTACGAGGCGCGCGCCAGCTCGTGGTCGGTGGCGACCCGGCTGTTCTCGTCCCAGTACCCCACGAACTCGAGCTGGTCCCGCGGGCCAATCGTCGGCGTGTGACCGGTGTGGTGGTTATGCAGGCTGCCCATAGCCTGGGCGGAACGGTTCACGCGCCGGAATTGAGCGGGATCGTCAGGGCGTCCGCCGCCGTTGATGGAGTTGATCCACACACCGAACTGGCTGGGGGAACCCTCGGTGGCGAACAGGTCGAGCGGGCGCAGGTCGATGAAATCCTGCCACTGACCGTCGGGGCGTTTGGCGTTGGCGTTGGGCCAGAGCCACTCGAAATTCAGCCAACTGTAGCCGAAGCTGTAGAAGGGGATGCCCATGTGGTTGGTGGAGTGGATCTCCATGTAGTCCGGCTCGCCGCGGATTTCCTGCCAGAGCGTCGCCACGCGCTTGAACAATTGGCGGCTCTTGAGCAGGTCGCGGATCGGATGCACCTCGCCGGTCTCGGGATCCACATGGGCGCCGTTCTCCAGCAATTCGTTGCTGGCTCCGATGCCGGTGATGTCCCAGTAGGTCGCGGCCATCTTCGATTTCTTCGCCAGTTCGGCGATGTAATAGACCATCATGTCGATGCGGCTGTCGGTGAGCGCGCGGCTGATCGTGCGGGATTCGAGGCCGGGGCCGAAGCGCTCGGGCGCGCCGGGGTAGTCGCCCGCCGGTTCCATGCCGCCCCACTCGTTGTCGAACACCGCCCGTTCCGGCAGGGCCGCGCCCATCTCGTGCTTGTTGAAGTAGAGGCGGCAGCCGGGCAGATTCTTGTCGATCAGCGAGTAGTCGAAATTCAGCGGGTATTGCGCATACATGAACGCCTGGATCACCCCGCCCTTGAATCCCCCCTGGCCCAGCCAGTTGACCGCCTTGGTGGGGATGTCCTTGATGGGCATGAGCGGTTTGAACGGCGTCGCCATGAGCCCGAAGCGGAGGGTGCGCGGCTTGTCCAGGGTCACTGGCCGCGCGATGATGTTGAGCACCAACTGCACCTGGCCGTTGGTGCGGACGATCTCCTGCGCGGATTTGTCCGCCGCCGAACTCCAGCCTTCGTCCGAGTCGGCGAACCAGGACAGCCCGCGCGTCGGGTTGCCGATCCAGACATGCGGCGTGAAGCCGCCGGCCCAGCCGTAGTTACTCGTGTCGAGGCTGCGGAAGACGACACCGTCGCCTCCCTGCCCTGAGCCCTGTCGAAGGGTGGGGATGGCGCCGGAGAAGTTGGCGCGCGCCCACGTGGACTGGAAGTGCATGAGTTGGGCCTGTTTTTCGGGGAAGGCGATAACGATGCGTCCCGACGCGACCGCCACCGGCTTCGACGGCGTCAGGGTGATTTCGTACCAGGTGAAGCCGTCATACTCGGCGTGACCGGTCACGGCGACCTTGATGTCCTTGCCCGCTTCCGCCTGCCCTTGCCAGCGCACCACATCGGCGGCTTTCTCGGCGAAGGCCAGCTTGCCGGCGGGCGCCCACGTCAACGCCTGGCCGTCGGCGCCACGCAGGTCCACGGCGAGCGGCGCCGCCAACAACGGTTTCGCCTGGCTGACAACCTGGCCGGCCAGACCGGCGGGCGTCAGTTCGAGTGTGCGGCCCCAGCAGGCGACGCTGTCGCCCGTGACTTGCATCGGCGTCCACGGCTTGATCGCGCCGCGCGAAGTGCCGATGGTGTTGTGTTCCCACGGAAAGACTTTGCGCACATACTCGCGCTCCGCGGTGGAAACCACCTTGCCGTCGGCATCCAGCACCTCGCCCCGCGCTTTGTAGACACCCGCCGGCAAACCCGGAATCGGAATCTCCAGCAGTTTGTCCGGCGTGCCGGCGACCATGACGCCGTCCACGACCGGCGCTTCGCGTTCGGCTTTGAAGCCCTTGTCGGAGGTGATCGTCACCCTCACTTTCCTGGCCTGATCGCGCACCCGCCCCCTGAAGAACATCGTCTGCACCTTGGCCTTCTCGTAGTAGGGCAGGTAGGCGGGATTGAAGCGCCACGACCCCAACACGGTGCCTTTGGCGAGTCGCTCCTGCCAGGCCTTAGCCTCCTCCTCGCTGAACGGCACGAACGGCAGTGTGGCGGCGTAGAGCACGGTGATCCGGGCCGCTTCCCCCGCCCCCTCGAAGGCCTTCATGCTGTCGGCCACCTCCACCGTGAGTTTCAGAGTGTTCTTGGGACCCGGCTTGAAGTCCTTGGCGAACGTCGCCGCCACCGTGCGGCCCGGATGCAGGGCCAGCAGTCGCGTGTCGGCCGCAACCGGTTTGCCGTCGGCGTCGATCAATTCCCATGACACGCGCGCCACCTTGCCGCTGGTCGCCAGCGTCATCCCGCCCGACTCGACCGGTCGTTCGTCATACGCCGTCTCCTTGGGCGTGGATACCAGGCCCTCGTATTCCCGCACCGAGACGGCCAAATCGAGTTTGCCCTTCGGCAGGTCGCCCAGGCGCTCGATCTGCACCGCGGGGGCGTCGGCGGTCAGGATCGCCTCGCACGTGCCGTGCGGCCCGCCGCTCGACAGGCCTTCGTACTTCAACGGAAACAGGCGCGCCAGGGTGAAGTTCAGCTTCCACACATCGCCGTCCGCGGCCGCCTTCTGGCCGAACTGGCTCAGGGGGACGCGCATTTCCACGGTCCACCCCTTCTCGTCATACGAGGTCTTGTATTCAAAGGCCCCTTTGACGGCCTCGCCGAAACCTTTGTTGACCTCGAGGAAGGTGTGTCCGGCGGCGTCGGCCACGAAGATGAAGTCGCCGACCTTCTCGCGCTGGGGCGGGCAGAACTTGACCTCGATGCGGTCGTTCTGGTAGAAATCCATATAGTTTTTGCCTTCGTACTTCGGCCCCGCTTTCACCTCCGGCGCGGTGCCCGCCGGCACGGCCGGCGCGTAGGCGCCGATGTAGAGCCACTGGCCGTCGCTGAGGTAATAGATCGTCGCCTGGCGCTGGGCCAACGACCCTTCGTTGGACATCAACCCCTTCACCGCCAGGGCGTATTTCCACTCGCTGCCCTGCATCGTGCCGTCAATGACCGGCGCCTGCTCCGAACTCCGCACCAGCGGGATCCGGCAGGTGTCCAGTCCCGTCCCGAACGCCGCGAGAGCCCCGACCATCGTCACGCACACCCCGATTCCAAGCGCCGCCAACCGTTTCATAGAGGCCTCCTGTTGTTGTGGCATCCTGTATAGGCCCGTCGATTATATCAGTCAACTGATATTTTATGGCTTTTCCATTGACGGGCGCCGCGGTCCGACGCATCATCGCCGCCATGAAGAAGAGAGGGGCCATCCGGTTCGAGCTGCGCGCCGGGCATTCGCAGACGCGCCACGCCTACCGCGAGGTGTTGCGGCTGGTGCACGCCGCGAATCTCCTACCGGGCGACCGCCTGCCCCCCCAGTCCGAACTGGGCCGCGCGCTGGGTCTCTGCCAGGGCACGCTCAGCGCCGCCATGAACCTGCTCGTGGCCGACGGCGTCGTCAGCCGGCGGCAACGACTCGGCACCGTCCTCCTGCGGCGGGAACCGGCCAACCCGCAGCGGCGGCTCTGGACGGTCGGCATCGTCATGCCCGAGTTCACCGGCCCGTTTTTCCCGGTCCTGACTTACTTCCTGCACCGGCGCCTGATACAGGCGGGCTGCTCGGACCGCGCCTACATGGTCATGCCGGGGCCCCGGCGGCCGTCACGTCACGCCGGCCTCGGCCCCGCCTATTTCGCCGGACTGGAGGAAGACCTGGAGGACGGCGTGCTGGACGGCGTGATTACGCCCACGACGCTGCAGACAAAGCGAGTGCCGGTCTGCGCGATAGCGGGGTTTGAAATCGCCCGTTTCGGCGTCTTGATCGACCAGGCGGCGCTGGTCACGTCGGCGTGCGCGGAACTGACGCGCCGCGGGTGCCGACGCCTCGCCGTGGTGACCGCGCAACCGCCCGGTCCCGGCAACGGCCGCTGTTGGGCGGCTTTTGTCGATGCCTCGCGCCTGCTGGGCCGCCCCGCCACCGGACAGAACCGTATCGTCGTGGGTGCCGCCGTCGAAGGGGGGGTGAACGCCGCCCGCCAACTCCTGGCGCTGCCGGCGAACCGGCGCCCGGACGGACTCATCGTGCTGGACGACGTGATTGCACAGAGTCTCACGGCAACCCTCCGCGAAGCCGGCCCCTACCGGCCGCTCATTGCCGCCCAGACCAATGCCCAGTCCCCCCTGTCATTCGCCTTGCCGGTGCTATCCTACGCGGTGGATGTGGAGGCGCTCGCGGACCGAGCCGTGACACTGCTGGTATCGGCGCTTCTCAATCCGCACGCCCGGCGCACCGTCGAGTGGGCCACGCCCGTGCTGGCGCAGTAGTAGCGGCGCAGAAGCCAGAGGTCAGAGGTCAGAGGTCAGAAGTCAGCGGGGCCTCGTGAGCGATGCGCAGGTATTTCGGCGGATCTGAATGCGAACGTCCAACAACCAACTCCCAACGCCCAAGGCGAAAGGTTGCGTTTGTTGGACGTTGGGTGTTGGCTGTTGAGCGTTGGGCGTTTGGCATTGAATTACTCAGAAACGAGGTTTCGGGGTTCAGGTGTCAGGAGAGCTTGTCCTGGGGCGCGGACTTGGAGCAGTTCTGGAGGGCGGAGCTACGCGACGCCGGGGTTTTGCAAGCGCCTCCACTGACTGATTCAACTCGTCTTGTGTTTTGCATAAAAGGGGCAACACACTCAGACACGTTCGTTCGGCGGCCGGTGACGTCAGCAAGCCGATTTCCACAATCCTTCTACAACATCCACAGAACTTGTTTATGGTTGAAAACCGATGATGTCATCATTATATTTCGCCCATGAACTATCGGCCAAGGTTGCTTGAGGCCAAACTGATTCGGTATGCACGGGAATTCCCCGCGTTGCTGCTCATGGGGCCACGGCAGGTCGGAAAGAGCACTCTGTTTGCGCATCTCTTTGGCGCCACGGCCAGGCACGTCGTTTTCGATCCGGTTCTGGATGTCGGCAACGCCCGTCAGGATCCCGAGTTTTTCCTCAATCAGCATCCGCCGCCCGTGATCCTCGACGAGGTCCAGTACGCCCCGGAACT
Source organism: uncultured Verrucomicrobiota bacterium (assembly GCA_964611575.1). Classification (GTDB taxonomy): domain Bacteria; phylum Verrucomicrobiota; class Kiritimatiellia; order CAIKKV01; family CAITUY01; genus CAITUY01. Next base: position 14,574 of record CAZTAJ010000043.1, read on the forward strand.
GCTGGGGGCGATCAAGCGGCGCATCGACCGGCAACCCGCGCCTGGGCAGTACTTCCTCACGGGTTCGCAGAATCTGGCCCTTCTGAAGCATGTCAGCGAGAGTCTGGCGGGACGCGTCCTCGTCCTCGACTTGGGCGGCATGACGTTGTCCGAGTTGCGCGGGCGCGGCCCGGAGGCCGGGGCGACCTGGCTGGCGGCCCTCATGGAGGCCGGCACGCGCGCCCCCGCTTTGGGTTCCTTCCAGCGGCTCACGCCGGCATCGAAGGACGACACGCTTTTCCATCATGTGTGGCGCGGAGGACTGCCGCTGCTGTTGGACCGCGCCGACGACCTTGTGCCCGATATCCTCACCTCCTATGTCCGCACGTACGTCGAACGCGATGTGCGCGCCCTGGCCGAAGTCCACGACCAGCAACAGTTCACCCGGTTCATCGCGTTGTGCGCGGCCTTGACCGCCCAGGAGGTCAACCACAGTCAACTCGGCCGCGAGATCGGGGTCACGCCGCAAACCGCCGGACGCTGGCTCGGCGTGTTGAAGGCCACCTTCCAATGGATGGAGGTGCCGCCTTTCCATGGCAACGCCCTCAAACGCATCAGCGGACGCCCCAAAGGGTACCTTGCCGATACGGGCATGGCGGCCCATCTGCAGCGCGTGTCGAGCCCCGCGGCGCTGGCCGGTCACCCCTTGCTGGGCGCGCTGTTCGAGACTTGGGTGGCGGGCGACATCCTGCGCCGTTTCTGTCTCATGCGTACGCCGCCGCAAGTCTACCATTGGCGCAGCCACGGTGGCGCGGAGGTCGATCTGCTCCTGGAACGCGACGGCATCTTCTGGCCCATCGAGATCAAGGCCGCGGCGCGGGTGACGGCGGCGGACGCCCGCGGCATCCGAGCCTTCCGCGCCACCTATCCTCACCTACGGCATGGCGTCGGGAGCATCGTGGCGGCGGTGGAGGAAACCTCCCGCTTATCGGAAGACATTCTCGTGGTGCCTTACGATCTGCCATGAGACTCCGCCAGGGCTCCTCGGGTAGAGCAGGCGGGACGGAACTGCCCCTGAAATCCATCGCTCCGAAAGCGGGCTTCTTCGACGAGTGCCTATGTCACGGGTCTTTCACGGCCAGATTCACGCGCCCCCCGGCTATTTTCGAAAAGGGCAACACACTCAGACACGCTCGTTCGCCGGCCGCCAGGCCGTCGGCGTCGGCTCTCACGGCGATAACGCCCGGTAACGCGGCGGCCTGCACGATGGCCAGGCACAGTCCGCCGAACGGCGTACGGTCCGGCGATGCGTCCAGTGTGTGATCGAGCGGATCCCCGTTGCCGCAGCCCAGCAAGCGACCGGCGCCTTCGACGGCGAACCGGATTTCCGGGCGGCGATGCGGCACGAGCGTGCCGGCCGAATCCACCAACCGCGCGGTGATGCACGCCACGTCGCGCCCGTCCGCCACGAGTTCCCGCCGGTCGGACGTCAACTCGATCCGGGCCGGTTCCCCCGCAGTCTTTTGCTCGACCCGGCAGACTTCCTTGCCGCCCCGGTATCCGACCGCCGTCACGGTCCCCGGCTGATATACCGTCTCCCACTCCAGCGCCGCACACCGCGGCATCGCGCGTTTGCCGAGCGAGGCGCCATTGACCAGCAGATCCACCTCCTCGCAATTGCCGAACACCCGCAGCCAGACCGGCTTGCCTTCCAGGCCGGGCCAGGTCCAGTGCGGGAAGACATGCAGCAGCGGTTCCTGCGGCTTCCACCAGGCCTTGAAATAGTAGTAACTGTCCTTGGGAAATCCGCAGAGATCCATGGCGCCATAGCCGACAATCGTATGCGGCCAGCGGCATTCGCCCCGGTAATCCATGCCGGTCCACAGGAAACCTCCGGCGATCCAATCGCGCTCGGCGATGGTCTTCCAACTATCGACGCAGCCCTTGAGCGTGGTCGGCCGCAATCCATCCGGCCACCAGCCGCTGTCGATCGGCGCGAGCGGCTTGTCAATGAAAGACAATGCATGATACTGCGGTCGCGAAGCATCGTACACTCCGCGCGTCTCATCGACGGCGTTGAACTCCGTCGACAGCATGATGTCTTTGGGATATCGCCCGTGCGCCGCCTCATAGGCTTCGAGCGAATAGTTGCGGCCCGCGACATCGACGCAGACGGCGGCCGCCCGGACCGTGCCCCGGCCATCGGAGAAGTAGTTGCCGGCAAAGGCGAGCGGTCGGGTGGCGTCTTCCTGCCGCGCCATCCGCGCCAGGGTCTTCAGCGACGGCACGCCCAAGGGTCGGGTCAGCGCGAACTCCTCGTTGCACAAACTCCAGCAGAACACGCTCGGGTGCGCCCGATCGCGCCGGATCATCAGGCGCAGATCCGCCTCCCCCTCCGGCGTCGTGTCGAGTTTGCGGTTTTCGTCCATGACCAGCAGGCCAAGGCGATCGCACGCGTCGAGGAATGCGGTCGCCGGCGGATTGTGCCCGCACCGGAAGGCGTTGCAGCCCATTCCCTTGAGCAGTTCGACGCGCTTTTCGTGTAGACGGTCCGGCAGCGCCACCCCCACCCCGGCGAAATCCTGGTGGCAGTTGACGCCCTGCAGCTTGTACGGCTTGCCGTTGAGAATGAATCCCGCATCGGGATCGAAGCGGAACTCGCGGATACCCAGACTGCAACGCGCCGTATCGGCGGTGGCGCCGTCTGCCGCAATTGCGGCATTCACCTCGTAGAGATGCGGCGTTTCCGGCGACCAGCGGCGCGGCGACGGCAGGACGAGCGGAACCACAAAGGTCCTTTCCTCTCCCGGCTGCAACTCCGCGTCCACTTGTTCTTCAACGGCGGCGTCTGCGCCGGCGATGGCCACGCTCAGGCAGAAGCGCCGCGCGGCCTCGTGTTCGTTCCGGACCCGGGCGTGGACCTCGACCCGGGCGCTCTTGTCGGAAACTTCCGGCGTCGTCCACCAGAGACCATAGGGCGCGAAATGCAGGCGGTCCACGAGATGCAGCCACACGTGCCGGTAGAGGCCGCAGCCCTCGTACCACCAGCCTTCCGTCTCGCGGGCATCCACCCGCACGGCGATGACTTCCTCCCGACCGTCGGGCTTCGGATCGTCGCATTCCTGGAACATCCACCGCGGCACGAAGTCCGTGATGTCGCACCAGAAGGGCGTGTACCCGCTCGGATGGCGGCCCAGATAGAAGCCGTTGATCCAGGCCTCCGCGTTCCGGCCGATCCCCTCGAATTCCAGAAAGATCTTCTTGCCGGCGCTATCCGCCGGCAGTTTGAACGACTTCCGGTACCAGGCGATGCCCCGCGGGTAGTGCCCCTGCTCGCCCAGATTCCAGGGGGCGGGATCGCTTTCGATGGCCCAGTCGTGAGGCAGGCTGAGCGTCCGCCAGGACGCATCTCCGGCCTCCGGATCGGCCCCGCCGCGACCATAGCCGGCCTTGCTGGCGATGGGGCCGCTCAAAGCCGGCACCGGAATGTCGCCGGGGTGGAATTTCCAGTTGTCGTCGAATAGATGTTTCATCAGTCCTCTCTTCGTCCGCCATTTCTCCAGGACAAGGCGCGCCGCCCCTTCGACAGGCTCAGGGCAAGCAAGCGGCGGCCCTACAAAGCAGTCCATTCCATTTCGGGAAAGTTAGTGCATCACCAACTCCAGCGTCACCACGCGCTTGGGCGCCACGTCGCAGGCGATCTCCGTCGCGTCTTCAGCCACTCGAGATTCCCGCGTCTCGTCCAGGCGGCACTGCCAGATCTCGGCATGGGCTCGACCCAGCGGGATCGTCATCCGCCCAGGTGAGATTTTTCGGTTCGTATTTCCTGGCGGCAAAGATGTTCAGTTCTGTTGTAGCCCTCGCTAGTGACTCGATGTCGCTGTGCCGACGGAGTCGATCCGAAGATCGTCAATTTCAACCGCCGGCACGGAAGAGGTCTCGCGCGTCCTTGGCGCGATCTCTATTCCGCCTGCCGGAATCGCGTCGTCCTGTCCCTCGAAGAAGACGGTCCCGTCGAGCGAAAGCGTGTGGTTCTGCCCCGCCACACGAACCGTCAGCGTGTGCCAGTCGGTCGCGGCCAGTTTGGGATCGCCGAGGACCTTCTTGTCCGGATTTGTCGTGATGGACTTCAGGGCCTTGGAGGCGCCGCCGTCCTGGCACGGGCGTGGAGAGGTGGCCAGGAAACCGATCTTGCCGTCGGCCGAGACCTTCATGCTGATGTCGAAGGCATATCGTTGGGCTTTATCGTGGCGGTAGCCGATTCGAAGGAGCCCCTGTTCCTCACCGGCCTTGGGCGCCTGCGGAAGGCGGAACTTGCAGGTCATGGTGTAATCGCTGAGGGCAGCCAAGCTCTCGTCCGTGAAGATGGACCCCTTGCCGGTAAGACGCAGGACCTTATTGTCGGGCACCAGGGCGTCAGGAACGATCGACATAGGCGTCAGCGGCCGGATCGTTGTTTCCGGCCCGCCGCCGATCTCGAAATCCTCGACCAGTTTCGTCGCGGCGGTGGAGGGAAGCAGTTTGGCGTCCTCGGCGCTCTTGGCAACATACAAGACTCGCGTGCCGTAATCGGAGGTCAGCGGGATGTTGACCTCGCCGGCGGCATCTGCTTTGAAGGTCTCTCGCGTCAGAGTATCGGCGAAGAAACCTCCGTCGGGGAACTTGACGGTAGTCGTGACGGCATCGGGGCTGTAGCTTTGGAGCACGAGCAGACCGAAGAACTTGCCTTCGCGCGTCATCGCCAGCCACTTGACGTTGGGATTCGACACGGTAACAAAGGGCTTTTCTTCCCAGTAATTGTGGACCTGCACGTCGCTCTTGCCGTATCCGAAATTGTTCATCGCCCGCCGCAGCGAGGCAACCTCCGGACAGTCCCACCCGCCCTCGCCGCCGCGGATTTCATGCACCAGCCCCATCGCCACATCGGAGACCTTGCGGTGGTCGATCAAGTTCTTGGGCGGCGCGGAGGTCGCATCAAAGCCCTTGGCGAATCCGGCATCCCGATTCCGCAGGGGATGACAGAAATGGGGGATCAGCCCCGCCATCCGCCCGCACTCCATCGCGCGGAGATAATCGGGCGCCAAGGGCAGAGCTTGACCGGTACTGTCTTTGCTGGGGGCCGGCAGGACCACGTAGCCGACCTCCTCCATCGATTTCTGCATCTCTTCCTTGGAGGGCATAGTCGCCGGCTGCCATGAGCCGGGTTGCTCCACGCCCAGGGCTCCATCCAACCAGGTGGTGTACGGGATGACCTGGCAGTTGGTGATATGCCCCACGGTATGGAGCGGCAGCGGGGTGGTCTTCGTTTCCATCAGCTCGCGGCTCCGCTTCCAGACGCGCTTGTAGTAGTCGCGGTGTCCCCAGATGCAGTTGGACCAGGAGATATTCTTTCCGCCGAAGTGCTCGCGATTGCGGTCCACCTGGGGATAGGTGTTGTCGTAATAGATGCCCACTCCGCGCTTCATCCATTCGTTGGCGTAGAAGAGTACGAAGCTACGGTAGCTGGCCGGGTTGGCGCTGCGGATCTCCGGCCCCCACGTCAACGGGTAATCAAAATAACGATACCTTGCAAAGGAACTGTCGCTCCATTCATCCATAAACTCCGCCACCTCGGGATACATGCCGCTGGTCTGATGCTCTTCGTAATACATCGTGGTGCCGACGCCGGGCTTCCTGCCCGCCTCCCGGCCCACAAAAGTATTGACGGCGGTCAGCCACGGTTGTCCGTTGGCCTTGGCCTGTTCCAGCGGGATCACGCGCAAAGGCGCAGGTTTCGCCCCGTCACCGCCAGTGACAGTGGTGTGACTCTTTGCATATTCCGCAAACCACGCGGAATCGGCCTTGCCGGTCTTGCGCCCCTCCACGATCTTGTCAACGATGGTCCAGTCTTTGTTCGCGGGGACCTTGCTGGCACAGTTGAAACCGCCCCAGACGACCACCGACATGCCTCGGCCGCCGGGAACGTCATATCCGCGCCAGTCCGGGCGCATCGGCTTGGTCGGACTGCCCTGCAGGCCGAAGACGATCGTTCGCGGCTTGTCCAGCAGCGTGGGCTGCTGGATGATCTCGACACGCAGGACGACCTTCCCAGGCTCGATGAACAGCCGCTGGATGGAGCTCTTGCCGTCCGTGCTGTAGCCCTGAATATCGTCGCCAAACCACGCCAAGCCGCGCTCTTCGGCGCCCAACCAGACGTACGGCGCGAAATCCCATTTCTCGCGGCCAAAGTTCATCTGGTTGTGCGCCTCCCAGACCTGGTAAGACGCGGGCGCGCCGCCCGAGAAAGGCTCCACCAGGAACCTCGCCGGCCGCCAAAACTGGTTGATCCACGTGATCTTTCCGCCGCGCGGAACATTGCCGGCGTAGTTGTGGCGCATCGAGCTCATGCCCACCATGTGGCACAGGGGGGACTCACTTTCCTTCAGGGCCATCTCCAGGTACATCCGTTTGACCTTGGCGGGCGATCCGGCCTTGGGCTGGAAGGTCCATGTCACCTTCGCGCAGCCGTCCTCTTCGACGGCTACCTTGGACTTCAACGTGCCGATGGAGGACTCCGCCTCGCAGTGGAATTCGGCCAGGTCCGGGTACAAGGCCTTGCCTTCGACTTTCACCGGCGTCCAACTCACGCGGCGGCCATCGACATCCTCGGCCACCAGGTTCATCGGCGTCGCCAGCAACTCCTGATCCTTCGCGACCACGCTGTCGAAGAGGCCCAGAGCATTGACGACGTACGTCCGGTCGACTACGGAAACCTTGTTGCCTTCCACAGACACCGGAAGAAACGGCGCGTAGACCTTGTGTTCCTGGCCGTAGGTGCAGCCTTCCCACTCAAACCGCGTGCGGCGGAAGGTCCGCGGCGCCGTCAGCTTCACTCCGCCGAATTCGTATTCAACGCGGTAGTTTCCTGCCGGGAGCTCCGGCAGCTTGATCACTCCGTTGCCGCGCCCTTTGGAGTCCAGGGGGATCGTCCCGGAGGCGATTTCCTTCTGCGAATCCCCGGCCGGTGCCGTTTCCGGCGCATAGAAATGCATGTATTTCGCCCGCAGCTCCGGAGTGACGACGGCAGGGAAGACACGCACCGTCAATGTCGTCAGGTCACCGGAAGGCGCTGGCGAGCCCGCCGGCAGCAGCTTGGCCGCCGCGGCAGCGTCAAACGCAACCTCCAGTTGATTTGAGGAGGGATAGTAAGCATAGGGCACCCGGGCGAACACCTCAGCGTCCGAGGAGTTTTCCACATAGGCGTGGACCTGCGGATTGAAACCGATCTTCTCCCGCCAGATGAGATCGTCGTCCGTCAGCTTCGTCTGAGCATGAATTGAAAGGGTCAACAAGGTGCATATCGCGATCGAAAGAATCAGCGTCCTAGTCCTGTGGTTCATGGAATGTCCTTTCAGTTCCTTGAAATTCGAACCCGCCGAGGCGGCGTTTGTCTTGTGCTGCGTCCATTCTTTCCTATCCTGCGGTCAAGGCATCCTCACCGTGGCCTTCGGCTCGGCGGAGAGCCGGCGTGCATCACGCCTCCATAATCTTCAGTCGCCCGGTCACTCCGCCACGACGGCGAGGAGCCGGAAGTCGTGCCATTTGACCGGCAGCGGCTCGGCAATGCGGTACTGACCTCCTGCGAAATCGATCTTAATGTCCTCGCCTGTTTCCAGGTCGTACACTCGCCGGGCCGTCAGCTTCTCTCCGCGAATGGGAATCAGCCGGTTAACGTCAACGAGCGTGCCGGCCAGGAATTGGTCCTCGCGTTTCGTGTTGGCCAGCAGAATGACGGCGGTCTTGAGCGAGCTGTTGGCCCAGGTCGAGACCGCGATGTCGGCGACGCCGGGTTTGACCGTGTTTCCCGTCCGCCAGTAGCCGGTGAAAAGACAGCCTGCGGAATCCGACAGTTTCACCAGCGCCTGGAAATCCAGCTTGAGCTTCCGCCAGCGGGCCGGCGCCATGTAGCAGTCCTGGTAGTGGATGTCGTGTAGCAGGCTCAGGGCGACCAGCGCGCGGTTGAGCCGAACCTGTTTCTCGGGATCCTTGGAACCGAAGCCCCACTGCCCAAAGGCCTTCAAGGCCGCATAGTCGGTGATCATGTGCACACTCTTGGGCCGGGTCATGGCCCGGAACCGGTCGAGGGTTTCGAAGTGGTCGAAGGGAGTCAAGGCGTCCGTTTTGACTGACCAATCCTGTTCCACCATCCAGAACTTCTGGTTCCAGGACACGTCGTCATGCGCGTTGATGATCCAAGCCGGCGGGCGTACCGCTTCCCAGCCCAGGACATTCAGACGCTTCATCAGCTCCCGTCGCAGTTTCAGGTTCCACTGGTATGCCATGCCGCCAAGTTCGGGATTGTAGTCGCGCACGGTGTAAAGCGCGCTGTTGTCCCACCAGGTGCCGTTCAACCCGCATTTCTCCATCAGCGCCTTGTGATACCAGAGAAAGTAGTCATTGAAACTCGCCGTCCAGTTGATTCCAACCACGGTATACTGCTCGGGTTTTTCCCATATCACAGCTTCCTGCATGTTTTGTTTGCCATTAAATTCCCTGGAATTGCCGTCAGCCTGCCATGCGGAACTGCCAAGCCATTCCCCGCAGAACGTTTTGAACTCATCGCCGCCGGCGCCGGTCAAAACGCCGGATCCATATAATTGAATTTTGGCGCCATCTTGAATTGCCGGGGAACGTCGATAATAATACTTCCTGTCGTTTACCTGGGTCTGGGTTTGACGAGTGCCGATCAGGTAGCGTCGCAAAGCGTCATAGTCCTCGTCCCGATCCAGGACAAAACCGTCAACTGAATTGCCGTAGAATCTGTACCCATCGGTACTGTGGGCGAACGCATCCTCGTCGAGGACGGTACGGAACCGCTTGTGGTTGGACTTGACCGGCGAGGCCAGGAAGGCAAAGCGGATCTTGCGCGGTTTGTCAAGAACTACTGGTCCTGCCAGCAGGCGGATGCGCAGGCGCACATTTCCGTCTATAAGCCGTTCGACACTCACCGCCGACTGCTCGTCGCTCAACTCCCAGCCGGCCGCGCTCCAGGCGTAGAACCACAGGCCGCGGTCGCCGTTGCCCACATAGGTCACGGGAACGAACGACTTCCAGTCGAAATTCCCGCTGCCCCAGTACTTCATCAGTTTGTTCGACGCGAAATGCACACCCGGCTTCCTGGGAATGCCGCCAAGCGCATTGCCCATGAACCCATCGCTCAGGCGATGAACATACAGAGTGTCCACAGGGAACGGCTCTTTCGTTTCGGATCCGGGGTCGTCGCGCAGATCGACCACCAGGTCCAGGGCCTCGCACGGGACGGCCCCTTGCGGCTCGATGCTCAATTCGGTTTCGTACCAGCCGTCGTAGTCCAGGAAGGAGTCGGTGCTGAGTTTGACCTTGTCCAGTTGCAGGCTGCCCCGCGTTTCCGCCTGATGCTCCTCGGCCTTGACGATTCCACCGGAGGACTCGCCGGCGGAGACGGCCTTGCCTTGGGCGAGCATTTCGAAGCGCATGGGGGCCTGCAGCAGGTTCTCCGGCCCTCCGCTGTTGCCCGTCGGCGGCATGGTTTGGATCTGCGAGAGGAGGCCGTTGGGGGCAATCGTGTAAACACGGCCCAGAACACCGAGCGCGTCCTTCCCCTTCGTCTCGATCGGTCGGTACGGCGGGATCACCTCGGTCGAGCGGCCCAGGGCATTGTGCTCCCAGGCGAACGTCTGCCGCCGGAACGAAACCGTCTTCCTGGCGACCTCCGCGCCCGTGCCGTCGCGCAGGACGAACGTCGCCTCGTACTCGCCCTCCGGCAGGTTGGACGCATCCATAAGCAGCGGACCGCCGACCCCCTTCTCGATCGGACCCTCCGCCTTGGCCAGCAGGGTCTTTCCGCCCTGCGCGGCCACCTGGACCTGGAAACTCCGGGCGGCCAGAACCTTTTCAGGAATGCCGAAGAAGTCCAGATCCACGCTGGCCTCGATCTTTCCCGAGTAGGGCATGTACTTGACAGTCGACGCCCAGTCCCCGCTCTGCGGCCGACCCTTGATCCAGGGCTCCAGATACTTCTTGCGATACTCCTCGTTGTGCTTCATGAACGGCATGGTGTTCTTGTACAGCGTTCTTGTCTGACTGCCGCTGCCAGATGTCGCGGTGATCTTCAAGTGATTCCGCTTCGGCCGGTCATTCAGTGCGGGCTCGGATATCGACAGGTCTGCGGCGGCGATGCGTACCTCCTTGGTCTCCTTTTTGCCGACTGTAACCTCCTCTTTCTTCTTGAACACGGTCTTGCCGTCCGCATCGAGCACTTCGATTTCCACGCTCACCGGTTGCGGCTGACTGCCGACGCCGGTCACCGCGAACTTCGCGTCCAGTTGCCCGCCGCCGATGTCGCCGAGGTCCCGCAACTGGAAGACCGGATTCTCCCCGCTGAAGCGGAACTCGGCGAACTGGTCCCACGACATGAACCCGGCGCCCACCAGGCTGGTGAATTGAATGCCGATGCAACTGTCCGAGCGCGTCAACTGCGCGATCAGCCCGCGCCCCTCCAGGGTCGGAACCTTCAGGCGCGAGATCTCGACGGACAGTTCCAGGTCCCAATCGGTGTCCGTCACATGGCACTTGGTTTCGCCGCCGGACGACCAGAGCAGTTCGTTGCCCGGCGTGCCGCACTTGTAGTGTTCGTCAACCATCGTACCCTTGGGATTGACCATGATCTTGAAGAAGCCCCGGCCCTCCACACCCGCTTGACTGCGGTCGTACGGAGTCAACTGGATCTCCACATGGTCCTCGAAGAGCACGGCGGCGCGGTCGTCCATGCGCTTGCCACGGGCCACCGGATAGGTCCCTTTCGAGTGCGGGGAACGCATGGCCACATACAGGTACTTGTCGTCATAGGCAACATACCAGTAGCTCTGCTGGATTCTTGGCGCCAGGCTGTTCGCGCCGCCAATCGGGTCCGACCAGAAACCGGTGATCATGGCCGCGCCGGCCCATTCCTGCGCCTCGATCGTGCCGTCCAGTTTCGGCGGGGTGGAGAGCTTCGGGATGGCGATGACGGGGGTTGACTCTTGAGGCGACGGGGAAGCCGCATCCGCCGCAGAGACGGCATGACCCCACAACATGAAACCCACCGTTGCCAGGAAAAACCGACCGAACCTGTGTTTGTTCATGACTTTCACAACTCCTCATTCATTCTTTCGCCCGCACCTCGATCGCATTGACGAACGCCTTGGCCACGCTGCTGATGAACTCGATCTTGATCTTCCCCTGCTTGTCGGCGACCGCCTCGAACTCCTTGACCACCGCGACATCCGCGCCCGCGTCGGCGGCAACATCATAGTCGGCCAGCACCCGCTTGCCGTTGATCTCCACATGGAACTTGCGCGTGACCGGGGCGGCATTGGGGTTCGTTTTGCCGCCTCCCCACTTCGAGGGCTCGAAGAAATGCAGCCGAACGGCATACGATTGCCCCTTGTTCAAGTGCGTGATGGTGTAGAAGAAATCCCCCCAGCGTTGCCACTGGGAACACACCGGCGAGGGCGGGTTGGCGGAGTTCGCGACCTGTTTCATATCCATGTTCTTCGTATTGACGAGCCACACATCGCCGCACGCCCCGCCGGTGTAGCCGGTGTCGGCCGCATAAGGGGTAGGCGATGCTCACGGTGTCGCCACGGGCCGTGGATGCCGTGGCCGGACCGCCGGGATATTCCGTGCCGTCCGCTCTGCGCAGCACCGTTTCGCCGATCAGGTCGCCGCTACCCGCCGGATCGAGCAGCGAAACGCCGTTCACGCGCAGCGCCGTCAATCCATTCGTCCCCACCGTGTAGTCCACCGCCGCGGCAGTCACCATGACCGGCCAGATCGCAACGGCGGCGCTCAAGACGAGCCAAATCGCAGAGCGGGGTATCCACGTAACGCGAGTCTTCATGATCGGATTGTGAAGGATCCGCCACGGAGACACGGAAACACGGAGATGAAGACACGGAGAAGAAAGGGAGCCACCCCCTCCTCCTGTGCTCTCGAAACCAAAGTGTTGCGCGAATTTGGCACAGGGCGGTGGCTTTTGGGGTGCTTTCTGAGTGCCTGTCGAGGCTTCCGCCCTGCGCCAAATTCGCGCAACGTCTTCTCGGGAGAAGGACGAGAGCATGGCGGAGTCGGATCTTCTCCGTGTTTCTGTGCCTCCGTGGTGAGTCTTCTCTCCCCTTGAATCCACATGGTCTCTCACTTGCACGAAATGGATACCCCCCATCGCAGAAACTGCCGATCGCGTGGATGTGCGCATGAATCTCCTTCACTGGCGTCCCATAGGACGCCGAGACTGCTTCGACAGACCTTGTGCCAATGCCGCGAACCCTACCGCCCCGCCCCACACGGCGTCAACTATTTCTTGCCAGTTCGTTTCTATTATGTTTCTCTTACTTGCCCACGCGGAACCACCCACGGACCGCCATGCGCCCACGACAGAGTTTGGCGAGGCGAAACAATTGGCTTGCTTGCCGCAAACACACCTGTATTATGTGCATCCATTGGACAAGAAAGGGGTTCGTTAAGTCATGATTTCCAGACGGTCGGAAGACTACCTTAAGAGTTGGCATGCCAAGTCGCACAGAAAGCCGCTGATCTTGCGAGGCGCCCGGCAGGTGGGAAAGTCCACACTTGTCCGGCAGTTCGCGGCAAACCACGCCCTGTTACTCAACGAAATCAATCTGGAGAAGCGTCCGGAACTTGACGCGGTGTTCAAGAGCCTTGATGTGAAACGCATCCTTCTGGAGATCGAGGGATTACTCGGCAGAAAGATCGAAGGCGAGCGCTGTCTGCTCTTTCTCGATGAAGTGCAGGCGACGCCGCATGTCTTGGCTGCGTTGAGGTACTTCCACGAGGAACGGCCTGAGTTGCCCGTCATCGCGGCCGGTTCCCTGCTGGAGTTCACGCTGGCGAAACACGCCTTTTCCATGCCGGTCGGCCGGGTCGAGTACCACCACATGGGCCCGCTGGCCTTCAGTGAGTTCATCGCCTGCGTTGAACCGGACCTGAACCCGTGGCGCGAGGCCGCCGCCCGTTTCGAGACGGTCCCCGAAACGGCTCATCACCGACTTCTTTCACGGCTGCGGGAGTATCTCTACGTGGGCGGCATGCCGGAAGCGGTGCAGGTGTTTATCGAGTCGGGATCCCTGTCCGAGGTCCAGGATGTGCACCGGTCGATTGCCGAAACCTATCAGGATGACTTCTCGAAATATGCGCAACACACCGACCTCGTCCGGCTCCGGCGAGTATTCGCACAGATACCGAGACATATCGGACGGAAGATCAAGTACGTCAACCTGTCTCGCGAAGAACGCTCGAGAGAGATCAAAGCCTGTGTCGAACTGCTGAGCCTCGCCCAGGTGTGCCAGAGAGTTGTTGCCTCCCACTGCTCGGGGGTCCCCCTTGCCGCCGAAGCGGACGACGATAGCTACAAACTGATCTTCATGGATGTCGGCATGGTCAATCACCTTTGCGGCGGCCGCTGGAATGACATTACGGAGGCGACCGGGCAAACCCTGGTTAACGAGGGCCCCTTGGCCGAACAGTTTGTCGGTCAGCATTTGGCCTATCTGGAATACGGCAGGCCACAGCTCCACTATTGGATCCGGGAGGGCAAGACCAACAATGCCGAGGTCGACTATGTCGTGGCTCGGGGCTCACGGGTTGTGCCGATCGAAGTCAAGGCCGGCGCCGGCGGTTCATTGAAGTCGCTGCACCAGTTCGTGCTGGAAAAGAATGCGCGTCAGGCCGTACGTTTCGATCTCAATCCATCGTCAAGAGTGACGGCGGTTTATCGCGCACGCTTGGGCGAAGCGGCAAGCGATGTGACCTTCGAACTGCTGTCGCTTCCCCTGTATGCCGTGGAAGCGCTTCCGTCTGCCCTGGACGATTCCGACTCCACCCCTCGTTAACCGCTGGCGTCGCCGCTATCGTCCACCGAGTTCATGGGGCCAAGACAAGCGTTACAGCGCACCCGGGCTGCGAATCATCTTGTTGCTGTTATGTTTCCATCGCTTGCCCCCGCCGCGGGATTGTGGTTGGATGCCCACATGCCTGCCACCCCACTGAACTTGAGGCGGAACGGGAAACGCGAACGCGTGGCCGATGCCATCCGCGAGCACATCCGGGCCGGCCATCTGCAGCCGGGCGACCGGTTGGCGGCCGTTCGCGCCTTCGCCCGGGAATTCGCCTGCGCCAACACCCTGGTGCTGGACGTGCTGAACCAACTCGTGGCGGCGGGTGCGCTGGTCAAGGAGCAACGGGCCTTCCGCGTGCGGCCGGCGGCCCCGGAAGCCCCCGGCAGTCGCGCCCATGCCGACGATCCGCATCACGATCGGACCGGCGCCCACAGCCAACTACTGGGCCTCTATCCCCAGTCAAGCCGGCGGACGATCACGGTGTCCTTGATGGATTCCTTTCCGGAGTACGTCGAACTGTGGCGCCGCATGTTCGACCGCTACGCCGCGGCCCGGTCGCCGGCGCTGACCATCCGGATCGTGCCCTACCAATCCTGGCCCGCCCACACCTCGCCGGAGGGCGTTGACCTGATTCAGAGCACGTCCTGGGACTTCCACATGAAGTTTCCCGACTGGGCCATTTCCGATTGCCGCCCGGAGCTGATCGGCCGGACGGCGGGCGACTACCTGGACCCGCTCCGACGGTTCATGGCCACGCCCGCCCGCGCGCTGCCCGGCTTTCCCTTCGCCGTCACCCTGACCTGCCTCTATGTCAACCAGGACCTGTTGAGTCTGGCGCGCCGCCGTCGACCGCCGGACACGTTCGACGAATACCTGGACATGGAGAAGGCGTTCCGCGGGCGCCGGGCGACCGCGCCCTGTTGCGGCGCGTGGCCCCTTCACATCCTCACCCTTCTGCAACATGGCGGCGGCCTGCGACTGAACGAAAGCGGACTGATCGATCTGGATTTGCGGCGTTGCCGCGACCTGCTGACCCAGGCCGCCGCGTTGAGCCGGAGTCCGGCCGGCCGGCTTGAAACGCTGAGGGGCCATTCCACTTTCCGGGAAGGGCGGGGGGCGTTCTTGCTGTCGTACGGTTGCATGCTCCGATCCATGCGAACCGCCCTGGGGAAGACACTGGGCCTCGCTCCCACGCCGCTGAACGCGGAAGCCACGCACAAAATGGAACTGACGATCCTGGGCATCAACCGCCGATCGCCGCACACCCAGGAATGCCTCGAACTGTGCCGTTTCCTGTGCTCCGACGACGTTGCCGTTCGGTTCCGCCGTCTGGGCGCGCTACCGGCGATCGCAGCGTTGGCCGAGGAGGCTTCCTTCCTGAACAAGGGCCCTTTCTCGCGGGAGGTTGTGACCCGGGAACTGACACGGTCTTCGCCGCACTGGAACTGTCACCCACCCAACATCCGATTTCTGATGGACGTGACCGACTGCGGCGCCGCCTTCTTCGAAGGGCGCACCGATCTGGAGACCACCCTGGAACGACTCGCCCTCGCGCACCGTCTCTCGCTCGCGCAGGAGGACGGTTCCCGGACCGGGCAGACCCGCGCCACGGACCCAGGACGGCACAGTCACGTCGCTTAGCAGCCTGTCCAAAAAGTGGTTCTCGCCTGCTTCTCGGCTCGCGAGGACGCTCGCCCTCCATGAAATTGGGCAACTTTCGGATCTTTGGAGGGCGAGCGTCCTCGCGAGCCGGGTTCTTCAACGGGCTGTTGGCGCACTGCCGGACTGAATCCTGTCTTCTTGTTTCTGAGTCATTCAACGCCCAACACTCAACATCCAACACTCAACGTCCAGCAGATAGATGGCCCCACCTTGAACGTTGGGAGTTGGGCGTTGGTTGTTGGACGTTCGCATTCAGTTCCTTTGAAACACCTGAGCACCGCTCAGAGGCCGGACTGACTTCTGCTCCGTCCCCTCGCCGATCACAGCCCCTGTTCGACGGTGTTGAACGATTCGGGCGGCAGGGTCAGGCTCACGGTTTGCTGCCCGTCCCCCAGCACGCACAGCCGGGGCGTCTTCAGCGGATTGGAAACAATTGCCACCCGTGAGCCATCCGGGTTCTCGAAAGCCACGGCATTGGCGGCCAGGCAACCGGACACGCCCACCCGCACGGCGCCGGGCGCGATGAAGCGGGAAAAATGTTTCATGACGTGGAATTCAGGATTGTACGTCACCGTCTGGGAGGCGGGGTCAACAGTAACCATGGCATTCTGCTTCCAGCCCCACGTGCTCAGCCCCGTTGGCGCCAAAACCATGTTCCAGTAGACGTAGGCGTTGGTGCCGTTGGTGAGGTAATGCTGCAGCAACCCGAAGACATACTGCGCGTATTCCCAGGTATTCTGCCCGTTGCCGCATTCATTCTCGGTCTGCATGATGCGTTTGTCCGGCCAGGCGGCATGCACCCGCTGGACCATGCCCCTGCCGTCCCACTGCAGGCCGACGCCCGCAATGTAACGATTGGCGGATGGATCGCTCAATGTCGTGTTGACGAACCCATCGTAGTCGGCGGTATTCAAGGTCCCCAGCCAGATCTCGCAGTCCAGCCCCTGCTCCGCGAACGCCGGCCCGAGATGATCCCGGATGAAATCGCGCATCTGGGCGCCGGTCCACAGGCATGACGGAAACTTCTGGTCGGCCACCGGCTCGTTCTGGGGGTGGACCTGATTGAGGCGAATGCCTTCAGCCTCGTAAGCTTTGACGAACTTCGCCAGATAAAGGGCGTAGGCGCGCAGGATTTCCGGCTTCCAGATCATCGTCCCGTAGTTGTAGGCCTTGGGGAATTTCATCCAGGTGGGCGGACTCCAGGGCGAGGCGAACAACTTCAGGTCCGGCCGCAACGCCAGGGCGGCCCGGATATAGGGCAGCAGATAGCGCCGGTCGCGCGCGATGGAGAAGTGCTCCATCGCCAGGTCGCCGTCGGTCTCGTTGTGGCTATACCATTCGGCGGCGTAGTCGCTGGCGCCAATCGGCAGGCGGCAGAGATTGAACCGGCAGCCGTCCGCCGGATCGAACAGCTCCCGGAGAACCGCGTCACGCCGCTCCGCCGGCAGCGCCGAAAGCGCGATCCAGCCAAGTTCATTGAAGCAGCCGCCCCACCCTTCCCAGGTCTGGTGGCGCTCCTGCCCCAGTCGCAAGTTCACGTCCGCCGCAGCGCCCGTTGTGCAGACCCCCGTCTGCCAAGCCCGTTCCCGCGTAGTCGCAATCCATCGTGGTGTCATGTGTTCACCCTTCTCTCTTTCAGTGGCGTCCCACAGGGACGCCAAGGCTGAAGCGGTTTAGGCTGTAGGCTGTAGGTGGATGCGAGCAAACGCCGAAACAATGAATCGTAAATGCCTTTAAGCGCAACTGAGCCAACAATATTGTCACGTCCTGACTTCCGTTTGGCACTTTTTGTTGTTGTTTCACATGCACATTACGACACACAGCAGAATGGATGCAGGCAGGCGAGGCCCCCAACGGGGGCCGTTGCCTGGTCGCCTGAACGGGAGCCGCTGGCCGGGGTGCGCCTGGCCGGCGCGTGAGCAGCCCGCGGTCCTGCCTCGCCGCGCGGAGCCCGTCCCCGAAGGGGTGGCCCGAAGGGCCAAGGGCGGAGCGCGGCGA
>CAZTAJ010000044.1:0-31798 GCA_964611575.1 uncultured Verrucomicrobiota bacterium
AGCCTCCCCCGCTGGTTCCGTAGGTGCGACGAATTTCATTTTCTGAGGGGCTGCACTCAGCCGCAGGCGACCTGGGGCACGACATCGAAATGCGTGTCGCGCGGGACGGGCATCACGTCGTGCTGGACGCCCCGGGTGGAGACCCGGATGCCCTGAAGACCTGCCGGGCATTGCGGGTGATCAGTCCGGCTGCTTCGACGGGCGTGATGCCCCGCAAGGAGGCCACCGCCGCGACCACGTGCGTGAGGTGTGCCGGTTCGCTCAGCACCCGGCCGTCGGCGTCCCGCAATGCGACCGTGCCGTCGGGCAGGGCGGCCGGAAGGTCCGGCGCATCGGTTTCGACGAGCAACCGTTCGGCCGGTACGGCCGCGACGGACGCGCGGACGCGCACATTGCGGTCGTGCGTAACGGCGCCGGAGAAAGAGAAGAACGCGCCGCGCCGCGTCAACGCCGGGACCAGGTCCTTCCCGCCCGAGTAGGAATGCAGCACGATGCCGGCCGGCGGCCAGCCGTGGTGATCGAGCAGTTCCATCAGCCGTCCCCACGCGCGGCGGCAGTGCACCGAAACCGGGAGATGCCGCTCAGCAGCCAGGTGGAGTTGCGCCAGAAAGACCGCTTCCTGGGCCTCGAAGGTCGACGGGGCAAGCGCATGGTCCAGCCCGATCTCGCCCACGGCCACAACCGGGTACGTGGCGACAAACGCCCGCAGCGTGTCCAGCCATGCCGGCGACCGTTCCATGGCGTACCAGGGATGCAGCCCGTAGGCCGCCCGAATGGCCGGGTACCGCTGCGCCAGGTCACGCACGCCCACCCAGTCGGTCTCGGCGCTGCAGCAACAGAGCATGGCGGTCACCCCCACCCCGGCCGCCCGCTGCAACACGGCGTCAACCTGGGGCCGCAGGCGCTCATCCTGCAAGTGACAGTGCGTGTCGAACATTGGCATCCTGCCGGATGCAGGCTGATAGGCTGAAGGCTGAAGGCTGTTAGGGACTTCAGGCATTGATTCATCTCCTTGCTGGATCCCGCACGTTTTCCTGCAGCCTACAGCCTGATCCGCTACAGCCGCGGCGTTCCCCGCCGGGGGCGCCACATCCCTGTTGATCGAGGCTTCTTCATCCTACATACTTCGGGCATTCATGGAAAGCACCGGCAGAAGTCTGCAGGGCGACGCTGACGCGATCCGCCACGCCCGGGGCAAGTTCGCCTGCATGGCGACCGCCTACACGCTGGGCGTTTTCAACGACAACTTCTTCAAGCAGGCGGCATTGGTACTGGCCGTGGCGGCGGGCCGGAACTCCATGCAGGGTTTCGCGCTGGCCGTCTTCACGGTGCCCTTCATCCTTTTTTCCGCCCCGGCCGGCTGGATGGCCGACCGGTTTTCCAAGAGCCGCGTGGTGATCGGCGCCAAGGCCTTCGAATTCCTGGCCATGCTGGCAGGCGCCGCCGGGATTTGCCTCGGCCACTGGTCGCTGATCTTCACCATGCTGGCGATCATGGGCTTGCAGGCGACCTTCTTCAGCCCAGCCTTGAATGGAAGCCTGCCTGAGCTTTACCCCGAGTGGTACATTCCGCGGGCCAACGGCATCCTGCGCATGCTGGTGACGGTGGCCATCCTGGGCGGCATCGCCTTGGCAGGCGTGGCGCTGGATGTGCCGGGCGAGTGGCGCAAGATTGACCGGTCGCTGTGGGTGGTGGGCGCCACCGTCGTGACGGTCTCGGCGGCGGGCTTCCTCGTCAGTCTGGGCGTCCCTCACCGGCCCGCAGCGAATCCGAACGCCCCCTTCCCCTGGGACGGCCCCTGGAACACGATTCAAGAACTCCGCAGGGCCTGTGCCGACCGGCTGCTGGGGGTGACCATTGCCGTCGATGTCTTCGTATGGTTTGCAGGATCGGTGACCGTCCTCGTGATCAACCCGATGGGCATTCAGCAGTTTGCCTTGAGCAAGACGGCTACCAGCGGGCTGATCGTCAGCCAGTTGATCGGCATCGGCGTCGGCGGCTTGTCGATCGGGAAGGTCGCGAGCCGGCCGCACTGGCACCGCGCGCTGGCGCCGGCAGCGGTGGCGATGGGGGCGGCCATGGCGGGCATCGCCGCCGTACCGCTCCTGGCATCGTCGTCGCAGGTGCCGGCGTTGTTCGCCATGACCTTTGTCGCGGGCGTGGCGGGCGGGGTGATCCTGATTCCGGTGGAGAGCTTCCTGCAAATCCGGCCGGCGGCGGAACGCAAAGGCGCCGTGTTGTCGGCCGTCAATTTCGTGGTCTTCGCGGGGCTGCTGGCGTCCTCCTTCGGGGCCAATGCGCTGAATGCATGGCTGCGCCCGACGGACGCCTTCGGCGTGCTGGCCGCCATTGTCCTGCTGGCGGCCCTGGGATTAACCCGCGCCAACCGCCGTTTGGAGTCCATTCCATGATCGCCGCGCTGATTCGCGAGTTGACGCGCGGGTTGTTGCGATTGCGCTATCGCATCCGGGTGACGGGGATTGCCGGGGTGGCGTCGCACGGAACCCGCGGCATCCTGTTCCTGCCCAACCACCCCGCCCTGATCGATCCGGTGATTCTTCTATCCGAGTTGCACCGCCGCTTTCGTCCGCGGCCGCTGGCCGACAAGGATCAGATCGACCGGCCGGTGGTGCGGTCGCTGGCACGCCTGATCCGCGCCTTCCCGATGCCGGACCCTGTGGCTTACGGGCCGGGCAGTCACGCCGAGGTCGGACGTGCGATTGAGGACTGCATCGCGGCGCTCAAGCGGGGCGAGAACATTCTCATGTATCCCGCCGGCCGGACTCTGCGGCGACAACTGTCCGACCTGGCGGGAAACAGCGCCGTGGAAACGATCCTGCGCGAAGCGCCCGAGGTCCGCGTCGTGCTGGTTCGCACCACCGGGTTGTGGGGCAGCGCCTTCAGCCGCGCCCCGGGGCATGTTCCGAGACTGGGGCCCCTGGCCGTGCGGCTGCTGGGAGCGGTTCTGGCGAACGGGGTGTTCTTCGGGCCGCGCCGCGAGGTGACGGTGGAACTGGATGAGCCGACGGATGTGCCTCGCCAGGCCGAGCGCGCGACCCTCAACCGCTATCTGGAGGCGTTCTACAACCGCGAGGCACCTCCGAACACCCATGTGCCCTACACGCTCTGGGAACGGGGCGCCCGGCGTGTCCTGCCGGAGCCGGAAGACGGCCGCGACGGCCCCCGGGGCGCGATCGACATTCCCATCGCCACGCGCGACCTGGTCATGCGACACCTGCAGGAGGTCACCGGCCGGCAACGGATCGACCCGGAGGACCATCTCGCGCGCGACCTGGGCCTGGACAGTCTGGCGCTGGTCGAGTTGGCGGTGTGGGTGGAACATGAGTTCGGGTTTGCGGTCGGTGACGGCACGGGGCTGGAGCGCGTGGCGGATCTCCTGCTGGCCGCCCGGGGTGAGTCCATGGCGTCCGCGCCCGTGGAACTCAAACCGGTGCCGGCGGCATGGTTCAAGTCGCGTAGACCGACCCGGATCAGCCTGCCGGAAGGAGGGACGCTCCTCGACGTCCTGGCCGAACGCATCCGAACGTGTCCCTCGCACGCCGTGCTGGCCGACCAGGCCACGGGCGTCAGGACCTACCGGGACGTGGTGACGGGCATCCTGGTCCTCAAGCCCGAGATCGAGGCCCTGGAAGGCGACTACATCGGGATCATGCTGCCGGCCTCGCCGGTGGCCGGCATTCTCTATTTCACCGTCCTCGCCGCCGGCAAGATTCCGGTGATGGTCAACTGGACCGTCGGCGTCCGCAACCTGACGAACTCACTCGACTTGCTGGGTGTCAAGCACGTGCTGACGGCGGGCGCCTTGCTGCAGAAACTCCACTCGCAAGCCGCGGGGTTGGACGCACTCCGGGAGCGCTTCGTGCTCCTGGAGCAGGTCGCCGGGCGGATCGGTTGGGGACGCAAACTGGCGGCGTGGGTGCGCAGCCGAATCGGATGGGCCGCGGCACTCAGACCGAGTCGGCACGAGACGGCGGTGGTGCTCTTCACTAGCGGGTCGGAGAGCCTCCCCAAAGCCGTGCCCCTCACGCATGCCAACATCCTGGCCAACCTGCGGGATCTCTGCCGCGTGTTCGACTTCCACCATGATGACCGCCTCATCGGCATGCTGCCGCCCTTCCACTCGTTCGGGATCGTGGTCACCACCATCCTCCCGCTCGTGGGCGGCGTGCCGGTGGTCTATCACCCCAACCCCACGGAGGGGAGCGTGCTGGCGCGGCTGATCGAAGCCTACAAAGTCACCCTGCTGGTCGGCACGCCGACGTTCCTCAACGGCATCGTGCGCGGGGTGCGCGCCGGCGAACTCGACAGTCTGCGACATGTAATTTCGGGGGCGGAGAAGTGCCCCGCCCCCCTGTACGACCTCGTCAAACGCCTGTGGCCGCAGACTCACCTGATCGAGGGCTACGGCATCACCGAGTGCTCGCCCGTGGTGTCGCTGAACGACGAACAGGCGCCGCAACCGGGAACGATCGGACGGATCCTGCCGTCCATTGAGTACGCGGTGGTGGCCGTTGA
Organism: uncultured Verrucomicrobiota bacterium; assembly: GCA_964611575.1. Taxonomy (GTDB): domain Bacteria; phylum Verrucomicrobiota; class Kiritimatiellia; order CAIKKV01; family CAITUY01; genus CAITUY01. The sequence continues at coordinate 4,537 of CAZTAJ010000044.1, forward strand.
GGGAGCGGGCCGGGTGACCCCGGGGCAGGCGGGACTCCTGCTGGTGCGCGGTCCGAGCATCTTCGGCGGTTACCTGAACTACGACGGGGCCTCGCCGTTCATCGAATTCGAAGGCCGCTCGTGGTATCGCACGGGCGACCTGGTGAGCGAGGCGCCGGACGGCGTGCTGACATTCGCCGGGCGCCTGAAGCGCTTCGTGAAACTGGGCGGCGAGATGATCTCCCTGCCGGCCATCGAGGAGGTGCTCAACGGAAAATACGCGCGCGCCTCCGACGACAAACCGGTGCTGGCCGTGGAGGCGACGCCGGTCGAGCTCAACCCGGAACTCGTGCTGTTCACGGTGCGCGAACTCGGCCGCGAGGAAGTCAACCTCTGCATTCGCGCGGCAGGCCTGTCGGCGCTCCACACCATCCGCGCGATCGTCAAGGTCGATGAGATCCCCTTGCTGGGCACCGGCAAAACGGATTACCGGGCGCTCAAGGAACGCCTGAAGCCCGAGCCGCAGTAATGCCGATCCGGATCGCCGGTCCTTCGGACACCCCATACGCCATTGTCATCCCCTCGCCCCCGTCCCAGCCATTCTCATGATGACCGACCTTGCCTGGTCCGTTTCATCCCTGTAGGGCCGCCGCTTGTCGGCGTGCCGTCTTTAACAGGATTCTGTTCAGCATGTTACGGCACGCCGACAAGCGGCGGCCCTACAAGAAGCAAACAACCGTCCGGGCTTGTCAGCGCCATAATGCGAATGACTTGGCCTGTCCGCGCCCCTATTGTCAACCGGGCCGGCATTTGGTCTAATAGAGCTTTCCTCACAGACGAGGTGACTGTCATGTTTTTCGACCCGTTATATCTGCTGTTCATGGCGCCCGGCATGATCCTGGCGCTCATTGCGACCGTAATGACCCGCACGACGTTCGACAAGTATTCGCGTGTCGGCGCCTCCTCCGGCATGACCGGTGCGGAAGCGGCCCGCCGCCTGCTCGATTCCCAGGGCGTCACCGACGTGACCATCGAACAGGTCGCTGGGTTCCTCAGCGATCATTACGATCCTACGAGCAAAACCCTGCGCCTTTCGCCGGCCGTTTACGGGGCGCAATCCCTGTCCGCCATCGGTGTCGCCTGCCATGAGGCCGGCCACGCCTTGCAGCATGCCCACAGCTATGCCTGGCTGAGCCTCCGCTCGGCGCTCGTGCCGGTGACGCAGTTCGGCAGTTACGGGTCCTACATCATCCTCATGCTCGGCATGTTCCTGCATCACCCGGCCTTGATCCTGGCGGGAGCGCTCCTGTTCTCGGTCGTCGTCGCGTTTTCGATCGTCACCCTGCCCGTCGAGTGGGACGCCAGCGCGCGCGCCAAACACCTGATGGTGTGGTCGGGCATCGTCTCCCCCCAGGAGCAGGCCGATGCCGCCAAGGTGCTCAACGCGGCGTTCATGACCTATGTCGCCTCGGCGGTCAGCGCCCTGTTGACGCTGCTCTACTATCTGCTGCGGTCCGGAGTGATCGGCGGGCGCAGGAACGACTAGGGAGGGCGCGCATGTTGCGCGCCGCGGACGGCGACACGCCGTCCCTCCCAAGAAACGTGGCGAACGCACATAGGAACAAACCATGCCCACCGTGCTCGTGCCTCTCGCCAACGGCGTCGAGGAAATGGAGGCCGTCATCATCATTGACGTGCTGCGTCGCGCGCAATGGGCGGTGACCACAGCCGGCATCGACGAGGGCGTGATCGTCGCCTCACGGGGCGTCAAACTCGTTCCGGACAAGTCCTGGAACGACGTCCACCCGGCCGACTTTGACATCCTCATGATTCCCGGCGGCGCCGGCGGCGTCGACCGCCTCAAGGCGGACCCGCGCGTGCTGGAGGCCGTTCGGACATTCGACCGGGACGGCAAATGCATCGGCGCGGTATGCGCCGGCCCCCTCGTGCTGCAAGCCGCGGGGATGCTCAAGGGACGCCGGGTGACCTGCCATCCGGGTGTTGCCGAACGCCTGACCGTCACCCCGCGTCTCGCGGATCGCGTGGTCGTGGAGGGTCGGTTGGTGACCAGTCAGGGGCCGGGCACATCATTCGAATTCGCGCTGGCCATGGTCCGCCTGGTCGACGGCGCTGAAAAAGCCGATACGCTAGCCAAGGGAATGGTGATGTAGAAAGGACTCCGACCGACTCGCGCCGTCGGTATCAGTCCTTCACCTTCGTGATAAGCACCGGAGGTTGCGGGGGCTTCTTGGCTTCCGTCCGGGCCACAGGCGTGACCGGGCAGCAGCAGCAAGGATCGAAACTCTCGCCGGAAGAGATCGTCCGGGGCGGTGCGGGGGGCGGTGTGCGACCCTTGGGCGGCGCCACAAAACCGGGCTCATCGGAACCGTCACCCGCAGCCAAGGCAGTCCCCATGCACAACGTCGCGACAACCATGGGAACCACATACTTCATGTTCTTCAACGATTTGTGCTGCATGATGCCTCCCGTTTCGATATCTCCATAATGCCCTAAGCCCGCAAAAAGATACAGATATTTCTGGCTCCGCTATTTGAACCCCTTATGCGATGCCCCGCCGGCCGATGGGTCCCCTTCCACCGCCTCATAGGACCGCAGAATATCGCCGCGGGTATATCGCTGGAAGAGCACACGACTGCTGGCGGGATAGTAAGGCAGAACATCCGAATACCCCGGCACTACGACCTCTACAACCGGAAAGTCGATCCGGGGATCGGTGAAATCGATCACCAGGCAGTCCTTGCCCAACTTGGCAAAGATCGTCTTGGCCTTCTCGATATCCTGCAGGCAATCGTCGAACGGCTCCCCCCGCCAGAAAGGCACGACATCGCCTTCTTTCAGGAACTCGGCGGTCACATGGGGCACGAACCCGAACATGAAGGCGGACAGGTAATTATCGTTCGCATCCGCCGTGCACTTGAGCGCCCGCAAATCGTACTTCAAGACCCGTTCCTGCTCCTCCCGGGTCCCCCCGATAAACTCATTCAGCAGGCGGCCCTGGGTGTATTCGGTGAAGGTCCGGATCAACGCCTCTTCCAGGTCAAACGACGCACCCACTTTGAAGAAATGATGAAACTGATAGTCCGTCGGAATATGCGGGTCCCAAAAATAGGCGCCAATACAGGGCATCTCCCGTCCGAACGACAAGTCCTTGAGCGTGATCTCAATGCCCTTACCCTTCAGGAATGCCATCTGTTCCCGAATGACCGGGTGCTCGATGGTCTCCATATCGATCGTCGGCATCACGAGTTTCTGTTTGAGGACGGTAATGTGAACCCGTCGCTCGAAGATCTCGTGGATTGCATGGACCAGCGCCTCTTCCCGCCGATTGCCGGCCGCCATGCCGTTGGGGCCCCCGATCCGCCTCACGAATTCAATCGGGATCTTCACCGTCTTCCCCGTCATCAGCGATTCGCCGTCCACCCAGTGCATGGCGGTTTCGGTCCGCTTGATCTTCTCGATCACGTCCTTCGACACCGCCACGTGCGCAAGCAACTCCTCGATCCCCACCGCATTCGGGATGGTCTTCTGGTGACCCACCGTGTAGCCCGGAAGCTCGCGGTGCTCCCTCGCCGCCACCCACTCCGCGCACTCGGCCAGCGCTCCGGCTTTCGCCTGCAAGGCCGTAATCCCCTTGCCCATGGATCGGAACTCAAGCTCGTCAATATACAAGGCCGACCAGTAAAGCCGGTCCGACACCTTCGTCTCGAAAAGCCGGTATTCGTGCATGGCCCCGATGGCGGCTTCCAGCCGATCCACGGTATCCTGAATCGGCACACAGCGCCCAAACGCGATCTTCTTGCAGCTTTCCAATTTCATATCACGTTGCCATTCTCATGGTGAGCCTGAGCCCGCAACCCGACCGGAGGCGGCCCGGAGAAGGGAATCAATTTCGCGCCCGGCCCTCATCCCCTCCTCGATGCACTGCACCACGGCGGCGCCGCCGTTGATCAGCCCGCCTCCGGCGAAAACGCCGGGCAATCCGCACGCCAGCGAGGAACCGCCGAGGGTCTGAACCAGGCCATTCTCGTTGAACCGGCAAGCCTGAATGGCCGCCGCGAGGGAGTCCTCAATGCCAAGCCCCATGGCCTCGATGATCAGGTCCGCCTCCAGTACAGCATCGGCGCCCGGCGTCCCCGCCGGCGTTGCGCCGCCGTTCAGGCGAATGTGGAGACCGGACACCTTGCCGTCGGCGCCGATCCGATAGCCCACCGGGCGGGTCAGAGGCATGAAATGCACGCCTGCCGTCCGGAACCAGGCATCCGGCATGTGCCAGTGCATTTCAGCCAGGGCGCCGGCATAGACAATGGTCAACTCGCGGGCGCCCAACTCGCGGGCCACCATCGCGCTATCCATGGCACTGTCGCCGCCCGCCAGCAGGATCACGCGCGGCGGAACCGCCTTGAGTTCCCCTGCGCGGGCCTGGCGCAGAAAACTCACCCCATCGAGGACCCCTGCCGGTCGGCCCAGCGACCGTTCACCCCAGACCCCCGCCGCCAGGAACACGGCGTCGTGGTCGCGCCTCAATGCCACGAGAGTTATGTCACGACCCAATTCGTGCCCGAACTTCACGGTCAGCCGTGCCTCGCACAAGGCCGGCTGCAAAATCGATTCGACCTCATCCTGGGCGCCGGTGAAGCGGCTCGAACGAATGACGTGTTCAGGCATGCCGCCCAGCCGGGCCGCCCGTTCGAACAGCACCACGTGATGGCCCCGCTCCAGCAGGGTGATCGCACAGGCAATCCCGGCCGGGCCGCCCCCCACAATCGCAACCCGTTTCCCGGTATCCGTCTCCGGCACATGAACCCCGGTGAGCCCGCTTTGGCGGGCACTCCAGCAAACGGCATATTGAATGTCGTGAATGGGAATCGGACGCCCTTCCAACGTGTTGGCGACACACGGTCCTTCGCACAGGGCGTCCACCGGACATAAGTGGGAACACATTTCCGGCAGGACATTGGTCGCGTGAATGATGTCGTAGGCCCTGGCGATATCGTCATCCGCAAAGGCTTTCAGGAACGCCGGCACATCAATTCGCGTCGGACAGCCGGTACGACAGGGCGCCGGTTCGCAGCCGAGACACCGCCTCGCCTCATCACGCAGGTTGTCCAAGGCAAAGCGGCGGCGATGACGGTACTCCACGCCGTAGATGTCGCCATCCATGATCGGACAACCTGCCGTTCCGCCATCCTTGAGCAACTGGACGCAGGCCGAACAGGCGATGCAGCACTTGTCGGCATCCAGGCGGCCCGTCCGGATCAGGTCTCCCGCCAGGGACGGATAGGCCAGCGCGGCGCGGCCGACCCCGATCACGGCCGCGCCACCTTCACGCACAACCCCGGCGGCGACATTCGGCAGAAAGTGCCGGAACCAACTGAACCCGCCGCCCACCACCGCAAGCGTCGGGAACGCCTGCTGAACAGCCCGTGTGACGCCAAGCAATCGTTCGAACCGCACCAGCGGGTGATCGTGGACATCTGTAGCAGCGCCGCTCTGCGGCGCTTGCGCGAGGCACGCGCCTGTCTTGAGTCCGGGGGGATTATTCTCCGAGATATTGAGCAGTTGCACACCCGCATCCCGCAGGGCCTTGGCCAGCGCCATCGTCTCGGATGCAAGCCCTGCGTCGCCGCACGCATCGATTCGGGAAGCCAGACCATAGCCCGGAAGCGCGGCCCTCAGTTTCTCCGTCGTTTCGCGCAGGAACCGGCTCCGATTCTCAAAGGATCCGCCGTACCGGCCCGGCCGCGTGGACGCCGTCATCAGTTCCGCCAGCAGATCGCCATGGCAAGCCTTCACATCCACGCCATCGAACCCGGCCTCCATCGCCAGGATTCCGGCGTCCCGGTAGGTCTCCTGAAGCCGGTCGAGAGTCTCGTCCGAAATCGCCGGATAGTCGGCCGGGATGCCTTGCCGCCGATCCAGAACGGGATCGTGGCAAGCGATGACGGGATCCGCCACGCCCTCGGAGTTGCCATACCGTCCCGCATGGGACAACTGGAGGATGACAATCACCTCGTGCCCCCACCGATGACGGCCGGCCTGCTTGATATCGCGGACCAGATCGGCGAAGGCCTTCACATTCCGCCGGTTCATCCATAATTGCCGGGGGTTTGAACGGCATTGCCCGTCCACGGCCGTGGCCTCGAGCCAGATCAGCCCGAAGCCGCCTTCCGCGTAACGGCGATACCGACGGAGGGTCAATTCCCCGGGCACCCCTCCTGCGCCGGCATCGCCGCCTTCCATGGGTTGAACGCAGAACCGGTTGGGAAGCGTCAGACCGCCGACCGCGACCGGTTCGTTCAGCGCCGCCACCGTATCGTCCACCGGCAACTCCAGGTTCAGGTGCCGGGCTTCGCGACAAAGCTCGTCCAGCGTCGCCATGCCGAACCGTTCAGGGATGGGCAGTTTCATTGACCTTCCCCGCGGCTGCAAGATAGATGACGAACTCATCCTTCCCGTCCACCCCGATCAAGGCGTCCATGCGAACCTGATTGTACCCCAGAACGGCACACACCCCCGCGTGGATGGATTCGGCGGCAATGTAGAGATTCTGGCATACATGCCCGACGTCGACGGCCACGAGCTTCTCCGCAATGCACCCGTAATGCCACTCGGTGCGATAGGGAATGGCCGACCAGACAAAAACGACCGCCGCTTTACCCATGAACGCCTGGCCGTAGCAGGCATCGGGCACCCGTTTCCCCAAGGCAGGGTCCTCCCGCACCACCAACAATTCGTGTTCCAAGGGCAGGTACCGGTACAATCCCGGAGCGACGCCGACGACCCGGTTGACGATCAGGTAGGTTTCGAACGGGTGCCGTGCCCCACCCGACGGGACGGTCCTGAACTGCGCCACCACCTTTCCCTGGCCATCCCGATCCGTTCGTGAGATCCCCTGTGTCGCCCAGAGCAGGTAGCTCAATTCCTCGATGCTGAACGAGTCTCCGGAATAGTCGCGTCGGCTGCGCCGATCCCGAATGGCGTCGATCGTCCGCATTCCGCCGACGGTGAATTTGTCCGGTTTGACCAGCGCGATCCGCTTCGCGTCCGCCGGATACGCTTTCTGGCTCGGGGGCGCTTCGACGCCCCTGGCGTCGTCGGTGTTGAGCCGCCAGTCGGACAAGGTTCCCTTAAGGAAGACCCTTCTCTGGTCCGCGGGCATCGCATCGACACCCCGAATGGATTCCGCCGGAACCGGAGGAGCCCCCTGGGCGGAACATGCCGCCCACAGGATGCACACCCACCCATACCGCAAGCAGGGGTGCAGGGTCTTCATGGCAGGCGCTCCCAATTCTTGTCACTTCTTCTTGGCGGGCTTGGCCGGCTCATAGGACTCGGCGCCGGGTTCCTTGATCTCGGACAACAGCCGCTTGACGATATCGACGGACTTCAGTCCCTCGGAGTCGGCGGCAAAGTTGGTGAGGATGCGATGCCGCAGCACCGGCATCGCCGCGCTGCGAATGTCATTGCAGCTCACATGAATCCGGCCCTCCAGCACCGCGCGGGCCTTGGCGGCCAACACCAGGTACTGACCGGCGCGGGGCCCGGCCCCGGTGGACACGTATTTCTTCGTGCACTCGGGGGCCGTCGGATCGCTCGGCCGGGTGGCCCTGACCAGGTTGACCGCGTAGCCGATCACGTGCTCGGACACCGGGATCTTTCGCACCACTTCCTGAAGATGGATCACGGCCTTCTTGTCGATCACCACCTGGGGTTCGACGCCTGCCGACACCGTGGTCCGGGCAATGACCGTGATCTCCTCATCCCGCTTCGGGTAGTCCACAAAGATGTTGAACATGAAACGGTCCAACTGGGCCTCGGGCAGCGGGTAGGTTCCTTCCTGTTCGATGGGATTCTGCGTGGCCAGCACAAAGAACGGTTTGTCGAGCTTGTAGACTTCCTTGCCCACGCTGACCTGTTTCTCCTGCATGGCCTCCAGCAGGGCCGCCTGGGTCTTCGGCGGAGTACGGTTGATTTCATCCGCGAGCAGGAGATTGCAGAAGACGGGTCCCTGCATGAACCGGAACTCTTTCTGCTGGGTCACCCGATCCGTCTCGAGCACCTCGGTCCCGGTGATATCGGATGGCATCAGGTCGGGCGTGAACTGGATGCGCTTGAACTTCATGTCCAGCACCTTGGAGATGGTGCTGACGGTCAGGGTCTTGGCCAACCCCGGCAACCCGATCAGCAACGCATGCCCGCCGGCAATGATGCACATCAGAATCTCGTTGAGCACGTCTTCCTGGCCAACGATGACCTTGCCGACTTCCGTCCGGATGGCGTCCATGGATACGCGCATCCGTTCAACCAGTTTCAAGTCGTCCGCTGTCGCCATCATACCGGGCTGGGCCGCCCCTGCCGGGGCCGGCGCCGCCTTGGACGAAACGCTCGCACCAGGCGCGGCAGGAGCGGGAGCGGCCGCCGGCGTGGCGCCAGGGTTGAATGAGAAGGTCGTGCCCCCGATGGTCACCTCGTCATTGACCTGCAACGCCACAACCTTGACCGGCTGGCCGTTGAGGGTCGTGCCATTGGCGCTGTCCAGATCGGCGAGTTGCCACACCCCGTTTTCACAAGACACCTTGGCGTGGCGACGCGACACCCTGGAGTCATTCAGCGCCAGATCGCAGTCATCCTCCCGCCCGATGACGATGCCCTTTTCCGAAAGCTCAATCTCACGCCCTTTATGATCACCCTGCGTCACTACTATCCTGGCCATGGCAGTCTCCCTGAATCGCCCCTATCGGGCGGGTTGCTTTCCGTTGCCGAGTTCAATCGCGCCCACATTTTTCACCTGGTCCGTCACGCGGATCCTGGACAATGCCTCCGTGAAATGGTGCACGGGGTTCTGGTACTGGGGCTTGATGGTCACGGGATACAGATCCCGTTTCTGCACCACCTGCCACCCCGGCCCGACGTCTTTCAGCCAGATCAGTTTGAACGTCCGGCGGACCACCCCCTTGAGGTCCACGTAATTCTGATCCACGGTGCCCGGTCCATCCCGGTACTGGGTCACCACGCAACGGGCGACGTTGCCGCGTCCGGTGGTTCCGGCGACCCGATGGATCACCTTCTTGTTGAAGAAGGGATCGGATGCATTCACAATATAGGAAATGCTCTGGCGGTCTTTTTCGGTCAGGGTGTCCGGCTCATACGTCAGTTCCAGCCCCTCATAGAACTCATTTTCATAGATCACGAAGAGGTCGTACTTGGCCATCGGCAGATTCTCGAACAGGAAACCCTGGCGAGTCGGCCCGGTGACCTTGCCCTCGTAAACGAGTTGCGGCTCATCCGGCGGCATGGCCAGCACCTGCAGGATGGGTCTCACAGGTTTCGCGATGGTGCCGGTGATTCCGCCCGAGGCCGCGGGATCCGGCGACGTGTACAGCCGGTGGCGCTCGGTGCTGTCAGCCTTCCCTGACGCAACGCACGCCATCGTGATGACGCCCACCCCGATCTTCAGCCAGGTCTTCATGCTCAATCCTCCCCTCCGCCGGCCTGCGTCCGCTTGAGAATCGCCTTCTCATACTTCGCGACTTCCGCCTCGGGTTCGTTCATCAGGATCATGCACTTCTTGATCAGTTGCATCGCTTCAGGCAGGAAGTTGGAGGTATCCACCTGATCGCAATACGCGGCGAGAATGACTCGCGCCCGTTTATAGTCTTTCAGCGCCATATAGAACTTCGCTTCGCGCTGGATATAGTCGCCCGTGATCTTGTTCAGGGGGAACGACCGTTCCCAGGCCTTCATGGCCTTGAACGCCTCCAGGTAGAATTCCTGATCGATCAGGCTGGACACCTTCTCGGAGGCCGCCACATCCCGGATCGCGGCCAACTTCCAGTAGGCCACGTTGGAAGGGGGCTCGGCTTCCTCCGTAGGTTTGCCTCCCGCCTTCTTGGGCGCCCTGAGCCGGGCGAAATCGGCCGACTTCATGGGACCGGAGAGCGCCGCGTCCTGCGCCCGCAGCGTGGTCGCCGCGGCCTCCCCTGTGCCGGCTTTGGAGCGATTCTGGACATCCCCGTACCGCTGCGTGGCCTCATTGAGATTGTGGGACAGGAGTTCAAGGTCGCCCAGCCTGATCTTCGCCCATTCCCCCCCCTCGCTGTCGTCAGCCACCAGCGGGGCGATGATCTTCCGGGCGCCCTCCAAATCACCGAGATAATACATAAGGATTTCAGCGCTTTTCAACTGCAGCATCACGGAACGGGTGTGCGAGGGCGCGTCCTTGGCGAATTCCGCCGCCCATTGCACCGCCTCTTTCGGTTTCCGCGACGCCATGGAGACCAGGAATAGATCCTCCAGGGTGGCCTTCTTTTCCGCGTCCAGTTTCTTCCGGAAGAAGTCCCACTGCTGCGTCACCAGATACTCAATCAGCCCGCTTTCCGCCTGGAGATCCAGCACGCGGAAGAAGTTGTTCCACATGCTGACATCCCACTTTGCAGCCGGGTCGCTCTTGTCGCCGTGGGCTTTCAGCATGGCCAGGCAGGCCGACCGGAATGCTTCCCGGGTCGAGGGATCTTCAAGACTGCTCTTGATGTCCGTCTGCGGGCGGAAAACGATGTGGCAGGAGGACCGCTTCCCGTCCGTCTCCGCCGTAAGCGTTACCCCGCAGTCACCGATGGCCTTGAAAATCCAGTTCAACTCGGTCCCGGACGCCAACGCGCCCGGCACGCCGTCAACTTTCCAACTGTAGCGGGTCCCGGCCGGGTTCTTTTCCGTCCTCGCGCTAAGCAGACAATGAACCAGCACATCCTCACCCGCGAACCAGTACACATTCCTGGAGGTCACCGTGAAACTGGCAATCGGCCCGCCGTCCCGGGCCTGGACGTTTCGGACCTCTCCGGCGCCGGACTTGATGACGTCATTATCCGTGATCACCCGACTCTCAAAGAACGGCGTTCCCGGATACTTCCGTTCTTTAGGGCGCAGCCCGCCGAGGTCTGCCGCTTTCGTCTTCGGCGGGCGCCAGGTCAACATCATCCCGCCCTCGCCTCCGCCGGGGAAGTTGTACCCGTACAGTTCCACCCTGTGAATCCCGGGCGTCAGGTTGATGGACCCTCCCGTCCCGCCCATCTTTTCATTCACGGTGGACACGCGCAGCGGCTGTCCGTCAATGGCAACATCCATCGCCCCTTGCCGAAGGACCGGCGCCACCCAGGTGGCGCCGGGATCTGTGACGTTGACATGGGCCAGCATGTACATCGCGACTCCGCCGGGATACGTGTCCCACCACATGGCCAGGGGAATCCGCTCGCTCTTCCACTGCCCCGCCGCCCACCCTTTATTCACGTACTGAACCATCGGTCCCACGGACCCGAAATTACCCAGCCGAGTCGCCGCATTCAGTGTGCTGCTTCCAAGGCTCACGCAAAACAGGGCGCTGGGCGTCAAACCGGACTGCGGCGTCCACACCTTCAACCGGCTCGTTGCGCTGACGTAGACAACCACGGACCGCTTCGTTTTGGGCGTCTCAAACACCAACCCGCAACCGGTCTCCGGACAGTGCCACAGCACCGCACTCGTCAAACGCGTGCCCGCCTCGTCGAAGACCATGGGGTCCGGCGCCGGACCGGGCAGAATGCCGCCATCCGGGAGCGTCACAAAGTACCCGGCGCTCGGATGGCTGGGATCGACCGTGAGATCCAGCGCGAACCGGATCGGAGCTTCCTTGACCGCCCAATCCTCCGGCGCGGCGGCCCGAACCGGAACCGCCAGCAGCGCCGCAAGAACCCCTCCCAACAGACATGCGGTCATTTTCATACCTTGCGTCCTACAGTGAATCGTTCAGCTTCTTGTAGTATTCCGAAACCAGATCCCGGTACTTCGGCGGCGCCTCATCGGGACTCGATTCCACGATATCGTTGAGCATCGACGTGGAGTGTCGCCCATCGAGGCTTTCCGCGCTCCCCTCGCCCAACTCCGTCTTGGCCTTCTTCAGCTCCCCGATCGCTTTCCGTTTCAATTCCGCCACCTGCCCAATGGGCGCACCCTTGGATACCGCGTCGGCTGCCTGGCGGATATGATGAGCGGCCGATTTCAGGGAATCGGCCCGTAAACCCTTCATGGACGCCTGGGCGAAGGTGGTGTCCGCCCGTTTCGCCATCTTGGCCAGATTCGCCGCCGAACCGGCTTCCGACGAATCCATGCGGGTCGTGCCGCCGCCCTGCCCGAAGTCATCGCCCTTGCCGGATCCGAGTTTGCCGCCGCCCGTGGCCCTCGTGACCGCCTCGCCGTCGGCCGTGACCTGTCCCGACTGGGTGGGATCCTGGGTCCGGCGGGCCTCGATCTTGTCGTCGCCTTTGCCAATCGTTCCCGAGCCGGCCGACGTCTCGCCATTGGCCATGCCCTGCCTGCCGATGTTAGACCGCCCGTCCTGCTCCTTGTGGTCCGGCACCTCGTTGCCGGATTTCCCCTTGCCGGAAAACGTCGTGGTATCGCCCTCCATCGCCGCCCCCCCCATGGGCGCATCCGGTATGGCCGCGTTGATGGCGCCATCGTCCGTCTTCTTCTCCTTCTCCTTGTCCACCTTCATCAGGTCGCCGATGATGTCGTTCATCTCGGTCTGCAGTGGCGTCAGGGCAACCCCCTCGGGCATTTCCTGCTTGTCGGCCGCCTCCACCGTGATCTTGATGTCATCCGGCGCGTTCTTCAGCCACATCTCGTAGTCGTCCAGCAACCCCTTGACCTTCTCCATCTGCTCGGCCAGGTACTCGCGTTTTGCGACCGCCTTTTCCTTCACCGGCCCCTCCTCCAGCTTGTCGGAGCCTTCCTGCTGGGTGATTTCCTCGAAGGTGGAAAAAACATCCTCCACCAGGTCGTTGCCGACATTCAGGTGCGCAAAGATATCCAGGTCTTTGGGGACTTGAAGCAGCGCTTCCTTGATATTCTTCTGAATATCATCGGCCGCCTCCTCCATCCGGTCGGTTTTCTTGCCGCTCTTGTCCTTCGCCTCCTCAACCTTGTCCATTTCGGCGATCAGCTTCTTCTCCGCCGCCACAAGTTTTCCCAGTTTGTCGCTGGCCTTCTCGAGCGCCTCGATCATCTCCTCGTTCTTTTCCTTGTCGGCCTTGGCCAGGACCTCGTCGAATTTTCGCTTGGCGGCCAGGAGTTTGTTGTAGGCCGTCTGTTCATGCGGCAGCGCCTCGCGGAGGGCGTTCTTTTCAAGCTGTTCAGCCGCCAGCAGCATGTCGCTTCCGATCTTGCCCTGCTCGCACATCAGGGCGACGGACTCCAGGAAGGCGGCATGGTCCTTGTCCTCACCCTGCCCGGCCGCCGCTTCGTTCCGGCAGGCCTTGATGAACGCGCTGATCTCGGAACTCAGGGAGTCCTGGTCATCCGTGACGGAGGCGGCCACCGCGACACCCTGGGTCGCACACTGGACGGTGACCTTGATGATCTTGTCCTGCCGGATGATCATCCCATCCAGCATCGCGGTCAGGGAACTGTCCCGGTTGTCTTCCTGCATCTGTTTCGCGGACTCCTCGGCGAAGGTCAGTTGACGGAGGATCTTTTCCTCCATGGACAGGGCCCGTTCGACCTGCTTGGCTTTGTCCGCTGCATCTCTGACGGATGGCACCCCCTGCAAGGCGGGAATCACCTCTGCCATTTCACCGGCGTACAGTTTCCGAACCGGCCCCATCAGGTTCCCCAGACAACGCCCGCCCCCCTTTTCAAGAAGCTGCTTGACGATCCCCCGGATGATTTCCTGGCGGGCGCCGGCGTCACTCCATTGTTCGGGAGTGCTCGCGGGCAATATCCCCTGAAGTTGCCGGGTCCGGGCGACGTTCTCCCGTTGAAGTTCAATGGCCCGGTTCAGGTCCGCCGCGGCCTTCTGTTCCAGTTCGGCGCGTTTCTTTTCCGCCGCCGTCAACTCGTCCAGGTTAAACACGATGGTCGGGGAAACGACCACATTGGGCGCGCCGGACTGATTGTCCTTCGCCACGACGCGCAGGAGCAGGACGCCGATGTCGGCCACCTTCCGGATGTCCCCTTTCCAGATTGTCGTGAACTCGCGGGTCTTGCTCACGGTCTCCTTGTAGGTCTGCAACACCGTGGCCGGCGTCGTCTTGTCACCGGAATCGGCAAGTCGTTCGATGGTGATCTCGTCCAGTCCGAAGTCATCAGATACCGAGAAGTCGATGCTGGGAGCGCGACCGGGCATCAAGGACACCGGTTGCCGGGGCGACTTGATGACGAGCGTCGGAGGCCGATCCGGCTGGAGGTTGAAGCCCAGCGTGGTTTCCGCCCGGTCGCCATTCGCGGCCGCCGCGGCGAGAATGAACCCCGCCCCATTGGTGACCAGAATGCTGGTTTCCCAGTCCCTGTCGCTTCCTTTTCGGGCCAAGTCCACCGATGGGCCGAGGCCCGAAAGAGTGAACGTGGTGGCGGGCCCGTTGCAGTGCACGGCGAGCGCCACCGTGGAACCCGCCGGGATGTCGATGGCCGTTGCCTGTGCGTCATACTGCCGCGGGGGCAGCGTCATATAGGCAGGGGGAACGACCTTGAGCGCAATCGAGGTGAAGGCCAGCGGGGCGCGCAAGGTAATCGCGTTCCAATCCCGGGTGTAAGCGTCGCCAGCACGGAACCGGTACTGCATGGCCGTGGTGACCTTGTAGAAGCTATTGGAGAATCCTTCCGTTCCGCGCCCCCGGAGCGTGCCCAGTTTGTAGGTCTTCCGAGCCCCGTCCGCCGGCCGGACATCAAGCCACACCTCGTGGCCCGCCTTGCCCTCGACCTCGCACGACACCACGACATTCCCCCCCTGCAACACAGACGTATTCCCGGGAGTGATGCGCAGGATATGAGTCAGGCTGACCGGTGCCACATTGGAGAATGGATTGACGATGCGCCACATCGCCACCGGCCAGACCCGGCCAACCAGGGGCCCCGGCAGCAAGGCCACGAGGATCGCCACTCCAAGCGCCAACTGCGCCCGGCGCAGCGTGCGCCGGTCCTTCATCGCATGGAAATCCAGTCCGCTCCAGAACGGAATGTCCATCCTGATATAGGCCGCCATGAAGGAATCCTTCACCCCGGCCGATGAGAACAGGAGAAAATTGATCAAGTGGTTGTCAAGCTGGGGGAACGCCTGTTCCACGGACACCGCCACCGACTCGGGCGTCCGGCGCCGGGAAAGCGCCCGCGCGACCCGCTCGACCAGGATGCCGGCCAGGATGACCAGGAGGCCCCACGCCATGACCCGACCGACCCGCTGGTAACGGAGCATGATGTCCGTCAGCGCCAGGCCCGCCAGGACGAACAGGAGAATGGACATCCCGACCGCCAACCGGACTTCCGCGCTCCACCGGTTCAACATCCGGCCGACGGTCGCCAGTTGTCCAATCAACGTTGAGGGGGCCATGGGGGTTCTCCGGAACGGGATTACTCATCGTCGACGGAGGGCTTGACCGGGCCCTTCGTCACTTTGCATTTATCGGCGAGTTTCACCATCTTCACGTTGGTTATGTAGGCATTGCCGACCGTCGGCGAGGGAAACAACACCATCACCGTCACATAGCGAACCTTCTTCAGGTGGTTCCAGGCCAGTTCCGAAATCTGTTCATGCGGAAAGGTGACCGTGACGGTCTTCCACGAAGCGCCGCGCGCACTGACGGGGTCCCCCTTATAGATGCGCCGCATGTCCTGGAGTTTCGGGGCCTCGTTCGGGGCCATTCCCGGGCGCCATGCGTAACCGAGAAAGAGCACCCGGGCCGACCCCTCGGAGGTGCGATCATAGACCGTCTGGGAGTAGAAATCGAAGGTGCATTTGTATCTCGCCCCGGGCTCGTAGGGGACCAACGGGGTCTCAAATTTGGATTCATCGACCATGCCGATCTGCATCACATTCTTCTTCCCCTTGAATTCAGGCAGGTAGGAAATCCGGGTGTGATTGGCCGCATAGATCGAATTCTCCGTCCATGCGTAGTTGATGTTCCATCCGTCCAGCGGCCCGTTGGTGGAGGTAGAGGTGAAGGAACCGTTGTGGCACATGTTGGATTGTGCCTGGGCCGTCAGGCACGCCAGTCCCATGACACCCCACAGCACCGCGCCGCCCATCCACTCTGTTCGAGTCATGTCAGTCTCCCCGTCTCATGTCCACGGCGCCCGCCGGACGCCACGCGCTCACGTCAGGTTTCGCAGCTTCCTGATGATCCACTCGGTCGCGATCAAGGCAATAAGGCATCCGATGGTCGCCCAATGTTGCCATAACGATCGGTATTCGGAAATCTCCTGCTCCAGTTTCTTCGGCTGGAGCGAGGACAGGAACCGGTCCACCTCGTCCGCCGATGCAAAGAACGCCCCGCCGCTGTTCGCCGTGACCGCCTTCAACGTCTCGATGGCGGCCGGACGCGGAACCGATTCCGGGGTAAAGGGTTTGACCGAGAAGGACGCCGAATCGGATTCAAGCCGCCGTCCGCCGGTTTCGGATGCCGCCAGGACGGAAAACATTCCCGCCGTCTCCGCCTTGAACTTGACGCTGAAGGCGGGAACCGACTTCCCGTCCAGAACCTGATCCATCTGGCCGGTCATGGAAAAGGGCATCTTCCGCTTGTCCGGCAAGGTGACTTCCGCGTTGACCACCGTACCGGCGGGCGGCTTATCCGCGCCCGTCCACCGGGCGGTGATCGCGACTTCCTCGCCCAGGAAACACTGTTCCCGGTCCACGAACACTTCCCAATCTTTCCCCTCGATCTTCTCCACCTTGGGCGACAACCAGGAAATCAACTGGTTCCAGAACCGGGGGAACGGATTGTTCTTCAGGGCGTCCGGGCTCAACTGCCATTTCCACAGCGAATCCGAGAAGATCGCCACCACCTTGCCCTGCCCGAAATCCTGAGACAGGATCATCGGCTGCATCCCATCGGCGGTCCGGACCTCAACCAGCACCCGCGCCGCCGGCGTAGGTTCAACGCCGGGGAAGATGGAGAGCACCGGCGGGACCTTCTCCCAAAATGTAGAATCCCCCGCGAACGCCGCATGCGCGCGCCCCTGATCGGTCAGCTTCACGGGGAATTCACCCTCCTGCGCCTTTCCGGAATACTGCCGGGCGGGCAGCAACGCCTTGAGGGCCGTTCCCGAGAAGCCCTCCGGGCCCCATGCCTTGCCGCCCCCCAGCAGGATCAGGCTGCCACCTGTCTCCACGAATTTCACCAGCGTTCGCGCGCGCTCTTCGCCCAGCTCTTCGCCGGTCAGGTTGCCGAGAATCACGATCTTGTAAAACGAGAGCTGCGATTCCTGCATGTCGGGGGCGACATCCCCCCGGACCCCGAATGTCATGAACTTGCCCTTCGGCCCCCTCAAGAAGATCGCCGGGCTGACCTGCCGGCTCTCCCGCAGAACACGCGAGAGATACTTGGACTCCCACCGGGGGGTCCCCTCGACATACATCAGGCGATTCTTCGTGTCCTGCGCCTGCACCACCACCGCGGATTCATTGTCGTTGGTTTGCGTTTCCTTGGGCATGAAGGGCAGGAAGACCCGATAGGTGCTGGTTCCCACCGCCGAGTGATCCAGAGGGAAAATCACTTCCCGGGTCCCGCCGCCGGCGGGAATCTGGGTCTCCGCCTGCTGCAACAGGGCGCCGTCCTTGAACAACTGAACGGGAATGGGGACGCCCCGGGTGCCCTGGCCCGAGATGACGGTCTTCAACTCCGACTGCCAGCCGACCGTCACCCGGCGCGGCGTGCTGACCGTCTCAACCCGGACATCAGGCTCCTCCTCCCACACGGCATCCTTCTCCAACGGCAAGGCATAGATGGGGAACGGCCTTTTTTCCAGGGACCAGTCCGCGAACGCCTCACGCGTGTCAATGCCGTCGCTCAGCAGCAGACAGCCGGCCACATCCAGCCCCGTATACCGGCCCACCGTCTTCTTCAGCGCATCGCGCAGCAACGTGGAGGTCCCGTCTGGGACCAGACGCATCGTCTCATCCAAGGACAATTTCGCGCTGACGTCCTCGGCGAAGGCGTAGTAGTCCACGTCGCACTTCTCCGCCAAGGCGGCCGGCCACGGTCGCCGGAGAACCTCCTGGGCCGCCTGCCACCGGTTGGTGGCCTCCTTCACCGGCGTCATCGTCATACTGAGGGACTTGTCCACCAGAACGACAAAACGGGGCTTCTGCTGGAGCGTCTGAACCGTGCGTTCACCCGGCATAAACAGACACCAGGCCAGCAGAAGGAAGAACAGCGTCCTCAACCCCATCAGCGGGGCCAGGACCCAATCCCGCTTTGCATAAAGCCAGTAACCGGCGATGCAGGCCGCCAGGGCCACCGAGACCCCCGCCACAATCGCCGCCGCCGGCACGGTATGGTCGTAGATGATCACGAGTCCTTGTCCTTCACCTTCCCGGAGGGTGCAATATTCAACGAATCCGTCAGCTTCGAGCTCTTCCGCAACAGGAAATTGGAGTAGAACGACTCCAGGATGGCCACCAGCAGGGCCAGCCACAACAAGGGCTCGCCCAACGTCCTGCCGATCCGGAAATCGTCGATCTTCTTCATGAGATCTTCCTTGCCGGTCGCCACCTGGAGCGTTTTCAGCCCCAGAATGGCCGGGACATCCTCCGGCTTGACGGGCGTGAGGTCGGACTCCCCGCGAGGCACGTTGATCGCCAGCGCGGGCAGGTCATCCGCCCCGCCCGGCTGGCTCAGCCGATACACCCCGGGCATCGTGAGCCCTTCTGCGTACGACACCGTCTCCCCCTCGACCACGGCGCTGCGCATGGAAATCGGCCGTCCATCCGGCCCTTTCAGGATGGATTCGCGCGTGGCCTCCGGGAGGAATTCCTCCAGGGAGAGACTGTCCGTCGCCCACAGGTACGGGATGCCTGCGCCGACCCCGGCGGCATACTGAATCAACTGATGCAGCAGGGGCAGATAGAAGGGCGACAGGGGGAAATCGCTCCATGAGCGATCGGCCGATACGGTGAACAAAACCGTCGCTCCACGACCGCTGGGTCGGACGATCATGAACGGATAGCCCGCCCCTGTCGAAACCAGGATCTCGGCCTTTTCTTTCAGGGTATCGCACTTCAACTGGCGCTTGATCGCAAGACTCGGCGGGATCCCGCCTTCCTTGAGACCCCGCACAATCGGATGAGTCGGCAGGTCCCAACTCAGCAGGCGCTTCCGTTCCGCGATCGGCACATCGATGACGGCGGACGGGATCGCCGGCAGACAGGTCCAGGCGCCGTAGTCCGCCATCGCGCCGCTGTCCCCCGGAAATACCACCAGCAGGCCCCCCGCCGCGACATAGCGTTCCAGCGACGTGATCTCCTGGCCCGCCAGCGGCATGGCATTGCAGAGGAAGATGCATGCATAGCCTGAAAGCGATTCGCCCGCCAATCCGTCGGCGGCAATGGCCTTAAGGTCAAAGGGGGAGACACCGCCCGGCGCGGTGCCCAGGGCGGCACGCAGAAACAACGTGCCGTCCTGCGACCCCACGCACAGCGCGGGCATTTTCTCCCGGGCGCGAATCAGGAAGTGAAAGGCGTTGTCCTCCGCCAGGCTGTCATCCGGGGTCTCAACGCGCACCGTGTGGACGCCGGGTCCCAACGGCGGAATCATGAACTTCGCCTGGTTGTCCCCCTCGGCGTCCAGTGTCACGGAGCGGCGTCCCAGTTCCTTGTCGTCCACCATTATGGACGCCGCCGTCTCGATCTTGGGTCCGCTGCGAAGGAACCGCACCGTCGCCTGGCAGGGCGTTTCCGGGGTGACCAGTTTGGGGTCCAATTCGACTTCGACTGGGGCGGAATTCTCCGGGAGGGGCGCCCCCAGAAGCGTCACAAAGCACGTGGTGTTGTCTTTCACTTTCGCGGGATCCCACAGTCCCTCCTTGGACTCGGGAACCGGCGCGCCGGGCGCGTTCGTGCCCGCCGCCCCCGCTTCCGCGCTGCTGAATCGGGCCCAGGGAAGAAGCTGGTGATCGGAGATGATGTGGAGTTCCCGTTCGGCCCGGCTCACGTCCTGGTCCATGACCCCGAGGGCCGCCAGCGTCGCCGGACAGAGCTGGGACGAGCCTTGAGGCAGCGGAAGCGCCCTCAGCCGGGTGGCGGTCTCCTCCCGCTTGTTCGTCAGTTGTTCGCAGATGGGCGTCACCTGATCGCCGGCCAGGTATACGCAGAACCGGTCCTTCTCGGAAAGCCCCTCGATGATCGAAGCCGCCAGGTCGGTTGCCTGGTTCCACACGATCTGCCGGCCCATCTTGTAATCCATGCTGTAGGAGTCATCAATCACGATGGCCACATCCCGCGCGGCCCGGCCCAGGAGCTTCCCGAAATCCTTGGTGCGGATCATGGGCATGGCAAAGGCCAGCGCCAGCAGGGCCATCAACAAGGTGCGCAACAACCAAAGCAGGAAGTTCTCCATCTTGATGCGCCGCGACGACCGCTGCGCCGCCAATTTCAGGAAGCGGATCGTGCTGAACGGCAGGATCACCGTCCGGCTCGACTGGATCATGTGCAGGATCAGCGGGATGAGCACCGCCGCCCCGAACGCCAGGAAAAGGGGATTGAGGAAGGAAATCATACCGTTATTTCGGCAGTCTCCGCCGTTCCTCCAGATACGCCCTGACGTACGTCTCCACCGTCTGGTCCGTCCGCACCAGGCGGTAGTCCACCTTCATCCCCTCACAGGCGGTCCGGTAATGCTCCAGAAAGGCCCCGAACGCCTTCTGGTAATCCTTCGCCAGCGCCCGGGGGTCCACCGTGATCCGCTCCCCGGTTTCCATGTCCTCGAAATTGAACCCCTGCTTGAGCGAGAGGTCAATCTCCACCGGATCCAGCACATGGAACACGATCACGTCATGCAGCCGCTTCCGGAAATGGGCCAGCGCCAGAGTGACGTCCTTTTCGTTGTCCAACAGGTCCGAAATCACCACGATCAGGGCCCGCTTGTGGATCGAGGCGGCGATCTGATGCAGCGTCTCCGCCGTGCGGGTCGTGGACGCCGGCTCCATGCCCTGCAACCGCTTGAGCGAATTGTGCAGGTGGTTCAGCGAGTTGCGGGGTTCCACCTCCATGTCGATCTTGTCCGAATATACGAACAGTCCCATGGAGTCCCGCGCCTTGACCACCACGTACCCCAGCGCCGCGGCCAGGCGGCAGGCAAAATCATACTTCCTGAGGCCGGCACTGCCATAGCTCATGGAGTTGCTGCGGTCCAGGACGATGTAGACCCGGAGGTTGGTTTCGTCCTCGTACCGCTTGATGTAATAACGGTCCGTGCGGCTCAGCACCTTCCAGTCGATGTGCTTGGGGTCGTCCCCCACCCCGTACGCCTTGTGATCCGCAAACTCCGAACTGGCCCCTTTCAAGGGACTCCGGTGCGCACCCGACAGGTTTCCTTCCACCACATACCGGGACTGGAGCACAATCCGGCTCAGCTTGTGCAGCTCCTCGGAATTGAGGAACGCCTTGATCCCTTCCGCTTGCGGCGTCTTGGGGGCGGCAGGGGGTGTGGGTTTTGCTATCCTGGTCATGGAGTCTCAGCCATCAGTTCTCATCGTCCGTGATGACGCTCTGTGCGGGAACCGCCGGAGCGGGAGGGGCCGCCGACTCTGCCGGCGCCGCGCCTGTCCGGTAAATCCCCAGTTTGTCCCGTTCGGCTTTCGCCGCCTTGTCCCGCTTGGCGATTTCATCGAGCAGGAACTTCGCCCATCCCTCCTTGCCCCGCTCGGCCAGCATCTGGTCCTCATACTGGAGCAGATCCTCGTCGCGCTTGGAGACGTTCACCGGCTCCTTGCCGGCCGTGAAGGAATACACGATTCCCGAATTATCCCGCTCGTAATGCATTTCCTTGCCAACCTTGGGCGCCAGAATATCCTTGTAGCGCACAATCACCGGGCTCAGCACCATGACGCGCTTGGCCGGATCCGCGCTCTGGATGACCCCCGTGACCGCCACGGCATCGTTGGTGCCCGACGGCGGCGCCTCTTTCAGGACCGCCAGTGACAGGCTCTTCACCACCTTGAACTTGACCGTCATGCCCGAACTCGGCTCACAGGTCGTCAGGGTGATGAACGGGGCGCCGGCGGAGGACCCTTGCTCCATATCCACAATTCGCAGATACCGGAAGAAATGCGGTTTACCCAGGGCGTCGTCGAGCAGCGTCTTCCGTTCCATCGCCGATTTGGTCTCTGACAGGAAGAGCGCGAACTCATTCCCGCTCGGCGTGCTGCCCAGCGCGATGCGGGCGGCCATGAATAGGCATATCCCCGTCACCCCCGCCCAGTTTCCGCGATGCCCCGGCATGGATCCCCCCGCCCCCTTCCTCACTGCGTCACCACGTACATCAGAATATTCTGCCCCAACCGCTGGGAACTGACGTCATCATAACCCTTGGCATAGGGGCTCTGCGACATTTCCCAGCCACCCGCCATGCCGAAGGGGCTGTAGATCACGGCGATATGGCCGTTCACCTCCACGCCCTCCAGCCGCGGCGGGATCACCGCCGCGCCCACATCCTGCTGCAACAGGGGCGTCACGCCCACCTTCTGCACATCGTTGGGGGTCCGGAAGAGCGGGTTGTTCTGGGGAATGGCTTTCAAGGGATTGTCCGGAAACACGGCGGCCATCAACTGGCGGAACGACATATCGAATCCCTTCCGCCCGCAGCACGCTTCCGCCAGCAGGAAGCCCCCGTTTTCGAGATACTTCTTGAGCTGCTCCGCTTCGCTCTTCCGGAGGGTGAAGTACTCATGACCCGTCAGATACAACAACGGCGCATTGAAGATGGCGGGATCCGTCAGCCGGGCCTCATTGACCGCGTATTTCACCGGCACATCCGTCTTGAGGTTGAACGTCTGCAGGATCACGGACAAGCCCGCGTGCCGGGTCTTCCAGATGCCGTCATAGACCACCTGCACCAGGGCCACCTTGTCGGCGCTGGATTCCGGCCGATCGACGAACTTGATGCCCTGGGCCTGGCTCTTGGCCCACGCCCGCATGGCCGAGGAGTAGGAGAAGATGTTCACCCCGAGCTGTTTCGCGGAGGAAGGCTCATACGCCTGAAAATCCGGCTCCACCTTGTCTTCCCAACCCACCGCCATGCACCACCGCGAAACGAGCGCCACCACCCGGCAGTTGATTTCCACCGCGTCAAACCAGGGCTCATCTCCGACAAACCCGGACTTCCTCACGCCGGGACAGTACTTGACGCGGTCCACATCGTAGTAGGCGTGAAAGATGGGATGATCCGAGGTCAACCGCTGAACGGGCTGCTCGGGAAAGATGGCAGCCAGTTCCCGGATCGTGGAACGGTAGAAGGGGGCCGAACCCAAGCCGGTGTTGTAGACCAGCATGCCGCCCGCCAGCGCGTAGTCGCGGAGTCGTTTGCGTTGCGCCTCGGAGTAGGAATAGTTGTAGTGACCCGACCGGTACAGGATGGGGTTCTTGGCGGGATCGACGTCAATCTCCTCCAGCGACGCGACCTGCGTCCGATAACTCACGCCGATCATGTCCTTCATGCTCTTCAGGAGATTGTTGACGTCGTTGGGCGTGGCATTCCAGTTCGCATCGCCCTGGCCGCGCGCCGGCGCCGCCAGAAACAATAAACAACAAATGACACAGATGACCGTGTTCATGCACCAGGCCTCCCTCATCGGATCGCCCCCCGTGTTCGAATGCCGAACCAATATCATACCAAGAAGAACCCGATGAATAAACCACTCACTTGAACGATTTTTCGGGCGCCAGGGTCGTCCCTCACCGCGGTTTCAGCGCCACGCGCCAATGATTGTCGTCCGCCATCACCATGAGATTGCCCCCCAGATAGACCACGGCAATGCCGTTCAAGTTGGCGCCCGCCTGCAGAAAAGCGGACTTCCCGGCGGGGGTGGCGAACTCAACCGTATCGGCGCTGCCCGATAACATCCTGACGGGTTCGAGAGTGATCCCCCCCGCATACGGCAGGGCCAGCGCTTTCGCCAAGACAGATCCCGACCCCAACCGCGTGGATTCGAGGACATACTGATGGGAGTTCAACCCCGTGATCGCTGACTCCTGGCGGTACAACCAGGGTTTGCCCCAGCGATCGGTGAGCGGAGGCGCGAGCACGCCCTTCAGGGACTTGATCGTCTCCAGCGATGCCGGGAACTCGATATCCCTCACGTAGACTCTTTGCAGGGCCCCCCGGATCTTCTCCCGGTCAAGGCGGGTGAGCCAGACTCGCGCCATCTCCGCTCCCGCGGTCTGGAGGTAGGTCGCCTTCTCCGGCAGCGCCATCATCGGCTCCCACAACGCGACGGCCTCATTGGTGCGGCCTGTCTGAAGAAGACGCCAGGCCTCCAATCCGGCCGCCACGATCCCCAGGGGATCCTGGGGTGACTTGGCCCTGAAATCCCGGCAGGCGGCCACCACGGCCGCAGGGTCATCGACCGCATTGGTGCTGGCGACCCAGACCTGCCACAGACCGCGCTCGTTGGGAACGATGGACTGGGCGTGGCTCGCCATGACGTTGGCCATCCCCACCGTCAAAGAAACCAGAACGGCTCTGTAACACTTCATGAACATCTCCTTATCTGCTGCTCCCCCCCGAACGCAAGTGGATTCTTAACTATCGGCTCCGAATGCACAAGACTGGCAGCACGCCACCAACCATTCGCATTAGGGCCGCTTTCACAGTTCGGACGCCACGGAGGTCGTCCCCCCATGATGATTCCGCTGAAAAACCCCGATCCAGAGCGGCCGGGGTGGAACCCGGCCCTCCAATAAGGCCCCAAACGGCCTGTTTCCGAAACTGGAGGGCGCGGTTCCACCCGCGCCGCAGGGGTTTTTCAGCGGAATCCATGATGGAATCTGACCGTTTCCCGAGGCATGGAGGGACACGCTCCGTCGTGTCCGCATGGATAGGAGGCCATAGTGAGAATAACTGGTACGCCACATCCGGAAGCCCTGTTTGTCCTGCAGTAACTGCTCAGGAGGGGAGGGTTCAGGGTTCGGGGTTCAGGCGAGAACCGTTAAGAATCGGACGCCCAAGATGTCACCCTCCCTTCTTTTGCCCGCTTTCCTCACCGAATTACCTGAACCCTGACACCCTGAACCCTGTGACCTGAGTAGTTACGTCCTGCAAACCTCCAACCCAGGGCCAAGCACGGAACACGATGGAACACAACGGAACACGTCCGGAGGCTAAACCCATCGCCGAAAATCACCATTACAATTTGCACCTGAATATGTTACGCTAATATCGAACTGCACAACACCCGCAAACCGTGTTCCATATTAGTCGCAACCACTTGCAGATTAACAACATACCATCAGTCTTCAGCCTTCAGCCCTCAGCACTCAGTCTTCAGTCTTCAGCCCTCAGCCTTTAGCCCTCAGCCCCCATCAGCCCTCAGTCTTCAGCCCTCAGCCTTCAGCCTCGCCCTCCCACCTCCCACCTCCCACCTCCCACCTTCCACCGCCCATCGCTGGCTCAAAGAACCGGTCTTCCGGGACGAACTCGCCCGCCAGCGTGACACCGTGTTGACCGAAACCATGGACTCCGTCAAGACGCACGCCACCCGAGCCATGGCCGAACTGGTGAAATTGCTGGGTTCGGACGACGACCGCCTGCGCCGGTTGATCTGCAACGACATCCTCGGCCACGCCCTGCGGGTGCGGGAGCTCGAAGACTTCGAGCGCCGCCTGGCCGCCCTGGAAAAAGCCTCCAAAGACAAGGACATCCATCCTGAACCCCGAACCCTGAACCCTGGGACCTGATCCCTAACCCACCAAGAAAGGAAAGGCACACATGAAAACACAACACACGCGACTGAAGAAACTGGAACAGAAAGCCGAGCCGATCGAGCGGGAATTCGTCGATTGGCCACACAATCGTTGGACGGAGGAAGAAAAAGCCGAGGCCATCCGCAAGGACCCGACCTGCCGGATCTTCTGGCGTTCGCTCCTGTACCGTCTACCCACCGCCCAACCGCCGAAACAATGAAGGCGGTCAACCACAACCCAAGGGAGGGCCCGCCTGTGGCGTTTCCGCGCTTTTTCGCTTTGACCTGCAGCCTACAGCCTTCCGCCGAAGGCGGATCCGCCTCTGGCGGAAAACGGCTTCAGCCTTGGCATCCATGGAACGCCACTGAGGCTAATCCTCTTGCCAACGACAGAGCGGCGGGCGTAGTTTAAGCAACTAGCAGGGCGCCGTCGGGCGAGCCAACCCTTACGCATCGAGCGGGCTCCTGACCGATGAAGCGCGGGAAGTCATAACGTGAGTGTAAATCTGGGTGGTCTCCAAGCTGTTGTGGCCGAGCAAATCCTGCACCGACCGGATGTCCACCCCCTTCTCCAGCAAGTGCGTGGCAAAGGAATGCCGCAGCGTATGGCAGGTCACCGGCTTGACGATACCGGCCGCGCGGGCTGCCTCCCGAATGGCGTGGTGCAGGGCATTATCGTGCAAGTGATGCCGTCGCTCCAACCCCGAACGCGGGTCCATGCTGAGATGGCTCGACGGAAAGAACCATTGCCACCCCAACGCCACCCCGGCCTTGGGGTACTTCACGGACAACGCGTCCGGCAGCCAAACCCCCGTCCGGTTCTCCCGCCGGTCCTCTTCCCACAAGGCGCTCACATGGCCCACTTGGTCCTGGAGCGCCGGCCTCAACACGTCCGGCAGCATGACGGTTCGATCTTTGCCCCCTTTACCTTCGCGCAGGATGATCTGCCGTCGGTCGAAGTCGATATCCTTGAGCCGCAGCCTCAAGCATTCCATCAGTCGCAAACCGGTCCCGTACATCAGGCGCAACATCAGGCCCGTCGTGCCGCTCGTCGCCGCGAGCAGGCGTGTGACTTCTTCCTGGCTCAGCACGGTGGGCAGACGGCGGCCGCGGCGGGCACGGATGACATCCTCGAAGCGGCCGGGATCGTGGCCCAGCACCATTTGGTACAGGAAGAGCACAGCCGCGAGCGCCTGGTTCTGGGTGGCGGCACCCACATTGCGCTCGACGGCCAGGTGTTCGAGATAACTTTTGAGATGCCCCGTGGCCAGATCGGCGGGCGCAACCGACGGGTGGAAGGCCAGGAAACGTCGTGTCCAGTCCAGGTAAGTCTGCTCGGTTCGGTAGGCATAGTGACGCGCCCGCAGCGCCGTCGTGGTACGGACAATGAGGTCGGCGGCCGAAGCCGCGGGCGGGGCCTGCGGCGCGACCGGAACAGGCGACGGGTCACGGGGCGGCGCAGCACCAGTCTCGATGCCGGACTTGACGCGAAAGCGCGGCGCCACAGCCCCGGTCTGGTCCGTTTCCCAATGCCAGTTCTCAATACCTCGCACAAAGACCG
>CAZTAJ010000045.1:0-31681 GCA_964611575.1 uncultured Verrucomicrobiota bacterium
CCCCGCGCGGGGGGCGGCCGGCAGACATCGCGCATTCGGCGGGACGCGCTGGGTTTCAATCCTCGCCCCCGCGCGGGGGGTGACTGCAGCGGCGTTCAATGTGATCTGGGAGGGCTCGGTTTCAATCCACGCCCCCGCGCGGGGGGCGACATGTGCGCCCGGAGGAAGTGTTCGGGCGCGATAAGTTTCAATCCACGCCCCCGCGCGGGGGGCGACGCCGAAAACGTAACTCATTGCGATTCAGAAGCCAAGCGACCCTTTTCCGCGAACCGTCTCCGCGAACCGGCATCTATTCAATTGTCAAAGACCGCTTTGCTCACAACGCCATGCAAACACATCGGTTACATCCAGCGCGAATCCCCCAGGAGGCCGCTGTTCGCTCCCGGTTCGCGGCAGCCTCAAATCACCATCGGGCCTTCCAGGTCAGGGACCACCTTGGCACCCGTGTGTTCGACTCGTCGTTGCCAGTTGCTGCCGAGAAAGTAGTACCGAAGGCTGTCCTCCTCCAGATTGTATGCCTCCTCCAACCGATGCTTCAATTCCGCCCACTGCGCCGGATCCACGCTGCACTCAAATACCGAATTTTGAACGCGTTGGCCGTAATCCAAACAAGCCTTCGCCACCCTTTGTAGTCGCCGTTTCCCTGCCGGCGTCTTTGTCGAGACGTCGTAGGTGACCAGTACCATCATGGCCGCCTCCTATTTCCATACGAACGGAGGATATCCGTCCAAGTCGCCCCGCAAATACCGCGCCAGCAACAATGCCTGCACATGCAGGAGCAACCCCACCAACACCGTCTCGCCCAGAAACGGATGCTGGATCTCCTCCTGTTTACGCTTCTGGTAGGACACAAGCACCGTCTTGCGCGTGTCGTCCGTCATTTCCACCGCGCCTGTCTCCGTCTTGCGAAATCCGTTTCCCTGCACCTGTTTCAGATTCACCAGCGACAATGCAAGTCGGTCCGCGAGAAAAGGTCGGAACTCTTCCATCAAGTCCAGCGCCAGACTGGGCCGGCCGGATCGCTCGGCGTGCAGAAAACCCACCTGCGGATCGAGTCCCACCGTCTCCAGCGCCGCCGTTGCGTCGTGGGCCAGCAGCGTGTACAAGAAAGACAGCAACGCGTTCATGTTGTCCAGGGGTGGCCGCCGGCTGCGGCCGACAAACCCGAAATCTTCCTTCTGCGCCGTGACCAGTTGGTCGAACACCCCAAAATAGGTATTCGCGGCGTCCCCTTCCCTTCCTCGCAAAACCGCCACATCCGTTTCCTTACCGACATCGCCCAGCAAGACACCAAGCCGGCGGATCGCCGAATCGAAAGTCTCAGCGCCCGGTTTGTCCCCATGATCACGAGCCGCCCGCTGAAGCACCGTCCGGCAGTTCGCCACCTTCGCCAGCACCATGGCCCGTGCGATAGCCGCCTGTTTAGCGGGTTCGTCCGCCCACCGGTACTGCTCCCGCCGCAAAAGCACGTTGCCATGGATCGGCCCCACCACGCG
This sequence comes from uncultured Verrucomicrobiota bacterium, assembly GCA_964611575.1. Classification (GTDB taxonomy): domain Bacteria; phylum Verrucomicrobiota; class Kiritimatiellia; order CAIKKV01; family CAITUY01; genus CAITUY01. The sequence goes on from CAZTAJ010000045.1 coordinate 1,497, forward strand.
GCCCTGGAATTGGCCCCGTTCGGAGAGAAACGAGATCAGCACGTTGCGTTCGCCGCACAGGTGCATCAAAGGCGGGCTGATCGAGACCTGGCCGAAGCACACGATCCCGCCCAGCGTGTGGATCGGCAGGCGCAGTTTTGTCTCATGTTCCACGCGAACGACCACGGCCTCTCCCTCGTGGCACAGGTAGGCGTTCTGAGTGGTAACGTAGAGGGTATTGAGCAACTTTTTCATTCGGGCCTCAGCATCCTATCCAGGTAGCGTTGCACCGACCGTCCGCCTCCCGTTTCCTTCGGCAGGCAAAGCTCCTTCAACGAGCACTTCTCGCACTTCGGGCCGTACTCGGCCGGCGGCGTGACGCCACTTTCGATCAAGGCGTGAACCCGCTGGGCGGCCTGTTCCGTGTGGGCCCGCAGTTCGTCATCGAAGTCCACATCCAGCCGGCGACGGGTGGTTCCATAGAACAGAGCGCCACACGTGATGACACAGTCGAGCATTTCCTCAAGGCAGAAGACCTGAGCGCACAGTTGCACTTTATCGCAATCATCGGCCTTGGGTTTACCGCGTTTGTATTCCACGGGAAATGGCCGGTCCGCGTCGGAAGGGCTCAGATGAAACTCAACAACATCCGCGACACCGGTAAGACCAAGCCGGAGTGAACGCAATCGAAGACCGCGCGCCACACGAATGCCGGGCCGACTTTCCGAAGCATGCTCGTGAACGCGGTCGTGCATGTTCCGGCCCTCGACCGTAAGCCGGTTCTCTTCCCACGCCTGCTCCACATGAATCAACGCGCACTGACGCTCGCAAAACGCCATGTGCTGCAAGGCCGATATCGGAACGAGTTCATCTTCCGCGTACATAGGTCAGCCGCCACTCGGCGCCTGGCCTCGCGCTCCCGTGATGCTGCCAGGAGTCCGCACATGCTGACTCAGCTTCTCGCGCAGTGCTGCCCGCAGGCGCGGTTTCTCGCGGGCATACAGCGACACCAGCTTTTTCCCGGCCTGTTGGTAGAGCTTCTTCTTTTCCAGCATTCCGACCTGATAGTCGAGGTTGTCCTCCATGCCCCAGTACTCGATGTAGAGGTCGAACTCCGGCAGGTAGAAATCGGGACGGATGGCGTAGCCTTTGACAATGCGGAACCGGTTGTCGTACCGGAAGACGATACCCAGGGCCGCGAGTTCCTCGGCGATGATGCGCTCGCCGTCCGACTGCACCACGCTGCCGTTGGCCGCCTGGATCGTTTTGTTGAGCTCAACCTGCGTTTCCCAATTGCGGCGTTTGAGAAACACTTCATCGAAGCAGGTGTCGCAGTAGGTGCGCTGGAAAGCCTTATGCGAGCGCGCGTATTCGTCGGCGGCAACGATTTTGGAGCAGCGAAAGCATTGATGTGCAACGGCACCTTCCCGGATACGCACCGATTCGGCGATAGTTTCGGCGGCCGAGGCTGCCGCTGTGCGAACGTAGTCCTTCGCCATCGGATTGGCGGCCGTGTCACGCAGGTCGTGTAGGTGCGGTTCTGCCGCTGCGCCATACGCTTTCAGTGCTTTGAGCGCATATTGCCTTACTTGTGGGTGCGGGTCATTGATGGCCGCAGGCGAAAGCGCAGTCACGGCGGTTTCGGGGTCCGCCCCAAAACCCGAGAGTTTACCGATCGCCGAGGCCGCCAGCCGCCGGACTTCGGCGGAAGGCATCGCAAGCAGGCGCGTCAGTTCCGGCAACGCCGCCGGATCGCCCGAGCGCCCAAGAACAATGGCGCGCTGCACGCACTCATGGTGCTGCTTCACGTCCATGTTGCTGTTCATGGGCGGGCCTCCCTTCGTCACATTGGGCTGACTCGCTCCCGCTCGCCTAAGCCCGATTGCGGTGTCGGCGAGCGATAGCGAGTCAACCGGCATTCATGCGTGTTCGCGCGGCCTGAAACAGGGCGGCTCCGTTGCCGCCCCGGCAACATCACACCCCCTACGGCTTCTCGATGATGGTCACGCCCGTAGGCAACTTGGTGCCGTCCACGACAATCTCGTAATCGGCCACGGTACGCGCGGGTTTTGCGGCATCCTTCCGCGTGATCTTGACGCGCTCGAACAACTTGTGCGCCGGGGCATTGCCCAATGCGCTGTTGTGCTTGAAAATGATCAGTCTTTGCGTGGCCATAAGCCCGCGTGCCGCCGAGCGATCATGTTCGAACATCTCGCAGAGAGCCTTCCAGAACAGGTCCAGATCCTCCTCGCTGAAACCGGTTTGCGCGGCCAGATGGGCGGAAACGAACCCATGCGCCACATACAAGCCGTATGGTACCGTGTTCTTGCGGCCCATCGTGCGGTTGTCACCACCCTGCTTCTCCGCTTCAGCTTCCGTGGCCACCGCCATGCGCGTAATAGAGTGTTCCAGGGTGACAATTGGATCGACCGAACGCCCAAAAGTGAGTTGCACGGGTCCACGAACCTGACCGGCATTCGGGCCGATGGACATGACGGCACCGAAAGCGCGAATATCAAAGAAGGCTTCGCACATTCTATTGCGCGCCTGCTCAACTTCACTCCCCTGCCCCTTACCTTTGCTGTTTCTTTTCTTCCCGTCCCTCTCGTTCTTAGGTGATGCATCAAGGTCAATGCCCAGAGATTCGTAGGAGGCGCCGATTAGCAGGTTTAATATAGCCTTCTCTTTCACGAAGATGTCAGATCCCTTCTCGGCAGGCCTCACCATCTGGACATAGTTCCGCACCTTACGCTTCAAGCACACGTCGGTGACGATGCCTTGCCCAGTTTCAGCGTCCATGCGAGGCAGATTGCCCGCATCGGGATCACCGTTCGGGTTGCCGTCCTGTACGTCGAAGATCAGCGCGAAGTCATAACGATTCTTCACTGTGTTGCTCATTGTCTCATCATCCTTTCTGCTGCTCACTCTTCTTGGTGTAGAAACCCTGCATTTGGTGATAGTAACCGATGGCAAATCGTCCTTGATCAGCCAACGCGAGATGCGGCGGGAAGTCGCCAATGCCAGAGAGAATCTCTCCCAACAACTTCTCGAATGTGATCTTGCGACCAACGTTTTCCAGTTTGGCAAGATGGTGGTTTTTGAGCCGCATCAAGTTGCCGAACACCGTCACGGGCGTACTCGAAGCCGCCCCATAACATCTGTCCCGAATCGTCGCGTTGATGCCTGGGCTGGCCTCTTGCTGAATCTTCTCAAGCGCAGCAAAAAGCCTTCCGAGCCGATAGCCGATGTTTGTGTTGGTTTCATCCAGACTCACTTTCAGTTCCTCCTTCTGTTTGTTGTTCTTGAAACGTGCCGCCCGATTGATGCATGCCTTGATGAGCGCGGCCCGTGCGTGCGTAATATCGTGCTCTGCCCGAGTTCGCCGAATGGCGGCTTGCAGTAGTGTTTGCGGATACGGCAGCCCACCCAGGATTGCCCGCATTGTCTCTCCGGACACGTTTGGCGGGATGTTTTCTGCTTTACCTTGAACGGCGGTGGATACCAGCAAACGAAACAGCGACAACGAGTCCCGATCCTTAGGGCCATGAGCAATCCGGATATCTTCAAAATGACTGCTTATCTTGTCGGCCATTCCCGCCACCGTGTCCACAACCCAAAACCGAATGGCGAGGCGAGATGCGTTCGGCGAAAGACCGAGGACGTAGAACGTGGTGTCTGAATCCGCGACGAGTGCCCCTGTTGCCGGAGCTCTATACAGACTCTCGACGGCCTTTGTATTTCGGTCAGGGTCCTCCTTGGGCGGCTCGACAAAGAAATCCGCAAACTGCCTTTCGAAGTCTGTGTCCCTTGCTGCCCAGAACACCATCGTGGCGTCTCCAACCGGCATCTTCTGCGTGGAGTTTCTTCCGAGCAGGTGGTTCAGCGCCGAGGTGTAAGCAAAAGCGGTTGCCTTGCCAACGGGCGCATTCGCTCCCTGTTCTTTGCCGTATGATCGAAAGGCGTCCAAATTGAACGATACAATATTGGCGCCCGATGATTGAGCATCGCGCACTCCCTTAATTGCCGTGTGGAGGCGCTCCATAGAAGCCGTCTCGCCGGATATCAGGCAGACAGTTTTTGCCTCATCATCCACCATAGAAGCCTCAATGGCTCGACGAACTTGCGGACGTTCCGCAACGATGCAGGTGTCCCCTGAGAGTTTGAATGTCAGATTCGAACCCGTCTCCAGCAACGCAGTCCACACCGCCCCGAACTCACTCATCACCTTTGACTTGTCCTCGATATCGAGGAATCGTTCAACTGCGGTCAAACCTTCATCCTCTATGCCGCCCACACTTGCAACACGCTGCTTGAAAGCAAGATGCAACTTCGTGACTCGATCCGGCTTGCCCTTCAAATCGACTCCGAGCACGTATTCAGGATTGTCCCACAGTAGATTGGCGGCAATGCCGACAGATCGTTTTACGGTTTGTGGCACCAGAAACCGTTTTGCCCGCCTCTTCTTCCCGTCCCCCTCGACCGTGGGCTCTAAACCGACGGCAACCCCCTTCGCGTTCAAGACAATGATGTAGGGAATCTCCTTCTCCTCAAAGCCCAGGCGCGGCAAGCCGGGCTTCCGCTCATAGTATGCCTTCAATGCCTGCAGGATCATGACCGCACCTCCACGTCCCGGAGATCAATGACTCCGTTCTCGACGGTTGCATGGAAGAATTGTGGTTTGAGATCAGCCGGATCTGTAAAGTCCAGATCGTAAAGCATCCACCCTAGGTCGCGGGTTTCCGCAATCGGCGTGGTCGTTTCCGCAATCGGGTCCACCAGCCGAAACGCGGCAGAAAACTCCCGGCAGCCGAGGTAAGGTTGGTTGAAGCACTGGCCCTTCCTGGCCCTGCGCTCGAACATCGCGGCATACTTGGCTTGGGTCTCATCAGGGCGGACGTCGGGTTTCTTCAACTCCGCGACTTCCTCAGAGTCCGTGAGATAGTCCGGCACGGGATTATGAACCTTGCCGCGTTTCTCCAGCGGAATGAACTCGAACTCGGCAAAGAGTCGGTATTTGACATCTCGAAGGAGGAGACCTGCCCGCTGCTGGCGTTCATCCTCCACGAAAATGCCTGATGACTTGGGCGATGCCACCTTGCCGACCTCGTTGCGGCGTACCGAGATCCACTTGATAGGTGCCAGAACTTCGATTCGCTTCACGTGCCAGCGGATCGCAGGCTTCCACAGAATGGCATCGAAGATGGCTCGCGCCGCCGATGGGGTGATCACGTCGTAACTCACGCGCTCAACTTTCATCTCGGGCCGCGTGAAACAGGCGTAAGGCCCGCTGACTTCAAGACAGAATCCTCTCATGGTCACCTCATATGATTAGATCTTCGACCGGCAGACTCCCCGTATACACATCCAACCCGATAACGTCGTCATACTGGACGCAGGCTTGCGTGACAATCCCGGGCGCTTTCTTCTCATCCACCGCCGCCAAGCGTCCGTCGATCAACATGGCATCTGCCATGCGGGTCGGGACATTCACCATATAGCGTTGAAGTCCTCTCATGATCTCACGCGTCGGACCAGCAAATCGCAAACGCTCAAGCCACATCTCGCTGTCACCGTACCTGACGACCACCGGGCGTTGAGTTGAATCGTCAATGAACTTGAAGGTTTCGCCAGCCGACCTAAACGGCACGTTGGGCACATCTCTCTGAAGATCAGCCAGAAAACTGCCGCCTGTGTCGTTGGCCCGTGCATAGAACAACTCAAAATACTTTCGGAAGATCTCCGGTTTCTGCGGATCGCACTTGTCCAAAGACGCCATTTCGCGGGTCGTCCCGGCCGCCTTCGCCAGCAGCCCGCGCGGTGGAGCCTTGGGAGGCACGAATACGTGAACCTGTCCCTTGCCTGCAAGCCTCCCCTCCCGGTTGCAGCGGCCTGCAGCCTGAACGATCGAATCGAGGCCGGAAAGCGCGCGATACACCACGGGGAAGTCAATATCAACGCCTGCTTCCACCAACTGGGTGCTGACGACGCGCACCGGTCTGTCCTCGGCCAGCAGTCGCTTGATATCAGCGATCTTCTCCGACCGATGTTGTCCGCACATCAACGCCGAAAGATGGATGGTCCCTTTCGGCAGCAGGCCAAAGAGGTCATAGCAGTCCCGGCGGGTGTTCACGATGCACAGAACTTGATCATGCTGTTTCAGACCTCCAGCCAGTTCCGGCCAATCTGTGGTTTTAGCCAGATCGTCGGGAAGGATGATGTCGGTTCTCTTCAATCGCTCGTAGAGATCACCGGGATTGGGAACGATCTCAGTCGGTGCCAAACCAGGCAACGCCGGTTGCGTTGCCGTCGAAAGCACCATGGTGACGCCGTAGTTCTTTGTCAGTTCGCCGATCACATAAACACAAGGGACCAACCATTGCGGGGGGATCAACTGGGCTTCGTCCATGATGACAACACTGTCAATAATGTTGTGGAGCTTGCGGCATCGGCTCGACTTCGCCGCATAGAGGGATTCAAAGAACTGGACATTGGTGGTGACGATGATCGGAGCGTCCCAGTTCTCAGCCGCGAGCCGCGATCGCTGCGTTTCTTTTTCCGGATCGAGATTGCTGTGGTGCTCAATAACATTCTCGTCACCGACAATGCCGCGAAGAATCGCGGCTGTCTGCTCGATAATGCTCGTGTATGGAATGACGTAGATGATTCGTTTCTTCCCCGACCTGACGGCATGATCGAGTGCAAAGGCCATTCCGGAAAGCGTCTTGCCGCCGCCAGTCGGCACCGTAAGGGAGAACAGTTGCGCAGCATGGCCTGCGGCAACGCGACAGGCCGCCAACACTTCCCGTCGCGCCGCATTGACTGTGGTGTCCGCGCAGGCTCTGGTTTTTTGGTCCATATGGCGATCAAACGTCGCCTTGAGTTCGGGAAGCGAAGCGAAGCGCGAACGCTGCCCCGTTTGTTCCGGTTGCATGAACACTTCCGTATCGAGGAAGTCAGCATCCACCAAACATGAGTACAGCATTCGGACCCACAGGTGATAGGTCTTCGCATTCACGTATGGAGGGGGTCTTGCATTGGTCTTGAGCCGTTTTGCGAACGCCTCCGCCGCCTCCCTAATCCGCGCGAGGTTTTCCCGGCCCTCTGGCAAACGAGCCTGCAAAGCCGCGCTGCCTGTCTGCGCTGGGAACCAGTCGGGAAGTCCCGCATGATGTCCAGCGACCAGATACGCCACTGTTTGCCCTGGGATCCCCTTTAGCGCTTCCACAGCCAAAGCGGCACCGGCGCTGGAATGGTTCACGCGTGCGCCGCCAGACACGTCGTACTCCGAGTCATCCAATCCGTTCTCGCGGGCCAGGTATGCCTGAAACTCCGGCGCGGCTTTGCCGACATCGTGAAGCCAGGCCGCATTCCACACCCAGTCCTGCGCCCGGAAAGTCGCGGCACACTTCGACGCCAACTCCGCCACGCTCCAAAGATGCTCCTCCAGTTTCTGCCACTCTTGCTCTGGGCGGCCTTCTTTACTGTGTGCGTAGTATTCCATCGCTCACCTGCGAACACTGTCACTCACCCGCGGTTGCATCATAGGCTCTTTCCGTTTCTCCTCACACTAAAATGGATTCTTAACTCCGCAGTCTCACCGTATCCCCTACCCCCGCACTTCCCGCAAGGTGGCCGCATGCAGGCCCTTTAGTTTCAGACGCCTGAGTCGCATATCGAGGTCGAGCGTCTCGGCTCTCGTTTCCGGCTTCCGCCAGGCTGCCAATACCAAATCCCCCAGTCGCCCGTTGGGACTTAATACCCGCCGCGTGGAGTCCGGCTCCACATACCCCGTCGCCCGATAGTGTCGCTCAATCCGATCCCGTAATCCCGCCGCCATAGCCTCGGTAACCAACCCCAACTCGTTCAGCCGGAATAGGAACGCCTGGGCGGAGACGCCGAAGCGGTGCTTGATCCTTAACAACAGGTCGTAGGTCCAGTCCCCCGGCCCCAATCCGAGTTGCGCCACCGTCGCCCGTACCGCCGACGACGGCATCAGGAATAAGGCCGCAAACTTGCGCGCCGCATGCGCCTCGTCCAGCGCCCCGGTCACCACCAGCGCCTTGCCGCCCCCATAGACCTTGCGCGTGTGCCCGAATACCGAGCCCAATCGCTTGATGACCTCGAATAACTGCCGTTCGACGTTCATCGTGTCGTTGACAATCAGGAACGCATTGGCGTTGCACGCATCGTAGAAGGCCGCACTTTGCAGGCGTTGGGGCAGAGGATAAAACACGACGCGCAGGCCGGCGTTTTCCAGAAGTTCGAGATAGTCGAAGATCACCGCCTGCCCGATCCCCAGCATCTGCCGCACCTGCTGGGTCAACGCCTCGATGCCCGCATCGGTCGGCGCAAACGGCAGGAACAAGGGCAGGTGCGCCCGTTTCTGGGCGCCGCAGAAATCCTCCAGCGCAAGATAAACCTGCACCACCTGGTCCAGTCCCCGACGCGTCCCGGCATCCACAGGCGAATCGTCGGCCAACGGGATCGCAGTCGCGCGCGGCCATTCCGACGCAACCCCCACCTCCGAACCGTAACCCACTGCCGCCTCGGCCACATAGGGTACCCCGCCAGCCTCCGCGCCCTCGCCCGGCGTGGCCGACGGAACCGTCCGGCCCAAGATGGCATCCACGCTCGCACCCAGTTCATCGGCCAGCTTCAGCAATACCCGCCCCGAGGGCACATGCCGCCCTTGCTCAATGGCATTCATGGGACCGGGCCGCATCCCCACACGCCGCGCCAGTTCGGCCTGCGTAAGGTGCTTGATCTGCCTCAGTGCGCGAAGATTGATGGCAATGCGCGAACGGAGTATGGCATCCGAATCCGGCGGAGATGCTGTGTCCACAGTGTTCATATGCACATGAATACATTTGAGAGTGAATACATGTCAATATGTATTTTCGGATTCTCACCCCCATCATCGGCGCATTGCCTTTGGGTGTGCCGGACCCTACAGTGCCAGTTGTGTGACCAAGCAACGCCTCGCCCGGGCAGAAAGCAACCCGCGGGCATCGGAGATGGTTATATGCCGCCAAAATTGAGACTGGGAGTCAGTCGCTGCCTGATGGGCGATCCCGTCCGTTATGACGGCATGCATAAACGCGATCACTTCCTGACCGACACGCTCGGCCGGTATGTGGAGTATGTGCCCGTCTGCCCCGAGGTCGAGATCGGCCTCCCCATCCCCCGCGAGGCCATGCGCCTCGTGGGCGACCCGGCCGCCCCCCGCCTGAGAACCCAGAAGACCGGCATCGATTACACCGACCGCATGACCGCCTGGGCGCGGCAGCGCGTCCGCGAGCTTGAGCAGGAGGGCTTGTGCGGGTTCGTCTTCAAGGCAAAGTCGCCCAGCAGCGGCATGGAACGGGTCAAGGTCTACAACGAGAAGGGCGTCGTCGATGCCCGCGCGCCCGGCCTGTTCGCGCGGGTCTTCATGGAGCATTTCCCGCTCCTCCCCGTGGAGGACGAAGCCCGGCTCATCGACCCCGGATTGCGGGAGAATTTCATCGAACGCATCTTCGCCCTGCACCGTTACCGGGAGATGCGCGCCGCCGACCGGTCCCTGCACGGGCTGATGGCGTTTCACGCCCGGCATAAACTGCTCCTGATGGCCCACAGCGATCGCCTGATGCGCGAGATGGGCCGCTTGCTGGCCCGGGCGCCGCGGACCGGGGCCGACGGGACCGCCGCGGCCTACGAGCGCCTGCTGCTGGAGGCCCTGGCCCTCAAAAGCACCGTCAGCAAACAAATCAATGTCCTCCACCACATGCTCGGCTACTTCAAGGTGCTGCTGAGCGCCGACGAGAAGCAGGAAATGCTGACGACCATCGAGGAGTACCGGCAGGAATTGGTGCCGCTGATCGTGCCGGTGACGTTGTTCAATCACTACGTCCGCAAATACCGGGTGGCCACCCTCGTGGACCAGGCCTACCTGAACCCCCACCCTCTGGAACTCAAACTGCGGAATCACGCCTGACCGAGCCATGAACGCCGCCGCCTGGATCCGAACCCTGCAGCTTCAGCCGCATCCGGAGGGCGGCTGCTACCGCGAGTGCTATCGCGCCGCGGACTCCATCCCGCGCCGCGGGCTGCCCGCGCGCTACGGCGGCCCCCGCCCGTTCGCCACGTCCATCTACTTCCTGCTGCGCAACCGCGAGGTGTCGCATTTGCACCGGCTGAAATCCGACGAGGTCTGGCATTTCTACGCCGGCTCCCCGCTGATCGTGCATACCTTCGCGGCGGACGGCACGTATGCCGCGCTGCGCCTGGGGCGCGATCCAAGGCGGGGCGAACGGCCGCAAGGGGTCGTTCGGGCCGGACTCTGGTTCGGCGCCGAATTGGCCCGGTCGCGCGGTTACGCGCTGGTCGGCTGCACCGTGGCGCCGGGTTTCGATTTCGCCGACTTCGAACTGGCCGACCGGAAGACGCTGATCGCCGCCTGGCCGCAGCATCGCCCCCTCATTACCCGCCTGACCTGAGCGATCCTTCCCCATCGCACTTCCCGCGTGCAAAGCGTCCCAGCCGTGCTAGTGTTTTGAATTGCGCCACGCCATCTGAGGGACACTGGTAACGACAAAGGCGGAGTTAATCCATGAGCATCGCATTCGACCGAGATCGCTGGGCTAAGATCAAACAGGACTACGGGCTGTGGTGGGAGGGCAAACTCAAACGCCCACTGATCTACGTCACAATGGACGGACGCTCCCCGGGCCGCCCCGAACCTGCCCTCCCCACGCGCCACTTCACGTCGCACTACGATCTCTCCGTGACGCCGGAACAGATTGTCGACCGCTGGGATTACAATCTCTCCCAACAGCACTTTCTGGGCGATGGCTTCCCGAGCATCTGGCCCAACTTCGGGCCGGGCGTCATGTCCGCCTTCATGGATGCCACCCTGCACAACGGGGACGACACCACGTGGTTTCGCCCTGTCGAACCCAAGGAAACCCGCGACCTCCACTTTCGTTACCACCCCGGCAACGTATGGCTGGAACGGATCAAGGCGCTGAGCCGCCATGCCATGGAGCGCTGGCAGGGGCTGGTGCAAGTCAGCATGACCGACCTGGGCGGAAACCTGGATGTGCTTTCCACCTACCGCCCCAGCGAGGCGCTGTTGCTGGATCTCTACGACCATCCGGATGAGGTCAAACGCCTGGCCTGGGAGACGCATGACCTCTGGTGGCGCTACTTCAACGAGATCAACCAGGTTCTTCAGCCGGTAAATCCGGGATACACGGCCTGGGCGTCGATTTTCTCATCCGAGCCCTACTACATGCTCCAATGCGATTTCTGTTACATGATCGGCCCCGCCATGTTCGATGAGTTCGTCAAACCCGAACTCGCCGCCTCCTGCCGCAGACTGACCAACGCTTTCTATCATCTCGACGGCATCGGCCAACTGCCGCACCTCGACTCGTTGCTCAGCATCCCCGAGTTGAAGGGCGTGCAATGGGTTCCGGGCGACGGCAAACCCGATCTGCGGCACTGGCCCGACGTCTACCGTCGCATCCGCAAGGCCGGCAAACTTATGCAAATCTGGGGCGGGCCGGAAGTCCTGGACACCATCGCCGAACAGGTCGGCTCAGCCGAAGGCATCATCACATTCACCGCGTTCAAACCGTCGCAGGAAGAAGAGGCCCGCGCCTTCCTGAAGCGGTACGGCGCCGAATAGGGATTCACGGGGGAGAGTCGAGCAGCAGGAGGAATGGGCATGAAAACGAGTCTGATGCTGGGTTTGTCCGTTGCACTGGTGTGGAATGTGGCCGCGCAGGAGATCGGCTATGTCGAAACCTTCAGCCTGGCCGGCGACCGGGAGGCCGCCCTGAAGGAACTCGTCCCCGGCACGGACGAGTATTTCTACTACCAGGCCCTCCAGGCCCAGAACGCCAGCCAGCGGGAACGGTTCCAGGAGGTCATGGACCGCTGGATCCGCGAGCGCAACGGCCGGACCCTGGAAGGCGCGCGCGAACTGCTGAACCGGCAGGCGTTGCTCGACTACGAGAAGAATCCGAAGAAGACGCTGGGCTACCTGACCGACCAACTGGCCCTCCATTTCACCCATGCACGCAAGACCGGTGAACGCCGCAGCGATGCGCCGACCCGCTTCGACAATGCGCAGATCGGCATCCCCATCCTTCTGAAACGCGCCCTCGCGGAGGACCCGGGCAGTCTGGCGGAAATCGAGGATGCGGGGCTTGACCTGGCGGCCGGGCAGCCGGTCAACGGGGACCAGGGCCGCAACCTGCTGGCGCGGCTCCAGCGACCGGACTACCCGGGATTGGTCGACCTGATCCTGGCCGACCTCAAATACCGCGACAGCCGCGGGTTCGGAAGTCTCGACATCCATAAGCGCCTGACACTCGCGCAGATGGATGAACTCCTGCAAAAGGAACCCGCCCTCCGGAACCAGGCCGCCTTCGTCAACGCCTACCTCCCCAAACTCGCGCCGGAAAATGAGGTGGAGCTGGATACCGATGCGCCAGCCCGCGAGGCGTATCTCCAAAGGGTCTGGGCATTTGTGAACACGCTCGACCCCAGCAACAACTCCCTCAAGGCCCATGTGCTCTATCACCGCCTCCGACACGACCAGAAACTCGGCGTGTACGACCCCGACCGCTTCCTGGAGTACGTGAAGCTGCCTCGTAATGTCTACTACCTGCGCGACGACATCCGGCAACAGTTGCCGCGCGGCGACTACATGGCCCGGCTCGACCAGCAGTTCGGCTTGATTCAATTGGGACCGATCGCCAACGACGAACCGCTGGTGCGCGCCTTCCTGCTGCATTTCCTTGTCGCCGCGCCCAATGCCGACGCGTACAAGCCCTGGATCCGCGACGACTTCCTGCAGCGCGTGTTTGCCGAGGCGAAGATCGTCAACGGGGTCGGCGACCCGTCGCAGTGGTCAGCACTGCTCGCGCCTGACGAATACAAGCGCCTGAAGGAACGGGTGGATATCGACTTCGCGCCCGCGAATCCGGACGTCATCGGACTCGAGACCCCCGTGAAACTCAGCGCCTTCGTGAAGAATGTCCCCGCCTTGATCGTGAAGGTCTACGAGATCAACACATTCAACTACTACCGCGAGACCGGACAGCCGCTGAACCTCGCCATCAACCTCGACGGACTGGTCGCCTCCTCCGAACGCCGCGTGGAGTACAAGGAAACGTCCGAGCGGCGTGTCGCCCGGACTTTCGAATTCCCGGAACTCAAGACCCGCGGCGCCTACGTCGTCGAGCTCATCGGCAATGGCAAGAGCAGCCGCGCCCTGGTGCAAAAGGGGCGGCTGGGCGTGCTGCAGGAAGTCACGTCGGCCGGTCACTCCTTCACGGTTCTCGACGAGACGGGCCGCCGCCTGCCCGACGCCCATGCCTGGCTCGGCGGACGCGAGTTCATTCCGGGCGCGGATGGCCGGATCCTCGTGCCGTTCAGCACGGCGCCGCAGGCGAACAACCTCATCGTCCGGCAAGGCGGGTTCGCCTCCCTCGTGCGGTTCAATCATCTCGCCGAGACCTACGACCTGCACGCCGGCCTCTATGTGGACCGTGAGTCTCTGATCCGCCGCGAGAAGGCGAAAGTGGTCCTGCGGCCGGTGCTTCGCGTCAACGGGCGACCGGTCAGTCTCAAGTTGCTTGAGGAGCCCCGGCTCACCATCCGATCGGTGGACCTCCAGGGAATCGCGGCCGAAAAGGACATCCCCGGCATCGAACTGCGCGAGGATGCGGAAACCGTGCGTGACATCCTGGTGCCGGACAACGCCGTCAGCCTCTCGGTGACCCTCAAGGCGCGGATTCAGAACATCAGCCGGAACCAGAAGCAGGATCTGTCCAGCAGCGTCACGTTCACATTGAACGGCATCGATCGCAGCGCGGCGGTGCAGGACCTGCATGTCAGCCGCACGGCCGCCGGTTACCTCGTCGAACTGCGCGGCAAGAACGGCGAACCCCTGCCCGGCGAACCGTTGACCTGTTTCTTCAAGCATCGGCTGTTCCGCGACGAGGTGCAGGCCTCCCTGAAAACGGACGAGCAAGGGCGGGCCTCGCTGGGTGCGTTGGCGGGAATCGAACGGTTCCGCGTCCAGGAGCCGGGCGGCGCCGAACACACCTGGCTTGCCGCCCGGGGCGACTGCACGTATCCCGCCTCATTGCAGGGCCGGGTTGGTGAAACGCTGAGCGTGCCCCTGGTGTTCGACAGCGCCGAGCCGCTGAAAGAGGTCTCCCTGATCGAGAGTCGCCACGGGCAGTTCGTCAAGGACTGGCGCGCCGCGCTGGCCGTCAACGGCGCGTTCATCGAACTCAAAGGCCTGCCGGCGGGCGACTACTCGCTTTACCTGAAACCGGCGGCGCGCGAGATCGCCGTCCGGGTGACACAGGGCGCGGACCAGGACGGGTTCACGTCCTCCCCTCGGCGGTCGCTGGAGCGTGCCAGGCTTGCGCCGCTGCAGGTGGCTGCGGTGGACGTGGGCGCGGACACGGTGGACATCCGCCTGGCCAATGCATCACCCTTCAGCCGGGTCCACGTCTTGGCGACCCGGTATCTGCCCGCCTACGACGTCTTCGAGAAGCTGGGGTTCGCCGGCACGCCCGACCTGGCGCAGCAGCCGTGGCGTGCGACACGGACCTTCTACGAGTCCGGCCGGGACATTGGCGACGAGTACCGCTACATCATAGACCGGCAGACGGCGAAGAAGTTCCCCGGCAACATGCTGGACCGGCCCGGCCTGCTGTTGAACCCGTGGGCGGTGCGCGATACGGCCACGCAGGCGGAATCGTTGGAAGAGGGACGCGCCTATGGCGGCCGCGCAGCGAGCCTGTCTTCGGCTGGCGGCGCCGGGGTGGCGACGGCTTACGGAGCGGGCGAACCGCCCGAGGGTTATGCTTCCCTTGACTTCCTGAAGCAACCCTCAGTCGTTCTGCTCAATCTCGTGCCCGATAAGGAAGGGCGGGTCCGCATTCCCCGCGCCGACCTCAAGGGCAAGCCGCAACTGCGTATTCTCGCCGTGGACCCCGTTACCACGGTCCTGAAACAAGTGTGCCTGGACGATACGCCCGTGGAAACACGCGAACTGCGGCTGGCCGGCGGCCTGGATCCGGCCAAAGCCTTCTCGGAACAAAAACTGATCGCGCTCGTTCAGCCGAAAGGTTCGCTGACCATCAACGATGCCACCACTGCACGGTTCGAGACCTACGACACGGTCGCCAAGGCCTATCGCCTGCTCGCCACGCTGGGCGCCAACCCGACCTTCGAGGAATTTGCGTTCATCGCCAACTGGCCGGACCTGCCACCGGTGGAGAAGCAGCGGCAGTATTCCAAGTACGCCTGTCATGAACTGAGTTTCTTCCTGTACCACAAGGATCCGGACTTCTTCAAAACGGTTATCGCGCCGTATCTCAGGAGCAAGAAGGACAAAACCTTCCTGGATCACTGGCTGATCGGCGACGACGTGAAGGATTACCTCGAACCGTGGCGCTTCGCCCGGTTGAATATCGTGGAGCGCATCCTGCTCGGCAAGCGCCTGCGCGAGCAGGGACCCTCGGTCATCCGCGACGTGCGCGACCGCGCCGATCTGATCCCGCCGGATATCGAGGACTTCAATCGCCGCTTCGACACGGCCGTGCAAACCGGCGCCATGGAGACGGAAGGCGAACTTCGCAACTCCCTCGGCGGGTTGCGGGATCTGCAGGACGAGAAACAGGCTTTGGCCCTGAGAGGACTGCACGCGACTGCGGCTGCGGCGCCGAGTGCGCCGGAGACGGCCGCGGCAATGATGGTCACGGAAGCGCCCTCCGACCGGGCGATGAACCGGGAGGAATCGGCGAAAGACGGTGACGCTCTGGGCATCAGGGCCGGCCGCCTGGCGCGAAAGAGTGTGACGGCCCTGGACAAGGCGGGAAAGGCCGATGAACCGATGCCGGGCCCGGGGGCTGAGGCGAAGGAGCAGTTCTTCTTCAAGGCGGGTGGCGATAAGCGGCAGGAGGCGCTCCGCCGATTCTTCCAGAAACTCGACCAGACAAAGGAATGGGCCGAGAACAACTACTATCATCTGCCCATCGAGCAGCAACTCGCCGAACTCGTTTCCGTGAACGATTTCTGGGCGGACTACGCGGCGCATGACGGCAAGACCCCCTTCCTCTCGAAGTCATTCCCGCAGGCCACACGCCATTTCACGGAGATGATGCTGGCGCTGGCGGTGCTCGACCTGCCGTTCAAGGCGGGCGCGCACGAGGAGAAGCTCGACGGCCTTCGCTACGCCGTGCAGGCCGCCTCGCCGCTCATCCTGTTCCATCGTGAAATCCGCGAAGCGACCCGCGCGACGGAATCCGGCGCCGTGCTCGTGACGCAGCATTTCTTCCGGGCGGACGACCGTTATCGGCACGAGAACAACGAGCAGTTCGACAAGTACGTGAACGAGGAGTTCCTCCCGCACGTCGTCTACGGGGCCCAGGTGGTCCTCACGAATCCGAGCGGCAACCGGCAGAAACTGCAGGTGCTGCGGCAGATTCCAATGGGGGCGATCCCCGTAAACGGCGGTTTCTACACCCGCGGGTCGTACGTGGTCCTGGAGCCCTACAGCACGCAGACACTGGAGTACTACTTCTACTTCCCCCAGACCGGCCGGTTCCCGCATTACCCGGTGACCCTGGCAAGCGACGACAAGGTGGTCGCCGCCGCGCCGGCGTTCGTGTTCAATGTGGTCGGGACGTTGACCCGCATCGACAAGACGTCCTGGGCCTGGATCTCGCAAAACGGCACGCCGGAGGAGGTCCTGGCCTTCCTCGACCAGGCCAACCTCCACCGCCTTGACCTCAACGAGATCGCCTGGCGCATGCGGGACCGCGAGTTCTTCAAGAAGGCGACTGCGCTGCTGGAGGCGCGGCACGTGTACCAGGACACCCTGTGGTCCTACAGCATGCTTCACAACGATCCTCAGACCCTCCGCGCCTTCCTGCGGCACTCGCCGTTCGCGGACCGTTGCGGCCTGTGCCTCGCCTCCCCCCTGCTGACGCTGGACCCGGTCGAGCGCCTGGACTACCAGTTCCTCGAGTACGCGCCGCTCGTCAATGCACGCGCCCACTCCGTCGGGGCGAAGCGCAAAATCCTGAACGACCGGTTCCGCGAGCAATACCAGCGCTTCATGAAAGTGCTGACCTACAAACCGGCCCTCGACAACGCCGACAAACTGGCCGTGGCGTTCTACCTGGCGCTCCAGAACCGGGTCGAAGAAGCGCTCGATTGGTTCGGCCGCGTTGACCGCAAGGCGCTGGCGGAACAGCTCCAGTACGACTACTTCCAGGCGTACCTGGCGTTCTATCGCGGCGACGTCGAGGGCGCCCGCACCCTCGCGAAGCAGCACGCCAACGAGGGGGTGGATCGCTGGCGCAACCGATTCGCGCTGGTCCTGAGCCAGCTCGACGAACTGGGCGGCGGGAAGACCGATGCGGCGGACAAGGAAGACCGCGACCAGGCGCAGGGCGCCCTGGCCGCCACGGAGCCCTCGTTGGACATGCAGGTGGAGGCGGGCAAAATCCGCCTCGATTACCGCAACCTCAAGGTTTGCACGCTGAACTTCTACCCGATGGATATCGAATTGCTCTTTTCCCGCAGCCCGTTCCTGCAGGACGGCGTGGCGCAATTCTCCTATATCCGTCCCATGCTGAGCCAGTCCGTCGATCTGCCGGCCGGCAAGGACACGCTGTCCGTGGACCTGCCAAAGGCGTTCGGCGCAAAGAACGTGATGGTCGAGGCCCTGGCCGCCGGGGTCCGCAAGACGCAGGCCTACTACGCGAACACGTTGAAAGTGCAGATGATCGAGGCGTATGGCCAGCTCGTGGTGACGCACGCCGAAACGCACAAGCCGGTGCCCGGCGCCTATGTGAAAGTGTACGCCAGGCTGCCGGGCGGCGCGGTGAAGTTCTTCAAGGACGGCTACACCGATCTACGCGGCCGCTTCGACTATGTCTCGCTCAACACCAACGAGCTCGAAGCCGTCGAACGCCTGGCCGTGCTGATCTTGAGCGAGGACTTCGGCGCGCTGGTGAGGGAGTCGCCGCCGCCCAGGCGGTGATGGAGGAACGGCCTCATCGATCAAGAAGAGTGGCGGCTCACTCGTAGGCGCCGAATTCCCTCGCGCTGGCGACGAGGGCGACGATGTTTTCCGGCGGGGTGCATTCCGGAATGGCGCACCCCGCGTTCAGGATGAACCGCCCGCCAGGCTTCCACAGCCGAATCAATGCGGCGGCCGCCTCGCGGACCTGCCTCGCCGTCCCCCGCCCGATCACGCCGCTCGGGTCGACATTCCCGAACAACACGTGCCCGGCGCCGGCCGACGTTTTGGCCAGGGCGGCGTCCGTCTTGTAATCCAGCTCGAAACCGCACGAAGGATAGGCCGCAAACTGGTCCAGGATTGCGGAGGTATTGCCGCAGACATGGATCACCGTGAAGATCCCGTCCTGCGCCAGTTCCCGCACCAACCGTTCGTGATAGGGCCGGGCAAACCTCTCGAACATTTGCGGCGATACCACATCCGGCCCGGCGGGGCTGTCGCCGAGCGAGGTGAAGTGGGCGCCCGCCTTGTTCAGCGCGCGATGAACGGCCAGGTGACTCTGATGGCACACCTCGAGCAGGTCGCGAATGGCGGGGTTGCCGGCATCGCCGGCAAGATCGAGGAGAAAGTCCTCCGTCCCCCGCAGCAGACCGGCGAGCGAAAAGGCCGCCTGGTCCGCGTTGCCACGGATGGAGACCTCGCCGCCCACTTCGCGGACGAGGATGCGGATCGTTTCGAGCAACACCGGAATGCGCCCGTCGCATTCGGGATCCACCACGCGGAGTTTGCCGACGTCATCCAGGCTGCTGATCGCCGGCCCGGCAATATGTCCGGGGGCGCCGGGCGTGTGGTCACGCACCGCCCCCATCGCCTCGGCCAGCAACGTGGTGTCCAGGTCAATCAGGAGGCAATCGTGCCCGTATCGTTCCAGCGCGTGAAGGTGCGCCTGAGCCGCGGCCGCCGGATCGGAAAGGTAGCGTTCCAACGGAATCCGGGCTTCCTTGGCCGCCATCAGGAAATTATGGAGGCACACCGGGACACGGTCCGGGATGCCTCCCCGGAGAACGGTTTCGACGCGTTGTTTCGAGTTCATGTCCGCTACTTCAGTTGCATCTGAGCGGGACGCAGTTTGCGGACCACCCAAGGCAACCCATGGCGGTTCAGCTTGTCCATGAACGGGTCAGGATCAAACGTCTCGACATTGTGGACCCCGGCCTTGCGCCACACCCCGGTCACCATCAGCATGGCGCCGATCATGGCCGGGACCCCGGTGGTGTAGGAGATGGCCTGGGCCTTGATCTCACGGTAACACGCCGCATGATCGCACACGTTGTAGATATAGATCTTGCGCCGTTGTCCGTCCTTGACCCCCTCGATCATGCAACCGATGTTGGTCTTGCCGGTGTAATTCTGTCCCAATGAGGACGGCTCGGGCAGGACGGCCTTCAGGAATTTGAGCGGCACAACCTCACGGCCCTCATACATCACCGGCTCGATCCGCGTCATGCCCACGTTCTGCAGCACGCGGAGATGGGTCAGGTACTCCTGGCCGAACGTCATCCAGAATCGAATGCGCTTGAGCCCCGGGATATTCCTGACCAGGGACTCCAGTTCCTCGTGATACATCAGGTACATTTCCCGCGGGCCGATCTCGGGAAAATCGAAACGTTGATGCACGGACAGTGGATCGGTCTCCTTCCACTGGCCTTTTTCCCAATACTTGCCGCGCTGCGTGATCTCGCGGATGTTGATCTCGGGGTTGAAGTTTGTGGCGAAGGCATGTCCATGTGACCCGGCGTTGCAGTCCATGATGTCCACCGTGCGGATCTCGTCGAAATGATGCTTCAGCGCGTAGGCGCAGAAGATGTTGGACACGCCGGGGTCAAAGCCGCATCCCAGGAGCGCCATGACGCCGGCCTTCCGGTAACGCTGACGATACGCCCACTGCCACTTGTACTCGAACTTCGCCTTGTCCGGCGGCTCGTAGTTGGCGGTATCCAGATAGTCCACCCCCGTGGCCAGGCAGGCATCCATGATGGACAGATCCTGGTACGGCAGGGCCACGTTGATGACCACGTCGGGTTTGAAGTCGCGAATCAGCCGGACGACATTGGCCGGCTTATCCGCATCCACGCGGGCGGTCCGGATCCTGCGTTTCAACTGACCCGCGATACGGTCGCACTTGTCCAGCGTCCGGCTGGCCAGACAGATTTCATCGAACACATCGGGAACCTGCGCGCATTTGTGGGTCACCACACCACCGACCCCGCCCGCGCCAATGATCAACACTCTGCTCATGATTTGCTGACCTCCCCATCCCTGTCCGTACGGTTTGTCCACAGACAGCCCGACCTGTGATCTGGAAGGGCCGCATCGTAATGAACCCTGCGGCAGGCGTCAAACCCGGCTTGCAGATTGGGCGAGCATACTGGACACCTTGCCGGCCAGGTCACCCATGCGATAGGGCTTGGCGAGCAACCCGATGTGGTCGCCCCCCAGACCGTCACGAGGCAACAGGCTGAAATCGTAGCCGGTACAGAAGAGGATGGGCAGGGTGGGCCGGACAGCGTGGATGTCGCGCGCCACCACCGAACCGGTTACGACGGGCATCATGATATCCAGCACGGCGATGCGAATCTCGTCCTGGTGCCGGCGGAACAGGTCGAGCGCTTCCTGGCCGTCCCGCGCCAGGAGAACCCGGTAACCCGCTTTGCGGAGGAAGATCGCCGCCAGGTTGCGAACCGCGTCCTCGTCTTCGGCCAGAAGCACGGTTTCCCTGCCTCCGACAACGGGCGCCGCCAGTGGCCTGGGTTTTAGGGAGTGATGCGGTTCGGCGACCGCGAGCGGGAAGTAGATGTCGAACGTGGTGCCCTTACCCGGCGCGCTGCGGTGCAGAATGAGTCCCCGGTGCTGCTGAACGGTCGCGTAGATGGTGGCCAGTCCCAACCCCGTCCCCTGTCCGGGCGCCTTGGTGGTGAAGAACGGCTCATACATCCGCTCCTGGGTCTCCACATCCATGCCGACCCCCGTGTCGGAGACACGCACCAGAACATAAGGCCCGGGTTTGACACCGGGGTGGTTGCTCAAGGCCGCGGGATCCAGGACGGCATTGGCCGTCTCGATCGTGAGCGTGCCGCCCTGCGGCATGGCGTCACGCGCATTGACGCAAAGACTGACCAGCATCTCTTCAATCTGTCCCTCATCGGCAAGGATGGCCCCCAGATTGCTTCCGGGAAGCAGGTTGAGGACGACCGGTTCCCCGACGAGTTGGCTGACTGTCTTCGAGAGTTTGCCAAGGACCTGATTCAGGTCCAGATGACGATACTGAGGCAGGTCGCGCCGGCTGAAGGTGAGCAGTTTCCGCACCAGCCCGCCGGCGCGCGCGGCGGCGCGGGTCACCTCGCCGAGGCTTTCCTGGGCGTGATGCGTGGGAGGCAGCTCCTGCATGACCATTTCGTTGTACCCCTGTATGGTCTGCAGCAGATTGTTGAAATCATGGGCGATACCGCCGGCGAGCTGGCCGACGGCCTCCATCTTGCGGGCCTGACGCAGACTGGCTTCCAGCTTCTTGCGCTCGGTCATGTTGATAGCCGACTCGAGAATCGCATAGATCTCACCCTGCTTGTTGCGCAGCGGCACGGCACGAACCCACCAATCCGAGGGATGGGCGGTGCTGATCCCGATCCGTGTTTCGTAATCGCGCGGCTTTCCGTCACGCAGCATGTCCGGATGGACGCAGTGCAGACAGCGGGAATCCCGCCCTTCGAAAACGTTCCAACACTTGGCGCCGGGCGGAAAGACCCGCTGCCCGCTCCTACCCTTGTTATGCCAGAGCACGGTCCCATCGGGGGCGATGACATTGATGTCCTCGTCGATGTTCTCCATGATGGCCTGAAGTCGAATGTTGGTTTCCTGCAATTCATCAAGCGCGCATTGAAGACGCTCGTGCTTAGCATGGGCGGCAAGCCTGACCCGCGATGTGTCGATGCAGACCCCTTCGGCGCCCACAACTCTGCCATCCCGCAGGAGGGGCTGCAGCGCGATCAGGCAGACGCCCAGGGGGCCGTCCGGGCCGCGGCGGGTGAACTCAGCAGGCTGAACGGTGTCGCCGTGGAATACGGCGTCGAGAAAGCGCCGTCCCTGGTCAATCTCGGCAGGCACGAAGAAGCCCATGAACGGTTGACCCACGACGTCGGCTGCTGAGGCTCACTGGTGCAGGTGGAGCCACCCGGCATCCACCTGCGCATACCGAGCGTCTTCGCCCAGCCGAAACATCCCCATTGTGGCCGCCACATCCATCACATGATCCATCGTGAAAAGAACGCCCCATCCTGAAGCCATAGCACCGAGAATAAGGCATTAATAATGTCCCTTTCCCCCCACGCCTTCAAGCGCAAACACCCATCGGAAAGAGCCTGGGTGGCGTGGGCGCTCGCGCTGGGCGTGCGGTTACTCCGTCAGGCCCAGCTTTTTCAGTTTGGGACGGATGATGAACCGACAATAGGGGGCCCCTTTGTTGGCATTGTAATAGTTCGCGTGATAGTCCTCGGCCGCATAGAACTCTCCCGCCGCAACAATCTCGGTCACAATCGGGTCCTTGTGCTTTGCCGACTGTGCCAGTGCCGCCCTCGATGACTCGGCTGCCGCCTTCTGCTCCGAGGTGAGATAGAAGATGACGGATCGGTATTGCGTCCCGACATCGGCCCCCTGCCGGTTGAGCGTTGTCGGATCGTGCGACTCCCAGAATGTCTCCAGCAGACGCACATAGCTCACCTTGCGCGGATCAAACTCGATCCGCGCCACCTCGGCATGACCGGTGTCACCCCTGCACACCTGCTCATAGGTCGGGTTCCTGACCTTCCCACCCATATAGCCAGGCGCCACCCGAATGACACCGGCAATCCGCTGGTACACGGCTTCCGTGCACCAGAAACAGCCTGAGCCCAACACGGCGATCTCGGTTCGGGCGGCTTCATTCGTCTGGTCCCCTGTCTTCATGGCCACCTCTCCCGGTTGATTGGCGACACACACCCCGCCCATGCAGAGCAAGACGATGATCATCATCTTCATGCCCTCAGTATACCACCATGGTCGCCGCCGCCATGCATCAAAACAAGGCCTATCCCCGCGGCATCTCCCCCAACGCATTTCGATAGGTCATGAAGAACAACCCGGACTGAAACAGGCACCTCAGCCCGATCGCCTCGGTCTCGCTCAACAGCATCTGCACCCGAGTCACCTGCCCGCTCTCCTTTCCTTTGCGCGACAGGCCCAGGAAGTACCCCGACTTCTCCTTGCTCACCTGAAAACTGATCACCGTGCTCGCCTGGCTGTTCTCGTGATACAACCCGTTACGCTGGCCGCCTGCGCGTTCTGCCCGGGCCTCCAGCACCGCCAGCAGTTCACACACGTCCCCAAAGTCCAGCTTCACCGTCAGCTTGTTCTCCCAGTCAAAGGTCGCCGGCACCCGGCGGTCCCCTTCATGACTGGCCGCGCTCTTCTGCGCCGCCAGTTCGAGAAAGAAACAGTCGTATCGGTCCTCACCCGGCCGGTTCAACCGGAGTTCGAGCTGCATCGCCGATCCGCCGCCCGTCCCCGCCGGATGATAAACCGCAAGGCGCGGCGTGCGGATCTTGGGCCCCGCTCCCGTTGCACTTCCATTCTCAGTCTGTGTGTCAATCATGTGTTCACCCCGTCTGTTGCGTTCATGCTTGCCTTCCTCTTGTACGGAGGGACTGTTGCTGTAATCGGACTGGTCATCCCTCCCCCTATATAAGGAAACAAGACTCCACCATTTCCAAGAATAGTGGAGGGCAGGCGCTCTACTTTGTTCTATACTGTTCTCAGCTAAGTCTATATAGTGCCACCCGCACGTAACGCCATTCTCCTCATGACACCCATGCTCGATCATTGGCGCCGCTGGATGGAGGCCTGCGCCCTCGGGTTGTGCCCGGCCGACACCCGCGCTGCCCTCGAACACTTCGTGACGGCGCGATTCCGCCGCTACATCGAGATCTACGCGCATCGTACAGCCGTGGATCGACCGGACGCCCTGATGCCCGCGCCCGGCGACGCGTGGCAGGCGTTCGAAACCTGGATACGGCTCCGGAATACCCGGCAGGGCAAGACCTACAAATTGTGGCTGCTGGCCCACGCCAACCACCCCGCCGCGCTGGATCAACAACGCATCGAGAGTGCCGCAACCTTGCTCGTGCGCGACGCCGTCCGCGAATACCTGCGCCGCGAATCGTCCCCGGCATTCATGGTGTCGCTGGACCGCACCCCGGGCCCTGTCGACGCCCCGGATGGCGCGTCGTTGCATGATCTGATCCCGGATCCCTCTCCGGCCCGGTCTTCCGCCGAGGCGCTTGATCTGGAGCGTATGGCCGCCACGGAAACCCCGCGTGCCCTCGAATCCATGCCAACGCGCGAACGCGTGGCCTGCCTGGCGCGTGAATTAGGGCTCCCGCTTTCCCACCCTGACGTGGTGCAGGCCGCAGGTTGCGGCAAGAGCAGCCTCTCCAATGCGTATGCCGAGGCCCTGCAGTCTCTCGCACGGCACGTCCGGACGCGTTTCCCCAAGGAGGATCGTTCCACCCAGGCGGACCTGGCGATTCGACTGCTGGGGATGCTGCGAACGGCTCTCAAGGCCTGGGGCCAGGGCGAACCTGCCTATACGCGGCTCTTTCGGATAGCGGAGTCGGAGTGTGGTCCGCCTTTGTCGGGGGCCGGATGAACGCAAACCGCACCGGGCAGGAACCGGACCGCCGGATCGATGCGGAGAGGCGTCAACTGGCCGCCTGGCTGCATGAATGGGCTGTCGACGGGATGCTGCCAACGACTTCCGGCGGGGAATTGCCGCGGTCGCCCCGGAAACCGGCGCCCCCGGCCGCAACCTGGCGGGTGACCCGCTCCATCGCACCCTGCGCCCCCGGGGACATTCGGTTGGTGCACCCGGCGGAGAACGTTCCCGCCTGCTTGCCCCCGCTCTATCTGGCGGTTCTGCGCCGGACAGCTCAAGGCCATTGGTTTGTCGTTCCGTTTGGTCGTTTTTCGGTGCCGGCAGTCCCGGCCGAATGGCGAACGGGGATCAGGGCCATGCCGCTGCGCATCCTGTGCTTCTGGAATAGCCGCCGGGTGCCCGGCGACGCCCTGGCCGGAAGCAGTTGGTGTGCCGGGAGACTGCCGCCCCGTCTCCTTGCCCGGGGGCGGACAGTGTACGCAGCAACCGCAGGAGCCAACACCCACCCGATCCGCTCCGGAATCGCCGCTTCACAGCGACGCAGCGGCGGCGACATGGGCCCGCCCCTGGCGCACCCGCTGGATCCCCGCTGGACCTATCTGGCGCAAGAGGCCGATCGCATCGAGGCCGTGTTCGCATCGGTGGCGCTTGCCCCGCCTTCCTTGGAGCATGCCCCAGCGGCCTTCTACCCTTTGGTCGACGACGCCATGCCGAAGGCGGCCGAGACCCAACCCGATTTCAGCGGCATGACCTAGGAAACCCGAGCAGGTGGACCGTGGGCCAGACCCCTTATGCCCCCACAATCTCGTTGGTTCGCCGGAGACGTTCGGCCATCTCCCTGAGCAGCGACAGCACCACCTTCGGGTTTTCCCGCAAGACGGTCTCGATATTGGCGGCGGAGATGGCGACCAGTTGCGTGCCGGACTCCGTCACCGTTGCCGACGCGGTGCGCGGCGCCTTGATCAACATCGCCATTTCGCCGAAATACTCGCCGGGACGCATCACGCGCAGGACCTGGGCGCCCCGCTTCAGTGCGACCCCCCCTTGAGCCACATAGTACATGGTGTCGCCGGCATCGCCCTCGGCAAAGATGGCATCACCCGCCTCCAGGGTGCTGACGAACCGCGTCATGCGCGCCAGTTGTCGCGCCCGCCCCGTGGAATGGCCCGACAACAGGTCATGCACGAGAAGCGCCTCCCGCCGGTTGATACCCGCCGCCACTTCGGCCCCGATGAGAATGACGACAAAACAGGCATAGACCCAGACCAGCATCAGGAACACCGCCTTCAGCGACCCGAATGCCACGCCGTAGTTCGGGTCGAACCGGACCACGGCCGAAAACGCCGGGTTCAGGACCGCCAGCAACAGGACCGAGACCGTGCAACCCGCCAGCACCGCCAGAAGCGGCGGCCGCAAGGGCGAAAACGCGTAATGCACGAACAGGAGAAACCCCATCGCGACGATCAGGGGAACGGCCACATCCAGCCACCGGATCACCCAGGAAAGACTGACCAGGCGATCGGTGAGCACCGCATACGCAATCTCGCCGGTCGCCAGCAGGACCAGCAGGATGACCATCACAAACACCGCCAGCACGTCTTTCAGCTTCTCCCTGAAGAAAGGACGCGCCCGGTCGGTCCGGTAGATGGTGTCAAATGCGCCCCGCAGCGCACCGGCCATCGGGGTGACCCCCCAGATCAACATCCCCAGGCTGACCAGTCCCCACGCCTTCTGGGTGGCCAGCCCCCGCACTTCCCGAAGCACAACTTCCCCGAAGAACGGCGACACCTGGTTGGCCAATCGCTCGATGGCGTCCATGGCGGATTGCGAAGACGCCATGAAACGACCGAGAAGATACAAAAGGAGGAGCATCAGGGGAAAGAGCGAGAAGAAACTCTTGTAGGACAAGACCGCGGCCCGATCAAGACCGCGATTGCTGATGAACGACGCGAACGAGCGCCGCAGGATGAACCCCGTCAGGTCCGCGGCGCGCAACGCCCGTGTGAGGTAGGTGCCCATGCCGGGTCATCATACTGATTCCGGACCCTGACGGAAGAAAAATGCCGCCCGCCCGATTCTCCCATGTTGCGGCCGGTCCGTTTTTTGACATAATGCCCGCCCACAACGCAAACCAGCGGGGGGGGGCACCGTGGCATCCTTTAGTGAACACTTGTCGATCCTGGGTCCGGTCTGGCAGCTCTACTTCGCCTGCCTGGCCTTCTGTCTCGGTGCCTGCCTGGGCAGCTTCCTGAATGTCTGCATCTATCGCATTCCTCTCGAACTCTCCGTCGTCACGCCCCGCTCGCACTGTCCGCAGTGCAACACTCCGATCGCCTGGTACGACAACATCCCTCTCCTGAGCTGGCTCCTCCTGCGGGCGCGCTGCCGGCATTGCGGAGGCGTCATTTCCGCCCGCTACATCGTCGTCGAGCTCTTGACCGCCGTGCTCTTTCTGCTCGTGTGGTTGAAATTCGGCCCGCCGGAACCCGGCCGTCTTCTTGGGCTGGCGCCCATGAGCGACCTGCGCCTGGTGCCGGTGTACTGGCTCGTGGTGTTCGGGCTTCTCCTGGGCACGTTCGTGGACATCGAACACATGATCATTCCCGACCGTGTGTCGCTGGGCGGCATTGTGCTTGGGCTCGGCCTCAGCGCCCTGGTCCCGGCGCTGCACCGCGAACAGTCCGCACTGGGCGGACTCGGCGCCTCCTTCCTGGGCGCCGTGACCGGCTCCGGCACGCTCTGGATCACCGCGGTGCTCGGCAAGCTCGTCTTCCGCAAGGATGCCATGGGCATGGGCGACGTGAAATTGCTGGGCGCCATCGGTGCGTTCCTGGGATGGCTTTCCGTGCTCTTCACCATCATGATCTCGTCCTTCGTGGGTGCCATCGTGGGAGTGGGCCTGGTGCTGTCACGCCGCAAAGAGATGCAGAGCCGCATTCCCTACGGGCCGTACCTGGCCCTGGCGGCGCTGATCTGGCTGCTGTGGGGCCCCAGCCTGTGGAGTGCCTACATCGACTGGCTGATTCCCGGCCGCCTGACCCGGTGACCGCAACCGGCGCGCCCGTCACCGGTCCCGGTGGGCCAGGAAATAGGCGATGTACTTCTCCATCATCGCTTCCGGGATGTTGCCGGGAAGGTGGTTGCCCGTGGCAAAGATGATGCCCTTGCACGTGCGGGCCAGGGCAAAGGTGCGGTCCATGTCAGCTTTGACTTTTTCCCAACGGCCGAAGGTCATGTCGCGGCAGTCCACGTAACTGCCCACCAGACACTTGGACTGGCCGAAGCGCTCCGCCATCCAGCCGAAATCGTTCATGGGTTCGAAGATCAACCCGTCCGCGCCGGCGGCGACAATGTCTTCCGCAAATTCCGTGAAGTTACCGTCGGCACAGAACAGGACCTTCTTGCCGGCGGCATGCAAGGGTTTCCATAAGGCCGCGTAACGTGGAATGATGAACTTGCGGTAGATTTCAGGATCCATGAAGGCGCCTTCGGTCCATACGAAGTCGTCGTGCTGGATCACCACCTCCACGCTCGTTCTGGCCCAGGCGTCCATGTGAAACTGGGTGAACCGATAGAAGCTGTCGAGGACCGGCTCCATCTTCCGGGGCTCGGCCAGTGCGAGCAGAAACATGTCCCAACCGAAGGACGCAATCGCGCCCGACACAAGGGTGCGGTAGTACCCGCCGGTGACGAGCTGATGCGGCCACTCCTGAAGGTTCTTCGCGAGGTCGGCCTCATTGGCTCGCACCTGGGCCTCGAAATCCGGCAGCCCGTACTCCTTCACCGCATCGAAGGCCCACACGTCCTCCTGCGTCTTGAAGGGGCATTCCTGCGGCAGGGTCTTGTCACTCTCATCCGACGCATAGACCGCATGCCCCATGTCCGTCGTTCGTCCGCGCTTCGCCCATTCCGCATGCAGGCCGCCGGGCGTGCAGAAGAGAAAGTCAACTGCCCACCGGTTATAAAAGTCGCGTATGGCGCCCGGCTCGGACGGCGTCTTGCCGGTGAGTTTGCGACAGTACTCGGCGTGATAGTTCAGACTGTAGTCCGTGTGCGCCAATTGCTTGACCGGTTTCAGGTTGATCGTATCCAACGCCAGTTGTCTGCTCATGTCCTTCCCTTCCCGTGGTGGCCCGAGTGTCGGGGCGTGACTCCGGAATCCTGCGCGGCCTGCTGCATCGCCAGGTCAAAATCGGCGTCCCCGAGCACGGCCTGCAGCATGGCCATGACGTTCTCCGGCGGGGTGCCGACCTGGATGGCGTGGGACGGCGCTGCAATGTAACCGCCGTCGCGGCCGAGCACCTGGACGATCCGGCGGCATTCGCGCGCCACCGTGGCCGCATCGGCACGCGGCAGAAGTTGTTGGACGCTGAGCGCTCCGTGAAAACTCAGATGGTCTCCGTAAGCCGCCTTAAGCCGTTCCGGCTCCATGCCCGCCGCATCGGTCTGCACCGCTTCGAGCATCTGGACACCGGCGTCCATGAGGTCGGGAACGATATCGAAAACCGCCCCATCGCTGTGGAACATCGCGGTGGCATGCGGGGCCAACTGCCGCACACACGCCGTGAGCCGGCGGTGGAAGGGTTGCACCTGGGCGCGATAGCTATCCCGCGAGATCAGCAGTCCGGTCTGACTGCCGAGATCATCGGCCAGGAATACCAAGTCGATCAGGTCACCGATTTCGCCCAACGTTCGCCGCAACCGCTCCTCAAAAAACGTCGTGATATGGTCCAATGCCACCCGCACCACATCCGGCTCCGCTATCAGATTGCAGAGTCCTTCCTCCAGACCCGTCATCCAGCAGTAGATTTCGAACGGATTCCCGCCCCCGCAGCAAAGCGCATGCCTGCGATCCGGATCGGCCTTGAGGGCATTGGCCCGCAGGTTTACATAGTCGTAGTGGCGCGGGTCCGGCCAGGGATGCCGATCCACGGCAGCCGGGTCCGTGATGCCGGCGAGGGGGAAATCGGTAAACTCGGCGTAGGCGCCCGCCCCATAACTCTGGTCCCGGGTCCTGACCCCGAACAGTCCCGCCCCCGTATTGCCGCCGGGTGGCACGGGACCGGTCCAAGTCGGGCCCACCCCGATCTTGTCCTCCGTCACCTGCCTCAGTCTGCCCCAGTCGATCCCGCGCTCCGCCAGGTATCGGTCCATCACGTGGGACATTTCCAGGGTGGCGCCGAAGCCCCAACTGAAGGGGACGCGGTCGAGCGTGCGGTGGCGGACGGCCGCAAGAATTCGTTCACGCGGTGTCATACGTTGCCTGCGGGGCGCGCCTCATGTACGCCGGAGATGTCATGGATTGAACTCTCTCACTCGGCAGCCCCCGGATGCAAGCGCCAAGCCCTGTTCCTGTGCCGTTAAGGGTGTGCCGCGACGATTCCGAATTACATATTCTTCGGATTGAGGGCGGGTAGCGGATGGCGG
>CAZTAJ010000046.1:0-30749 GCA_964611575.1 uncultured Verrucomicrobiota bacterium
CCGAGAACGTCCGGATTCCCGTGGTGGCATCGGGCGGGGCGGGCACGCCGGCGCACCTGGCGGAAGCTTTCACGCAGGGCAAGGCCGACGCCGCCATCATCGCCGGCATGATTCACACCGGCGAATACACCATCCCCCGAATCAAGCAGGATCTCATCGCCGCCGGCATCCCGATCCGGCGGAAGTGGTGAATGGAGATCGAATGAGAGGAAACGCACGCACGGTTGCCCAGAAGGCCCGGACAAGGCGCCCGCCGCACAAGGCTGGCTTACGACCGACGACGATGAAATCCGGCTTCGGCAATGGCGGGCCGCCACCGAGCCGATGGATATCCAGGCGCTCGACAAGGGCGATCCCTTTTTCGGAGCCTATGCCGTGCGTCCCAAGACGACCCTGGTTCCCTATCGCGTAGAAATCCGGGCGCTGGATCGCCGGAACAATTCCTGCACCTGTCCTGATTTTCGCGTCAACGGCCTGGGCGCCTGCAAGCACATCGAGGCCGTCCTCGCCCGCCTCCGGCGTCGGGGGTGCAAGGCTTTTGCCGCCGCCGCCGAGGCGGGCCCCTCGTACGTCGAGATC
Organism: uncultured Verrucomicrobiota bacterium; assembly: GCA_964611575.1. Lineage (GTDB taxonomy): Bacteria > Verrucomicrobiota > Kiritimatiellia > CAIKKV01 > CAITUY01 > CAITUY01. The sequence continues at coordinate 580 of CAZTAJ010000046.1, forward strand.
TATCTGTCGCGCCTCGGGACGCCGGAGGTGCGGCTGCTGACGCCGCGGCAGGCGCCAAAAGTCGCGCGCGATTTCTTCGGTTCCTTTTTCGGCGCCGACGGACGTTTGCTGGGGGACCCAGCCTCCGCTATGCCGGCATTGCTGCGTGCCTGGGAGACTGCCTCCGCCGCCGTGCGCCGCTCTGCCCGTGTCTCCGCCGATGTCGAGACATGGAGCGCCGAGTTGTCGCGCCGGGCGGCCCGGGGGCGGGCGCGGGAGGATTTCCTTGCCGACGTCAAAGCCGGCAAGCGCTCGTTGGATGTGGTGCTCGCCTCAATTTCATGAGCGCTTCACGAAGCGTTGCCAGGCTTCCTCAAGACCGTGTCGATGTGCCAGTTCGATGCGCCGGCCGCGATCACAGTCCTAATTCGCGAAGCCCTTCGTTCCATGGCAGCGCCCGCACGCTGCCGATCATTTTGGGCACGGGATCACGGGAGAGACAGAAGCCTTCCGCTCCAGGCATGTCGCGCAAGAAAGGTTCCAGACCACGGGTGTCGCGTTCATCGACATGATCGGCGGACTTGATCTCCAGCAAGGCCGGTGCCTTGCCCGGTCGTTCGATCACCAGATCCACCTCCGCGCCATCCTTGGTGCGCAGGTAGGAGAAAGCATAATCGTTCAGCCGGTACGCGCTGCGACGTAATGCCTCAACCACCACAAAATGTTCGAAAGCGCGTCCGTAGTCGTAAGTGCCTGGCCGCAGATCCACCGTTAACGTGCGTGTCAGCGCTCGCCGAACCCCTGGATCGAACAGGTAGAACTTCGGGGCGTGTGTCTGGCGTTTGCGGACCGACCGGTGGAACGGCTCCAACAGGAACCCCACCAGCGAATCCTCCATGATCTGGAAGTACGACTGGACTGTCTTGACGTCCGCGCCGACATCGCGGGCAATGTTGGTATAGTTGACCACTTCGCCGTTGGCCTGAGCCGATATTTCGAGGAACCTCCGAAATGGATCCAGCACCCTGACCAGATGCTCGGCCCATATCTCCTCTTTCAGATAGGTCAGGGCATATGCGCGCAGAAAGGCATGGCGCTCTTCGTCCGTGGAACAGGTCTGCAACCCCGGCAACGTGCCGAAGCGAAGCGCCGAATCGAGGTCGAAGGCCTCCCCCAACTCCATGGCCGTGAAGGGAAAGAGGTGATAGACCGACGCCCGACCCGCCAGCAAATTGGTATTATGGCGTTTCAACTTGCGGGCACTCGACCCCGTCAATGCAAACTTGGTCGTGCCACGCTCGATTTCAGCGTGGACGATGTCAAGAAGGCGGGGGACTTTTTGAACTTCATCGATGACGACCCATTGCGGCGACGCCAACGCACGAAGCTGTTCGGCTAATTCAACCGGGCGCCTTGCATAGCGATCTTCCTCTTCTGGATTCAATAGATCCAGCCACAAAACCTGCTGATTGATGAACTGCTGCCGAAGAAAAGTCGATTTACCCGTCCCTCTGGCTCCGAACAGCATAAAACTTCGCGTAACCGCAACAGTCAAGTCTCTATGTATCATGGTCCATATATGTACGCCACTTGTGGAGGATTGTCAATAGGATCGGAAAGTGCCGTCATACGAGGATCCATAGCGGGACAGGCAAAAGATCGTCTTGTCAAACCCCTGGCGTTCGGCATCAGCAGCGGGCCAGTTGGGGCAGGACATCGAAATGCGCGTCCCGCGAGAAGAGAAGCAAATCGTGTTGAATGGCCAGGGCGGCGATCCAGATGTCGTGAATGGGAATGGGCGTGCCTTGAAGGCGCAGTTGCGCGAAGAGCCGGGCGAAATGGTGCGTCGTGTTCTCATCAGGGAACAACAGGCGAACCCTCTCTGAGTTGAGGAAACGCACCAGGCTTTGTTCGTTGCGCCGGGCAAGCGTTCCACACAAGAACCCGGCCCGCAGTTCGGCCAGCACCACAAAGGGCAAGGAGAGGGTCCGGGCACGTTGGACGATATCCACAGCAGTGGATTCCCCTTCACAGAAGTCACGATAGCGGTTTGTGTCGATGATGGTGTTCACTTCCAGAGCCCTTCGTCGATCATTTCAAATGTCTTTACGGCCGCGTCGAAGGCAGGGTCCGCCACCCATGTTCCCGCCAGACTGTCCAGGTCATGATATCGCAGGTCGGCGGCCGCCACGCCGCTGCCGGTGCGCAACGCGTCCAGTGTTGCCGTGTTCAGACTCATACCCTCGCGAACAGCCAGTTTCCGCAAGGCCGCATCCACCGATTCCGGAACTTGCCGTATCGTATACTGAATGGGGGAGGTCTTCTTCATGCAGGCATCATAAGCAGGCGACGAATGCACATCAAGCAGGTATATCGTATATGAACTGCGTCGGACAGCCGAAAATCGATCTGTTCCGCGCCACGCCCATTACCAACCGGTGAGGGACGGGGGTTGGGGAGCGGAGGGGCGAGACTCCCTTACATGCATGTCGGTGAACGCGCGCGGGTGTGTCGCCGCCGCATCCAGCCAGACCGTGATGTAGGGCCCCAGGTAGGGATGCTCCCTGAAGACCGCGCCCGGCGGCAGCACCAGTCGCGCCAGCCCGTTGGTGAATTGAAACACGTCCTGGCCGCGGGGTTCGGTCGTGTAGTTGAACCGTCCCGGCACCAGCCATTCGGCCAGCGCGGCGGCCGGCAACCCAGTCCCGGCAATGACGCATACCGCCGACCGCGGTCCGAGATTCCAGAGATAGACACCGCCAAAACGCTCCCGGCGCCGGAGTTCGTGCTCAAGGATGTTCTCGACCAGGATCTCCACATCGTCGTTGTAATGCGTGGCCGCATAGACCGCCGCGACCTCCGGACCCTTCCGGAAAGCCCCCGCCATTCGCCGGGCATCCTTCCGGAATAGGCGGTCGTACTTGAAGGCGCCAATCATCAGCACATTCGCGACCAGTGCCACGATCGCGCACCCGGTCAGCCACCGGCGGCAGGCGTCACGGTCGCACGGTTCGGAATTCAACACCAGGAACCAGAGTGGGGCCAGGATCCACACGGCATATCGCAGCGATCCGACCTGGTCCGCATTGAAATTGCGGGTCGCCGACGCGACAAGGGCCATCCCCGCCATCGTGACCAGCGCCCCGGCGAGCAGAAGCAGACCGCGCTTCCCGACGGCCCAGGGAATAAACAGGAAGACGGTCGGGTACAACCAGACCGCCCCCACCGCCGGGCTGAAGAACAGGTCCCCCACCCGCCCGAGGCTCGCATACTTGAAATCCGCCAGGCCCACCGCCGCAATGACGTTGAAGACACCGAACGCGTGATGCCAGTAGAAGAGACTGCCCAGCGGCAGAAATAGCGCCAGTCCATAGGCGCCCAGCGTCACCCATGGCCTCGCCCGCACCTCGGCCCCATGGCTCCGCCACAACAGCAGGCCGTGGAAGGGAAAGCAGAGCCCGATGGGGACGTTCTGGGCGGCGGCAATGCCCAGGAGAAGGGGCGACCACAGAAAGTGCCTCGCCGTTCCCGCCAGCCAGAACGAGAGCACCATCACACTGAAGCAAAACAACTCCGGGTGTTGCCAGTCGGCATAGGGCACCAGCGGCGAACACAGGCCAAGGAGAAGGATGACCGCCAGCCAGACGCTGCGCCGCCGGCGCCAGGCCAGGATGAACGGCGCCAGGAGACACACCGTATTCAGGATCCGGAACGCATGATACTCGAACGGCGCCCCCAGGGTGTGATGCAGGAGCCAGTAGACCGGCGCGACGCACAGCGAGTAGGCCCAGAAATGATAATAACGGTAGGCGCCAAAACGGTCGCCATAGAGCCCGCCCCAGTTCCCGCCGGCCTGCGCATCCTCGGACAGAACCGGGGACGGTGGCCGGGGCGGCAGGAGGGCAATGTCGTACGGGTTGGTGCGATTCCAGTAGTCCAGCAGGTCCGCGGGGACGATGCGCAACGTCCCGTGCAGCGCGATGGCCTGAGTCTGGAGGATGTATTCGACGCCATCCCCATGGACGCTGTGCCTGCCGGACAGGAGCGTGAAGGTCGCCGCGATGAGGACCACCACGAAGGCCACTTTCAGCCAATCTATGCCCGGCCGGGTTCTCATCCGGAGCCTACCGCCGCGGCTGCAAACGGACGCCATACCGGTAGAACCCGTTCGTCCCCGGGGTGGTGTTCGTGTAGAACACCGTCTGACCGTCGCCGACCAGATTGGTGTAGTGGCTCACGCCTGACCAGGCCGGCAGGGCCAGCAGGTTCGTACCGTATTCGAGGTCGTAGAGCCGGGCGCTGTACAGATCGTAATGCGCGCCGGTGGCGGCCATCGTGTCAAAATCGACCCGCACGCCCGCCGCGACGGGTTCGATCCAGATCAGGAGAGCCGCCGCGTCGTTGGTCGTCGGGTTGGTTCCCGTCCGGTACTCGTCGAAGTTGGAAAGCCGGTCGTTGTCGAAATCGTCGCCCGGCAGCACCGACGCGCTGTTCGTCAGCGGATCCACCGGACTGGCGTCGACGATCTGTTGTTCCCACGCGTCCGGCATGCCGTCGCCATCCACGTCAGCCACCACCGAATTCAAGGCCCCCGGCGTCCCGACCGTCACGCACGCGCGCCAGGAACCCGCGACCCCGTTGTCCAGGCGCGGATCGGCGAGTTCGAGCGACGTCCCTGTGTCGGCGGGCCACACCCCCCCCACCCCGTACGCCACCTGGTCGATCACATTACTGCAGAGGTCGTACAGCGTCACCCCGATGCCACCCCCCGGCAGCGTCAGACTCGGAACCTCGATCACGCGGCTCGCGTATTCCGTGGCGGACGTGAACACGATGGGCCAGTCCCAGATCGGGGTCGAAGGGTAGCGCCGCACCAGGGTGGCGCTATCGGACAAGGTCGCAAACGCGTTCGTCAGGGCCGTCGCAGTCTCGGCGATGACGACATACGATGTCGGCCCGAGCATCGCTCCGAACGGCAGCCGGTAGCGTTCCGCGCCGGCGGTCAGCAGCCACCCGCTCAAGTCAACGGCCTGGCGGGAAGGATTGTAGAGTTCCAGGTATTCGCCGCCGGCCGCGGGGTTGTGCATGATCTCGTTGATAATGACGTTGGTTGGCGCATAGACGTTGGTGGCCGCCCACAAGGATGCTTCCTTGTCCGACCAGTTTCCTCCGAACAGGAAGTTGCGGCGCGACACGATGGCGGTCTTGGTCGTGGCAATCTGGCTGCTGAAACCGGCGGAAGACAGTCCCAGTTGGGTGAACGCGGGCAGCAAGGCGGCCCGCCACCCGTCCAGTTTGGCAAAAAGAACATTGGTCGAGCCGATCGTGTGCAGGTAGCGCCAGAGCGTGACCTGCTGCCGATGACGGTAGGGAAGCGTGTACTGGGCGCCTGCCCCGCTTTCAGGATGGAACAGCGCTTTCCCCGGCAAATAGGCCAACGACGGAGTGGGGCTTTTGTCCCAGATGCTGGGGTGCAGGGGTGACTGGTAGTAGGGGTGGAGTTCCGGCAGCCGGTTCGTGTTCGGCCCGCTGACGATCTGGTCTGTGCGAAAACTCATGTCGGCATCCCAGGGGTACAGCCACCAGCGACCGTCCACCGCGCGGCGGTGCTGGAACATGTTCCAGTCGATGAACTGGTCACCATTGGCCGTCAGCGCCAGCAGTGCCAGACCGTGCTGCACGGCTTCGTAATCCAGCGTCACCCGCACCGCATCGTTCAGTCCCGCCGGCGCCGCATTCCCCAATACCGTCTTGGCCGCCTCGAAGTTGTCGAGCAGCAGATCCCCGCCGACCGCCCGCCGGCCCGTCCAGCCCACGCGCGATACGTAGTCCGAGAGATCGATGCCGTTGCCCTTGAGGAAGTCCTCCTCCGGATCCTCGAGTTCCACCGTGATCGACGGCGCCCCGTTGATCCACAGGCAGGCATACCGGGTGCGCGGCGTCGGAAACCCGAGCAGGTATTGCAGGTCATAGCCCAGTTGTTCGTTCACCACGCGCGTGTAGTCGGTGGACCCCTCGTACATCCGGTTGCGGAAGTTGATGCCCTCCTGGTTGTTGGCAAACCAGGCGTCCAGCCGGCGCGAGCGAAACAGCCGCAGGGCGATCCCCGTCCGCGCCGACCCGTTGGCCGACGAGGAGGTCCGCCCGCGGTGGCGCACCATGACATCGGTGAACGCCTGGCCGTTGGGGCTGACCGCACAGGCCCGGCGCACGAAGGGATAGATCACCGGATCCCCATCCACCATCAGGTGCCAGTTCGGCAGATGCGTCTGCACCGCCGTGCCGGGTACCCAGTAGGCGTAGTCCCTTCCGGGGTCATCCGCGCGCGGACTGCTCGTCACGAAGCCGTTCGTTCCCACCGCCTCGACATGATAACGCACGAGACGCCAGGCGGCGGCCACCACGGGTCCGTAGGCGGCGAACTCACCATCGCCCGCCGTTGCATCGGGCGCGAACCCGTCATCGCACATCGGGGCCGTGCTGTAGGCCTCATCACTGAACTCGTAGGTGTTGGAACTCACCTCGCGGTACGCCAGCCGCACGTTCGTGGCGCTCCCGGGGACCGCCAGGCGCGCCCGGACCACATTAGCCGTCCCCACCGCACCCAGCGCGGCATCATGCGACACCCATGCGATCCCCACCGGCGTCCGGCTGGTCGCCTCTGAATTTGCCCGGCCCGGCGTGCCAGGACAGGCCAGCGACACGCGACCGGTCACCGTCCCCAGCACCCCACAAACGCCCGCACCCAAACCCTCGCGTTTCACCCACCAGCGCACCACGTACTCCGTGCCCGCCGCCGTCGCCAACGGCGCCGAGCGAACCGTATTGCTCCCGGCATCCCCATACAGAATGGTCTCCACAAGCAGTTCCGGCGGCGTCCGCCGCGAGGCATTGCCGACCAGCGCCAGCGCCGCCCCCGTCCGCCCCATCCCCGCCTCCACGCGCGACAGCGCATGGTTGTTGGTCGCCGTCCAGCCCGTCATCCCATTCTCGAACGCCCCGTTGAGCACCAGCTCGTTCGTCGAGCCGACGGCCTTGACCGATACATCGTCGATCCAGCATTTCCCGTCGAACTCCAGGAACAACCGAACCCCCGCGTTCACCGTGCTCACCTCGCCGGTCCACGTCACCAGATGCCAGTTGGTGGAGGCGGCGGAGGATCCCCACTGGGCGGCGGCTGAGGACGCGCCCGTCGCGGTCAGCCGTTCCAGCGATGGGCCGTACCCGTCGGCCGCCGACGGCCAGGGCTCGTTGTCGCCATACGCGACCGCATCGACGGGCCGCCCGTAGGCATTCCGCAGTTCAAGGGTCTCGCCGCCATTGTCGAGCGAGCCCTTCCAGCCGCCCACTGCGGGGGTGACCCCGTACACCCGCTGGAGCGCCGCCGCGCTGGCGCCGCACACCAGATAACCGCCCGCCGCCAGCGTCGTGCCCCCAGGGAACGTCAGGCCGGCGCCGTTGAGCGTCCACCCCGACAGATCGACCGATCCGCCGGTCGGGTTGAACAGTTCCACGAACTCGGCCTCCAGTTCATTGGTCCAATCGGGGTGATACATGATCTCGTTGATCAGCGGCTCCGGGGCGGCCGTTCCGACCACGAACCAGGCCCACTGCTCCTCCACGACGCTGACCGCCCGCGTACGGAACCGGAGCGTCGCCAGTGTCCCGACCGCGATCTCGGGGCTGAGGTTCTGGCCGACGTTATCCCAGGCCAGCGCCGCGCCGGTGAAAACCATGTGCAATGCCGCATTGCCGGACTCGGCGGCCGGCGCCTCGCTGTACGAACCCGCGTGGTTCCCGTTCAGCGCCCAGAAGGCCAGGCCGTCTGAGAACCCGCCGTTCCGCACGTGGTTAACCCCATTCGCATCCTCCAGCACGACATCATCGACCAGCGCCTCGCCCGCGGAATCAAGAAACAGCGTGAGGGTGTTGTCGGTTAGCAGGCCGGACACCGCATGCGACGTCCACAGCGGCGTCGGCCGAACCGCGATGGAAGGATTGCCGCTCGCGGCGTTCATGGATACCGTCAGGGCGGGTGCGTCGAGGTACCGCGTCTCCCGCGGCGGCCACCGGAACACCTCCTGGCCGCCCGCATAGGCCAGGATCTGGTAGTGCACCCAGGTGCCATCCGCCTGGGCCGGCAACGTGACGTCATACGTCTGGCCACCGGCATGGGTCATCGTGCGCGTGGTGGTCACCCCGCCGATACTCGTGCGCAGCACCACCTGGGTCGGCAGGCTCTGCGCCACGACCGCCACCGTCACCGTCAGCGACTGCCCGGCGGGCGGGGGCGAGGGAATGACGCAGGGATTAACCAGACCGCTGGCAGCCGCGCCCGGCGACCCGCCTGGCGCGCCCGCAAACCAGTTCGACGCCGTGTTGCCGAAGTCAGTGACCACGATCCGTTCCAGCGAGGGCCCGTTGCCGTCTGGGGCCGCCGGCCAGGGTGCCGCATCGCCGTAATTCACGCGATCCACCAGGACGTATGGCACGAAGCCGTCGGGCTCCGGACTCCCCGGCTTGTAGCACCGAACGCTTTCGCCGCCGTTGTCGAGACGGCCCGACCAGGTGCCGACGACCGTCACGGTGGCCGCCAGCGAGTAGGCGCTGCGGAAGGCGGCCACGTTCGCGGTGCCGACCGCGAGCAGCCGTTGCCCCGCCGCCAGCGTGAGGTTGGTGGGTAACGCCAGATCGACCGCCCCGGTGAGTCTCCAGGTGTTCGTCGGGTGCGCCGGATCGAACAGCGGCACCGGGCCGGCGGACACATTCATCAATTCCAGGTACTCCAGCGCCGGATCGTCGTTGGGCGGGTGATACATGATCTCGCTAATGACCACTGGCCCGTTGCGCGGCGGGCCGTTCGCGGACCCCAGGCTGGGCGTCGCCAGGGTCACCCAGTCGCCGTCGCCGTTGGGATGACGGCCAAACGACACCCCGTTGTCCGCCGCCTCGAACTCGACGAAATCGACGTGCCGGGAGGGGTGGCCCTGGGCATCCGCGGCGGTCAGGACCGCGCGGTCGCCCAGTTCGCTCAAGGAGAAGGGCGTATTCGCGCCAGGCGCGTTGGTGTTGTCGAACTGGACATGGGTGAAGATGACATAGCCGCCCGCCGCGACCGGGGCGGCGTTGGTGATCCTGTATTTGCGCAGCAGCACGGGGTCGTCGCTCAGGTACCAACCGGCGATGGACACGCTCCCGGTGGAGCGGTTGTGCAGTTCGATCGAATCCACGGCGGGGAGATCGGTGTGGGTGAGCGCCTCGTTGATCACGATGTCGCGCAAGGCGGCCCCGCCGGCGCGGCCGGGCGTGCCGAGGTAGGCGTCACCCGCGGCCCAGGCAGCGGGATCGTCCGGGGCTCCGCTCAGGTTGGTCAGCACCAGAGAGGGGCCCCACCCGTCCGCGGCTTCCGGCCAGGGCGCGGCGTCTCGGTAGGTCACCGAAAACAGCGTCGTGTTGTCGCTCTTCGTGAGGGTGACCGTCTCGCCGCCGTTGGCCAGGGCGCCCCCATAGGTGCCCAGCACGTTGGTGACCCCACTGTAGCGGGAGGTGAAGGCGCCCAGGTTACGCACCAGCACGCCGTAAGCGCCCGCCGGGAGGGAAACCCCCGCGGGGAACGTGAACGTGATGCCGCTGGAGAAGGTCGCCCCGCCCAGGGCGACGGGGCTGGCATCCGGGTTGTGCAGTTCGAGAAACTCGTACTCCTCCCCGTCGGTAGGCGCGTTGGTCGCCTCGACCGGATGGTACATGAGTTCGCTGAACACCACCCCCGCGCCCTGGACGGGCGACACGCCGGCCGCCAGGGCCAGGGCGCAAAACCACCCGCGAACGCGGATGAGGACATCAGTCCCAAACCCGGTCGCGGGCACGCCCCGCACATGATCTCCTGTTCCCTCCATGCCATTCATAGTATACACTATATTACTCAAACGATGAACTCGTTAATTTGCAGGGTGCCGTTTGGCCGATTGTGGCGGGCTGTGGTCCTGTTGGGGATGGTCGCGTTACCCCTCCATGCCGACATCCCCTACGCCCCAGTCATGGTCTACTACGACCAGACCAACTCGACCGACGATTCCGGCAGGATCTCGGCCAATGCCCTGCGTAACCTGCTCGGCCATTTCAAAACGACGGTGTACGCGACCAACGTGGCGTCGTATGCGCCCGGCGATCTACCGCGCTACGAGGCCGCCTTTTACGTCGGCTCGACCTACGAGCCCACGAATCTCCCCGACGCGTTCCTCAACGATGTCGCGGCATCGACGACCACAGTGGTCTGGTTGAACTACAACCTCTGGCTCATTCCGGGATTCAAGTCGGCCACGAACCGGTTTGGCATACGCTACACCGACGAAAATATCCAGACCGGCTACAATACGATTAACTACAAAGGCGAGTGGCTTTACAGGAGATCGAGTCTGGACATCGTCGGCGTTTCCGTCTCCAATTTCGTGCAAGTGCTGGCCACCGCCACGAACCGGACGACCCACAAGATGCTCATCCCCTATGCCCTGCGATCCTCCAACTTCTGGTACGTGGCCGACAACCCGCTGCGGGAGCAACTCCTCGCCGATCGGAGTCTCGTCCTGGCGGACCTGCTGCACGACATCCTTGGATCCGGCACCAACTTCAGCCCGCGCGCCCTGGCGCGCATCGAGGATATCGCTCCGGCCCTGACCTCGAATGAGGCGGTGACGGCCGTCAGCGCGGCCCTGCGTGATTGGGGCGTGCGCGCCACGTTCGGCATCATTCCCCGCTACCGGGATCCGCTCGGACAATACACGAATCTGTACCCGGCCGATGTTCGCATGTCGGAAAACCGGAAATTCCAACGCACGCTGCGCACCGTGCTCCGGAACGGCGGCACCTTCGCGGACCACGGCTATACGCACGAGAGCGGCGACGCCGAAAGCGGCAGCGGCTTCGAGTTCTGGGACAGTGCCCACACCAATCCCTTGCCCTACGACAGTTGGGCGTGGTGCAATGGCCGGGTCACCAACGGCCTGACGGAACTGCTGACGTGCGGGTTTCCCGTGACATGCTGGGAAACGCCGCACTACGAAGCTTCGCTCGTCGATTACCCGGTGTTTTCCGACACCTTCCGCTACTCGCACGAGCGCGCGCGCGTGTTTGGTGTCTTCGCCGAGACGCTGGACAGGACCAACCTGGAGGCGGTGTCCGCCACCGACCCGCCCTACACGGACCAGTGGTTTCCCTATGTGATCCAGCGCAGCGTTTACGGGAACACGTTCCTGCCGGAGAATCTGGACCGTTACGAACCCGCAACGAACGACAACAACGGGCTCTTTTTGACGGTGTCGAACAAAATCGACTATGCGCGCAAGTTCCGTGTTGTACGGGACGGCGTAGCCGGTTTCTACTATCACCCGGGCCGCGGGATCGAACCGCTCACGAATCTGGTTTCCCAGATGCAGAGCCTGGGCTACACCTTTTCCGCGCCGGACGATCTCGCGCGCGACGAAGCGGTCGCCATCCACACAAACGACGCCTGGGCGGCCAGCAACACAGTCCGCACATTTACAGCAACCACGAACCTGCTCGCCGATCTCGTGGTGGGCGATGCCGGGGCGAACAACCGCGTTTACATCACCAACGGTGTCACCCTCGCCAACGAGGGCGCGCGGGTCGGGATCAGACCCGGATCCTTCTCCAACATTGTCTTCGTGGTGGACACCGGATCGGTCTGGACGTGTCGCCGCCCGTTGTCTGTGGGCCAGCACGGTTCGACCAATTACGTCGTGGTCTGGCGCGGAGGTTGCGTACAGGCGCCCGAAACCACGCTTGGCCTGTATCAGGAATCGCGCGGCAACATCGCCGCGGTGCAGGACGCAGGTTCCGTCTGGAGCAATCGCTACGGGTTCGTGGTCGGGCAGAATTCAGCGGAGAACTGGCTCATCGTCTGGATGGGCGGCCGCGTGACCGGCCTGTACGGCGAGATTGGCGCAACCACCAATGCGTACAACAATGCGGTTGCGGTCATGGACCCCGGCTCCGTCTGGAGCAACAGTCAGTACGTGGTCATCGGCAATGCCGGCGCCTCGAACTCCCTGAGCGTGCTGTCGTCGGGCCGCGTCGTTAACGCTTTCGGCTTCATAGGCGCACGGTCAACCGCCAGTTCTAACGCGGTCGTTGTGTCCGGCCCGGGGTCAGGCTGGACCAACACCGCTGGCCTGATGATCGGTGTGGATGGACGCTTTAATACCCTGACGATCTCGTATGGCGGCAATGTGAGTTGCGCCAGCGCCGTGGTGGGCAATTACGATAACGCGGGAGGCAATCGGATCGACATCCAGGGTGGCGGGGCCACGTTGTCGGTCGGCCAGGAGCTGACTATCGGAGCCGACGGGTTCGATAACGTCGTGCGGGTTGGCCAAGGGGGCGTCCTGCAATGCGGCTCGATGATCGTGGGACGGGACGACGCAGGCCCGGGTAATCAACTGATCGTCGACGAAGGGTCGGTCTTGGCCGCCGGCGCGGTCCAGGTGCGCATCGGCAGGCTCTCCCTGGTCGCCGGCACGCTTCAGGCGAATTCCATGACCATCGCCGAGCAGGGCGAAGTCGACATCGCCACGGATTTTGACATGGCAGGGACCGTGGTGACAAACCGGGGCTTGATGGTTCTGGACCCCGGCGCGGCGGTGCTGCAAGCGTCCATTGTGCTCGCCGGCAACGGCCGCCTGGATGTCGGCACGGGCAGTTCACTGCGCATCTACGGCGATTTTCTGAGTTCCAGCACCAATACCGCGTGGTCGCTCGCCACGGCGACGCTGGCTTTCAGCACCTCCGCCACCCATCGCCTCTCACTGGGCGCCGTGGACCGGGGCGCGCATCTCACCGGGTTCAGCGCCAACCAGGCCTTGGGAACGCTGGACGTGCAGGGAGAGGTGATCGTGACGAATACCGTCTACGCCTGGGCGCTCACCGGCGCCGGCAACCTGCACATCAGCCCGGGGTCGCGAGTATATTATGCAACGAAGGATGGCTGGACCGGCTCGGTGGCGGAGGGGACGGAACGCCTGACACAGGTGCCCGTCACGATCGACTCAATCGGGCTGACCCCGGACTCCGGCATGCGCCTTTCGTGGGCGTCGGCTTCCGGCCTGACCTTCACGGTGGGCTGGGCGGACGACCTGCTGCCGGAGTCGGTGTTCTCGAATGCCGCCAGTCTGTTCAGCGTCTCCAGTAACCAGGTGTGGGCCGATATCGGCGACACGAACCGACCGCATCCTTCGGTCGCCCCCCAACGTTTCTACCGTATCGACGCCCGCCCGTAGTCCGGCGTATTGGTCTTGAGCTTGACGGGCCGGACTTTTAGACTGTGTCGCGAACCATGACCGATCTTACCACGGCACATACCCGGACGGCGCGCGCGGCAAGGCCCCCTGCGGCCTTGCTGGGGGTTGCCATCCTGCTGGCCGGTTGCGTCACACCCCTCCCTCCCGCCGACCCGATGCCGGCCGCGCCCTTGACGGAACAGGTTCCGACCTCGCCCGATATGTCGACAGCGCCCGCCGGCCCCCTGACCGTGGAATCGGCGATTCAACGCGCCCTGGATTGCAACGGCGAAATCACAACCCTGCGCGCGGCCCTGTCCGTCGCCGAACAACGCAGACGGGCGGCCACGGACATCACCGACCCCGAACTCAATCTATCCTGGGGAGAACAGACGGTAGACGGCTTGCGGGACCGTAACTCCAGCGAGGTGACCGATTCCTCCGAGCATGGCGAACAAACCTCGACCCGCCTGCAAACCACTTCCGAAACCACCCTGAAAGACGGACTCCCGGATTCAACCTCCACCGGGTCCCAGTCCGCCACTGATTTGCGCACCACGTCGGGCCGGGCCCATCAGACGCGGACCACCACGACCACCGGCTACGCAACCGAGGACACTGATGGCTACCGCATCGGCCTGCGCCTCTTCGTACCGAACCTCTGGCAAATGATGCCCCGGCTAACCGCCCGGCGGGCCGAAGTCCAGGCAGCCAAAGCCGATCTCCGTGCGGCGGAATGGCGGGTGACGTGCGAAGTGCGGCGACTGTTCAACGAACTTTCCTACCTGACCGGGGACATGGCGCTCGCCAGGGAACTGATTCGTCTCAACGACGCCATCCTCGCAACCACACGGGATCGCCTCGCCGCGGGAGCCGCCATCACAACGGACCTCATGACCGCCGTGCGACGGAACCTTCAGGCCCAGAACGAGCTGGACACGCTGAGCCAGCGCCATGCCACGGCGCGGCGCGACCTGGGACTCCTGCTCAATCTGTCACTGGAGCCCACGGCATTGGATCTGCCGGAATTGAAGCCGCCGGCCCTGCCGGCCGATGACCTCACGAATGATGCCTTGGAACGACTGGCCCTGTGGCGCCGGGCCGACATCGCGGCGCTGCACTGGCGCACCGTGGCGGCCCAGGCCGCCTACCGTGAGGCCCGCAATATCCGCCTGCCCTGGGTCAAGGAGATCAGCGGCAGTTATCGCGCCTCGCACAGCGAGACTGATGGAACGGATGCCAGTGCCGGCAGCAGCCGTGGATCCGACACCACGTTCAGTTCCTCGACCAGCGAAGGGCATGGCACACGCACAGAGACCGCATCGGGCGGAAGCGTAAGCGAGTCGACCGAAACGAGCCTCGATCAGGAAGAGGGAGTCAGCCGCAACGTCCAGACCGAAACCGAAAGCGGCACGACCTGGATCCACGACCAGTCGGATTCGGAGGAGTGGCAGATCGGGTTTGCCGTCGACATCCCGATTTTCTCATGGGTCAAGAACCACGAACCCGACGTTCTGCGGGCGGAACATGGGCTTGCCCGGGCGCTTGAAACAGACGGCTTGCGCATGGTCCGACGCGAGATCGGCGATGCGCTGGACGAATGGCGGGAGAGCCATCGCCAGCAAACACGTTACGACGACCTGATCGACCCGCTCATCGCCGAGATGCAGCGGACGGCGGCCGAACTGGAGTCCACGCCCGGCACAATGCCTGATCAGGCGGCCGCCGCCAGGGCCCAGGTCATCGAGTCGCGGCGCTTCAAGCTGGGCATCTCTCATCGCACCTGCCAGGCCGTCGTCCGCCTGGAAAGCGCACTCGGGGTTCCCCTGAAAGAAGCGCTTGCCGAGGGCGCCGGCCGGTAGGAGCTTCAGGAACTCCACGACGACGGCAATCGTTCGCGCAACCAGCGTCCAAGAGAGGACCACATCGGCGTGACCGTCCGGATCTGGACCGTCTCGCCCGGCAATAAATCGTTGCTGCCGGTGAGTTCGAAGACCACGCGACGGCCGCGAAGCGTGCGGCCGGGCAGCGGATTGACCTGGCCGGGCAGTCCACGCACCGCCGGTTCAAGCGACTCCACACGTGCCGTAAACACACGGCCAAGACCATACGTGCGTTCCACAGTGACCTCTTCGCCAAGGCGCATGTCGTGGGCGCTCATTTCCGGCAGAAACCCGATCGCCCGTCGTGCCTGCTGCTCGACCAACTTGATCACCGGCATTCCCGCGGTCAACGTTTCCCCCGGCCGTTGCAGGATCTCCGAGACAACGCTGTCCACCGGCGCACGCAGGGTGCAGACGGCGCGCCGGGCCTGCAGGGCCTCCAGCCGGTGCTGCGAGACATCGATCTGGAAATTGCGGGCTCCCGCGTTCGTCGCGCTGCCGGCCGCCGCCAGCATCAGCCGTTGCTGACTCTGGACCTCCGCCACCCGCGCTTCGAGCCGCCGGATGGCGCCATCGTAAAGGCCGGCGGACTGCTGGAGGGCCGACCACCGGGCGCGCACATCGTTGACGGCCGCGGCATCAATCATCCGCTTGGCGAGCAGATCATCCAGGCGTTTCAATTCCGCGCCCAGCACCTTCAGCTCGCCCGCCTCCTGGGCGGCGCGGATGCGCTGATCGTCCAGCGTGGCCGTGGCCGCCGCCAGCGCGGCGGCAAACTGACGGTCCATCTGGAGGGTGGTCTCATACTGGGCGGCGAGCGTGGCTCGCGCTTCGTCCTGCAACGACTGCTCGACGGCGATTTCAGCGTTCAGGATGGCGGTGTGCATTTCCACCAGCACATCACCCTGGTGCACGACATCGCCGATACGGACGTTGACCGCCGTGATGGTCCCGATTTCGAGCGGGGCAAGGGAATGGTCGACGATTTCCACAAACCCGATCACACCGCCTGTGTGAGCGCCGTGGAGAAAAAGGTACAGGGCTCCGACAGCCGCCGCCAGCCACACCAGCCAGGGCCAGCGGATCTTTAACCGGCTCCACCGGACGCGTGGGTGACCCACCGGGTCGGGATATCGGGAGGATTCCGCCATGACGCGCTCCTAGAGTTCCACCGTCGACCGCTGCATCAGCAAGGTCACATCCGTCACCGGCGCCGTCGCCCGCAGAGCCTGGACCAGGTCGGCCTGGCAGGAGGGATCGCGCAGGCGGACATGGTAGGCGAATTCCTGGGACCCGCCCTGCGCTGCGGGCCGCACGCCGATCAGTTGCCACGTGGTGCAGCACCGCATCAGCGTGTCCCGCACCTCCGCCTGCTCGCCCGCCCCGGCCGGAAGCACGAAACGCAGCAGGCCTTCGTAGTCCCGGCGCGAGGCGAACGGCGCCCAGTGCAGGTAGAGCACCGTCAGGCAGAAAGCGATCGTCCCGATGATGGCCACGCCAAACACCGCCGCGCCGGCGGAAATCCCGATGGCCAGGGTGGCGAACAGGAAAACGATGTCACGCGGATCGCGGATGTGGGTCCGGAAACGGATGATGGCCAGCGTGCCGAGGATGCCGAGGCCCCGCGCCAGGTTGTTGCCGATCGCCATGATCAGCACAGCCGAAATCACGCCGCTGAGGATGATGGTCTGAACAAAGGCTCGCGAGTACGACAGCCCCTCGTAGGTTCGCCGGTACACGCCGGCAATGGCCGAACACAGGACAAAAGTCACCAGCAGCGCGCAGACAATCTGCTCGATGCCCAGGACGCGAGCCGGGCCGAAGATAGTCAGGAATTCATCCACGTCGTGCTTGCACCTTCCTAGAATGTCATCAACTCGCTCGCGTAGGCCGGCGCCACGGGACCCCCGCGAAAGACAGCCTCACCCCAGACGGCCGTAGAATACTTGCAGTTGCCGGTCCTCTCAAGGTCAAACTCCCGCGTCATCTCGACCATCCAGCGCGGCACTTCGGTCGTCGTCTTGAGCTCGAGCACCACGCCCGAAAAGGGCATCAGCTTGTTTTGCATCAGATCGGTGTCCATGGCCAGCCAGGGAGCGCCGGGTTCCTGCATCGCCCAGGTGTGCGCCGGCTGGTATTGCAGGCACCGATCGAAACTGACCCGAGCATACTCCTCGGCGACGCCGAAGTACGACTCGCGCACATACCGAAGTCGCACGACCGGCCGGGCGCCGATTTCTCGCGCAAGGCGGATGAACGTCAGGAACGCCACATACTCCTTGTCGGACTTGAATCTCAGATCGATGTCGGTCCGCTGGATCAACTCGGACGTCCAGCGCTCCGCCGGTACGGCGGCGCGACTCTTGACCACCACCCGTCCGAGTTTGCGCTTCACCTCGAGGAAAACAGGACACCCCGGCGTTTCATACGTGCGTACTCGCAGTTTGAATCGATCCAGCGCCTCCCATTCCCTGGCATGATGCAGCGCCAGCGAGGGGGAATCGAGCTGCAGGGTGACCACCGCATATTCTGGCGGCTCGCCCCGCCCATAAGCGTCGGGCAGACAGAACGGTTTCAGGTAGTCGCGGATCCGCGGCACCAGCGCCGGGGAAATGATGTACTTGGCCTCATGCCGCTCAAGCTGAATCAGATCGCGGTGCGCACTCACCCTTACTTCACGGCGCTCGACGTCTGGCTGCGAAGGATGGCTTCGCCCTTGCCATCCATCATGCCGGCCTTCCATTCGCCTTCATAGCTCCAGCCTTTCGGCAGGGAGAGTTTCCCGCGACCGCTCATCTTGTCGTCGCCCCACTGGCCCTCATAGCGCCACCCATCGGCATAAGTCATCACGCCTGACCCGCTGCGCTGGCCGGCCTTCCACTCGCCGACATACATCCAGCCATCGGGATGACGGAGCTGTCCCTGACCCTGCATGGCGTCGTCCGCCCACTGGCCCTCGTAGGCCCAGCCATTCGGATGCGTCAGGGTGCCCATGCCGCTGCGCTTGCCCGCCGCGAACTGGCCGAGGTATTTGCCGCCGTCCGGGGTGGTCAGCGCGCCGGGGCCGTTCATCACGCCGTCCACCCAGACGCCGGAGTATTCCCAACCATCCGCGCAGGTGAGCGTGCCCTGGCCCGAGCGCTTGCCGTTGACCCACTGACCGGTGTACTTCCAGCCCTCGCCGCTGGTCAAGGCGCCCTGCCCCTGAACCTTCCCATCCTTCCATTCGCCCGCAAACTTCCACTGGTTGGGAACGGTCAGTTCACCCTGCCCGTTCATCAGGCCGGTCTTCCACTCACCGGTGTAACGGCGGCCGTCGACAAACGTGAACGTCCCGTAGCCGCTCATCCTGCCTTCACTCCAACTGCCGCTGTACCCCACCTGGGACGGCGTCACCGGAATGGCCGCCGGCTTGGCGGGCACGAAATCGGGCCGCACGCCCAGCGCGGTATCGATGTCGGCCAACGGGGCCGTCGCCGTGCGATCGACATTCGCCATCAACCCATCCACCGTGACACGCGCGTCGCTCTTGACCACCGGTTCGGCGACGACCGCCTCCTTGGCCACCGGCGCTTCCGGTTTGGCCGCCGGCTTCGCGACGACCACTTCGACAATCGGTTCGGCAGGCTTGGCCGCCACGACCTCGTCAACCTTCGCAGCCGGAGGCTCTGCCGGGGCTGGCGGTTCCACAGGCTTGGCCGCCACGATTTCCTCGACCTTCGCGGCCGGCGGCTCGACGGGGGCCGCAGACACCGATTCCGTCTTCGCTTCGTCATTCGCGCCGCGACCGAAGAGACGGGCCATCACGCCGGGCTTCTTCGCCCCGCAGCGGGCGGTCGGCTCGGCAGGGGCCGGGGTCTGGCATGCCGTGGCGCAAGTCCCCTCGACAACCGGCTCGGCTGGCGCCTCAGGGGCAGCCATCGGGACGACCGGCGTGTCAGGGCATACCATGGCGGCCTTCTCGACCGGCGCCGCCTTTTCGGGCGCCACGGGAGCCGGCTCAACCGGCGAGACGGCCACCGGCGGGGTTTCAGGCACAGCCGGAGCTTCCGGAACAACCTCTGGCGCCGTTACGACTGACGCTTCAGCCTTCAGTTCTCCCTCAAGTTTCTTCTTCAACTCATCGACAATCGCCAGTTCAGCCGCAAGTTTCTTCGAGCGAACGCCCTGATCGGCATCGCGGCGGGCCTTGATCTTCTCTTCCAGTCGCACCTTGGCGCGCATGTAGGCATCCCGAGCCGACTGGGCATCGGCCTCATCCGCGGTAGCCGCGGGAGCCGGCTCAACCGGAACAGCCGCATCAGGAGTCGCGGCGGCCACGACGGTATCGGCAGCGGCGGGCCCTTCCGCCACCGCCGGCAGGGGCTTGGACAGCACCACGCCCAACAGACCGATCACCGCCGCGCCACAACCCATCATCACTGCTGCCACTCGTGTTTTCATGCGTTTTCGTCTCCTGCGGTAAACCCTGACACTCCGGTGCGTTGTACGTTGCTCCCAAAAGGGCATCGTTTCAAGCTGTTTTTTCACCTTTCAGGATGGATACGATCCGCGCTGAAGCCCGGCCATCGCCGTAGGGGTTGGGTGCCAGGGCCATGCGTTGGTAGGCTTGGGGATCGGCGAACAGGCGCTCCAATTCGGCCTCGATCCGATCCCGGTGCGGGCCGACCAGCGAACAGGTGCCCGCAGCTACCCCTTCGGGCCGTTCGGTGACGTCGCGCAATACCAGCACCGGCTTGTTCAAGGCCGGCGCTTCTTCCTGTACACCCCCCGAATCCGACAGAATCAGGTAAGCGCCCTTCATGGCGTGCAGGAAGGCCACGTAGTCGAGCGGAGCGGTCAACACAATGTTCGGCGTCCCCGCCAGTAGTTCCTCGGCCGGTCCCCGCACATTGGGGTTCGGATGCACGGGGTACCACACGTAGATCTCAGGATGTCGCCTCGCGAAATCTCGGACGGTCTCGAATACCTCGCGAACACCCTTGCCGAAGATCTCGCGCCGGTGGCAGGTCATCAGGATGTACGGCGCGCCCTCAGGCACGGGCCGCGGGGGCGCCTGCGTGCCGGCCAGCACCAGCGTGAGCGCGTCGATCACCGTGTTCCCGGTCACGAAAACCATTTTCGAATCGGTGCCTTCCCGGCGCAGGTTATCGGCAGATCCCTGGGTGGGCGCAAAATGGTAACGCGCCACCAGGCCCGCCACCCGCCGGTTGAATTCCTCGGGGTACGGTTCCCAGCAATTGCCGGTGCGCAAGCCCGCCTCGATGTGGCCGAAGGCCGCGTGGCTGTAGAAACACGCCACCGCCGTCGCCATCACCGTGGTCGTGTCACCCTGCGCGAGAACCACGTCCGGCTTCTCGGCGGCCAGCACGTCCTCCATGCCGTGCAGGACGCGCACGGTGACGTCCCGCAGCGTCTGGTTGGCCTTCATGATGTCGAGATCGATGTCCGGCGTCAGGTTGAACACGCTCAGCATCTGGTCGGTCATCTGCCGGTGCTGCGCCGTCACGAGGATGCGCGTGTCGAACCGGTCGGGATGCTTGCGCAGTTCGATGATGACCGGCGCCACCTTGATGGCTTCCGGCCGCGTACCAATGACACACAGGATCTTCTGTTTGCTCATAGTGGTATCCCGTCCATGGAATGAGGGTTTGTAGCAGGCATGACGGACCGTCAGCAACCTTTCTTTATGGTGGTTCAAGGGTTCAAGGGGGGCGCATCTGCGATTTGGTGCCATGGATGTGAGCCGGGACATTCTGGAGCCGGGGTGCCCTCACCCCGGTGCGATCCTGCAAGCACCTAAGGAGCGGGACGAGGGCGTCCCGCCTCCAGAAGAGTGTGCACCGAATCGAAGATGCGCCCGTTCAAGGGCGCCCCGTCCAGAGCAGGGTGTCTGGACTCTGAATCGGCGACCGTTGAAGCGGGTCCGAGTTTAGTATACCATGGGTCGCACGGACGCGAAACCGGCGGCCGCTGAAGTTGGGGTACGTCGAGCATACGGAGGCCCGGCAACGCGAGAACTGGCTCAAATCCGGGCAGGGCAGAAA
The DNA here is from genome assembly GCA_964611575.1 of uncultured Verrucomicrobiota bacterium. Lineage (GTDB taxonomy): Bacteria > Verrucomicrobiota > Kiritimatiellia > CAIKKV01 > CAITUY01 > CAITUY01. The sequence continues at coordinate 21,781 of CAZTAJ010000046.1, forward strand.
ATGGCTCAACGAGAATTGTGCCCGGGTGGCGAAATGGCAGACGCAAGGGACTTAAAATCCCTTATCCGCAAGGGTGTGTGGGTTCGACTCCCACCCCGGGCATTTGAAACAATGGATGAAGGACTTTCCGCCGAAGGCGGATCCGCCTCTGGCGGAAAAATCCCTTATCCGTAAGGGTGTGTGGGTTCGACTCCCACCCCGGGCATTTACGCCGAGACTGTAGGCTGTAGACTGTAGGAAATCCAATACCTTCGGCTCAGTTGCGCTCAAAGGCATTTACGATTCATTGGCATCCCACAGGATGCAGGTTGATAGGCTGAAGGCTGAAGACTGTTAGGACATGCGTGCATTTCTACTCGTTTCCACTCCAGGGCATTTACGACATTGGGAGAGCAGCTTCCTGCCATTCCACCTAATAGCCTTCAGTCTAAACTGCTTCAGCCTCGGCGTCCCCATGGGACGCCAGTAGAAGGGATCCCCGCATGAAACTTGGCGTCAGTTCGTACAGCTTCAGTCAATGGGTCGGCAAAGACGGCGCGAGCCAGTTGGATATCATTCCGAAAGCCAAGGAGATGGGGTTCGACGCGATCGAATTCTCGACCCTGTCGCTACCCAAAGGCGAGACGCCGCTGTCGTTCGCGCCGCGAGTCCGCGAGGCCTGCGACACAGCAGGGCTGCCGATCGCGAGCTATACCATCGGCGCGGATTTTTTGAACGGCAGCAACGGCGACTGGAAGGCCGAGGTGGAACGGCTGAAGGACGAGGTACGGATCGCCGCCATTCTCGGCGCACCGGGCATGCGCCATGACGCCACACGCGGCTTCGCGGCGGCACACAGGGGGCCGCGCGGCTTCGACGATGCCTTGCCCACCTTGATCAAGGGCTGCCGCGCCGTGACGGAGTTTGCGGCGGACCTCGGCCTCAGGACGATGGTGGAGAATCACGGGTTCTTCTGCCAGGACAGCGACCGCGTGGAAAAGCTGGCCAATGGCGTGAATCACCCGAATTTCGGACTGCTGGTCGACATGGGCAACTTCCTGTGCGTGGATGAGGATCCGACACGGGCGCTCGGCCGCGTGATGCCCTACGCCTGCCATGTGCATGCCAAGGATTTCCACGTCAAATCGGGCACAACGCCAAACCCGGGCGCCGGCTGGTTCCGCTCCCGGGCCGGAAACTTCCTGCGCGGATCGATCATCGGGCACGGCCAGGTCCCCATCGTCCAATGCCTGGGCATCATGAAGCGAGCCGGCTATGACGGCGTCCTGTCGATCGAATTCGAGGGCATGGAAGACCCTCTCAAGGGCATCGCCGTGGGCCTCGAGAATCTGCGTCGCTACGTGACAGAAGCCTGACGACGGGCGCCGCCGTCTCCGTTCTCATCCCGCGAACACGCGCGCCAGCACCAGCATTGTCCCCAGCGCGACGGCTACCGCCGTGTGCATCAGGATGGTGAGGACATTGGCCGGCGCCAGCACCGCGGGATGATCGTAATGCCGCAGGACCCGGCGCGCGGCGGGAATCGCCAGGAGCCCGGGCAGTGCCGCCCATGCAAGAAATGCCGGGATCCTCCCGGTGGCCGCGCCCATCAATAGTAGTACCACCCAAAGCCCCATCAGCACGACGTAACCGCGCGCCGCACGCTTCAGCCCGAGCCGCACGACCCAATGACACTTGCCGACGGCCCGGTCGGCACGGCTGTCCTGGAACTGGTTGACGAATAGAACCGCCGCGATCAATACCGCCACCGGCAGCGAGAGGAACAGCGCCTGGGCCGTCACCGTCCCCGCCTGCACGTAGTAGGCGCCCGTCACCGGCAACACCCCGAAGGCGAGCGCGACCGTCGCCTCGCCGGCGCCACAGGCGGCCAGGCCGAAACGGGGAATGCTGTAGCCGATGCCGGCGGCCAGGCCTAGCGCCACGAAGACCACCACGACGGGACCGGCGCGGAAGATCAGATGCATTCCAACGCCCACCCCGACCACCAGGAGCCCCACCCCCAGCCCCAGTACTTCGCCCGGCCGCAACACGCCCTGCTGAATCAACCGGCTTCCGCCCGTAAAGGGCCGGACGAAGTCCGTATTGATCGCGTCATTGCCGCTGCGGTGGTCGAAGTAGTCGTTGAGGACATTGGCCCCGGCATGAAGGGCGCACACCCCGAGCAGGCACTCCAGGAAGAGCCACCCATCCCAGCGACCGGTGTGGTAGAACGCCAGGGCGGTCCCCACAAACACGGCCAGCGCAGAGGCGGGAAGAAACTCGGCGCGCAATTCCTTTACGAACGCCCCCAGCCTCCCCGCCGCCCGCGACACCCTGAACGCAGCAGCCCCGTCTGGCGCCGCTCCGGTCACTTCGCGTCGGCCCCGCCGCACGTCCCGCATGAGCCACGGCAACCCAAGGTCCAGGTGTCATGGTCGCTCATCCACAGCGCCGCCGCCGTCATGAACACGTAAATGAAGATGCTGGCCACCGTGGCATGCTGCTGGATGAGGATCTGTCCGAAGGCGAGCGAGATCAGCGTCAGTCCCGTCAGCAACAACGCGAAGGGGCGGAACAGGCCGAGGATCAGGAGTACGCCAATGAGTGTCTCGACAAACGGCAGCGCGTACCCATAGGCCGCGACCAACCCGCCGGGGAGAAACGTCTTCGAGAAAGCGGGGACCAGGTACCCGTTGACAAACCCACCCAACGTCATGAGTTTCGAGAGGCCCCCGACCAGAAACATGATCCCCAATGCCCACCGGATGAGCGCCGGCGCGATGCTCTTCGGGTCCCAACAACCACACGCTTTCGTATCCATGGTTACCTCCTTCTTCACTGACTGGTTCTTGCCACGTCCTTCACCCGCTTGTCAGGCATTCCGGATGCCGGCGGCGATCCGCTCCACGTTGCGCAGATACCGCGCCTCCCTGTCCGCCGCGTGGGTTGACAGGTTGATCCCGTACAGTTCACGCACCGTAATGCGCGTGATCCCGCAGAACCGCAGCACGGCGTTCTCGAGAACCGTCGGCGTATTGCCGAACATCCGACGCCCCAGCCTGACGCCGCCGTAGGTTCGGAAGATGTACGCCCGCTTGCCCTTGAGCAACCCCCGGACGGCATACGGCTGCAGCAGATAGCGCAGCCCCGGGATGAACGACACCACCGTTCCGGCTGCGCCCAGCAGCCGCGTGTAGGGGCGGAACCGGTAGGCAAACCCCGCCGCAAAGACGCGGTCCAGGAAGCCCTTCAGCCCGGCGGGCATGGCGTACCACCACACGGGGTACACGAACACAAGGTTGCGGGCCGCGGTCACCTTCGCCTGCATGGCCCTCACATCCTCCTCAACCGCCGGGGCGCGGGTGACAAACATGCGTTCGTACTCGACCGCCTTCAGCAAAGGATCGAAAGCCGCACCATACAGATCAACCACTTCGTACCCGGCGCCCCCCGAGTCCAGACCGCGCCGGACGGCGTCGAGAATGCGACGATTGTGCGAGTCGCCCGACGGATGGCAATAAATGATCAGGGTATTCACAGTGTCACCGGACAACGGTAAAATAGCGGTCCGCCGACCTGCTGTCACGTCCCGACTTCCACGCGCGGACAAACGGGCGCCCTTTTCACCGGCTTCACATGCGACAACGCAGTGGGTGGATGAATAGACTTGCACGCATGCAACCAGCGCCTTATCTATCACCTCATTCGTTCAACGGGAATTGGGTTACCGGATGCATGTGCTTGTTCTTCACCTGGCCGTTTACTGGGCCTATCTGTGGATCCTGTTCTTCCTGGCGGGGTTTGCGGGGCTCAGGTTCCTTCACCAGTTCATCCCAAAGCCGATAACCTCATACCGGACCGCGGACATCGTGTGGTTCGGCATCGCCGTGCTGACGTGGATTGGGCTGTGCGCCTGTCTGTTTGTCCCGATTGCCGGCCCATTTCACGCCGTTTGCGCCGGGACGACGTTGCTGTACGCCCTGATGGACCGCCGCGCCCTGGCGCGCTATGCGGCCGAGCAATGGATGCAACTGAGTCGCATCCGGGCGGCGGCACCGTGGAAAGTCTCCGCGGCGCTCTTACTGGGCGCCGTGGTTGCCATGGTCGTCATGTCGCATTCCAACGGACTCTGCTCGAACTACGACACCTACCTCTATCACGCCCAGAGCGTGCGTTGGCTCAAGACCTGGGGCACGGTCCCGGGATTGGCCAACCTGCAAAGCAGACTCGGTTTCAACAACGCGTGGTTCGTGACCGCCGCCCTGGCGGATATCGGGCCGTTCACCTTCTTGTCAATTCACGTCATCAATCCGTTTCTCTACCTGTTTGTCATGCTCACGCTGACGACGCGTTTCGTCATGCGGATCGGAAGCCCCATGACCGTCAGCCGCTCATTCGAGGCCATCATTCTCTACCCCCTCGTCCGGTACGGCGGGGACATCAACTCCTTCTCGACTGACATTCCCTCCACCCTGTTGGCGATCACCCTGGTCGCCTATGCATTGAGGGAGCAACGGGATGACTTCACACAAGCCGACCTGATGTGGGTCATGGTGATGGCTCCGTTCTCGGTCACGCTCAAGATGGCTTGCGCGCCGATGCTGCTCCTCCCCCTGCTGTCATGGATCGGCATGGAGTCACGAAGAGGCCGGCATGCCTGGTCAGTCGCACGCGGCACCGTGAGGCTGGCGACGGTCTACGGGGGACTTGCGGCGGCCATCATGTTGCCCTGGTTGATCCGCAATGTGGTTCTTACCGGCTACCTCATCTATCCCCTTTCCGCCGTCGATTGGTTTCATTTCGACTGGAAGGTGCCGCGCGATGTGATTGTGGGCGAGGAAGGTTGGGTCAGGAGTTGGGCCCGGGCGCCAGGGATGCCGCCTGCACTCGTCCAATTCGGTCGCATCGACACGTGGTTCAAGAACTGGCCGGCACGGTCCAATCCGGTCTTCCTGGGGTTCATGCACTGGCTGGTGGTAGGGTTGACCATCCTTGCGCTGTTCCTGGATCGGGCTGGAGTTATGCTGCGCAGATTCTGGCCGGTGGCCATGACCCTGGCGGCGGGGATCGTCTTCTGGTTCTTCCAGGCGCCCGAGGTCCGGTTTGGCTATGGGTTCCTGGTGGCATCGCAAGTGTTCATCATGGCGCTGCTCCTCGTCATGATGTGGGGTGAAGGCACGGATCACGGGCGGAAGATGCTGGCCGCCGGCCTGGCCGCCAGTCTGCTCGTCTATTTCCATGGTGATATTGCCGGGGAAGTCCAGGCGCGTCCGGCGTTTCTAACCGAGGAACTCACTCCATTCCCGCACGCCTCGCTGGTCCCCTACACCTACGAATCCGGCTTGTGCGTCAATGTACCCCGGCAAGGCGATCTTTGCGTCAATGAGCCGCCGCTGTGCTCATCTGGCAGTGGCAAGGAGAAGTATGTGCTGTCGCTTCGCGGCACAACCATCAAAGACGGGTTCAGGATGCGGCCAAAAGACGTTGCCGCCAAGGGGAACTGAGCATCAACCGCCGCCGTCTCCGCGCTCCGGACATCACCGGCAAGAGGACCGCCAAGGCGGCGTTGCCGGCCGCCGAACCTGTTTCGACCCTCAAGGCGATAGGCCGCGAACTGACCTGAGACACGCACAACTGTCGGGGTGATTGTGTCAGGAAAAGAATGCACATTTTCTAACGGAATGGCATGGTCAAAGCCAACCTCACACGCCTGCGGCCCTTCGCGCGAAAGAAGCCGAGCGCGGGGAGGGAGTCTGCCCAACCATTATGCGAAATGCCGTAAAACAGTTCGGACCAATCTACGATCATGCGCATATTGGTCTTGCCATCCGATAAGGGGGCGCGGCATAGTGGCACCATGAAACGCAAATACGACCTGCTCCTGGCGGAACACCTGGGCGAAAACCGGCAGATGGCGTTCCTGACCGGTCCCCGCCAGGTCGGCAAGACCACAGTCGCCCGCCACGCAAGTCCTACCCGCTATTTCAACTGGGATGTGCAAGCCGACCGCACGCTCCTGACGCGTGGGGCAACGGCCGTTGCCGATGCAGTCAATCTGGCCGAATTGCGTGAGCAACTACCGGTCTTGGTATTCGATGAACTGCACAAGTACCCCAAATGGAAATCCTTCCTCAAGGGAATGTATGACGCTCACGGCGAACAGTGCCGCATGGTCGTCACCGGCAGCGCCCGGTTGAACGTCTACAAGCGAGGGGGCGACAGCCTCATGGGCCGGTATTTTGCCTACCGGATGCACCCCCTGTCCGTCGGCGAGATCCTGAACCCGACCATCGCCAATGCCGAAACCGTTCCTCCGCGTAAGCCTTCGCCGGACACCATCGAGACTCTTTTACGTTACGGGGGCTTCCCCGAGCCGTTTCTCAAGGCTTCGACCCGCTTCCATAACCGCTGGGTGGACCTACGGACGGAACTCCTTTTCCGTGAGGACATTCGGGATCTCACCCGCATACAGGAAAGCGGCCAAATCCAGACGCTGGCGACACTGCTCCAGAACCAAACCGGCCAGTTGATGAACTACAGTTCGTTGGCAAATGCGGTCAACGTAAGCATCGACACGATCCGCCGATGGATCGCGGTGCTGGAGTCCTTCTACTTCTGTTTCACGTTGCGTCCCTGGCACCGCAACGTGCCGAAGTCGTTGCGAAAGCAACCCAAGGTGTTCCTCTGGGACTGGAGTATGGTCCGGGACACAGGGGCCCGCCATGAGAATTTTGTAGCCTCACATTTGTTAAAGGCCGTTCACTGGTGGTCGGACCGGGGACTTGGGCGATACGGCCTGTTCTATCTTCGCGACAAGGTGAAACGAGAAGTGGACTTTCTCGTAACCAAGGACGACACCCCCTGGCTCCTGGTGGAGGCCAAGTCCGCCGCCCAACGCGACTTGAACCCGAACCTCGCATTCTTCCAGCAAGCCACAGGCGCCGCGCATGCCTTCCAAGCCGTCTTCGACATGCCGTATGTGGATCGGGACTGCTTCGCCCTGACGGAACCTATCCGCGTTCCTGTGACGACCCTCTTGTCCCAGTTGCCGTGAGCCCCACCCCTGGCCGAGCAAGTCGGGACCAAGTGGCGTTGCTTCGCAAGTGCCTGACAGAGAGTCGATATCCGTGAGTGGCAAGATGATTCCGGGGCGGATGGCATGTGTGCGCATTACGTCATTGCTGATGGCGCTTGCGGGAGTTTCGAAGAACGTCCCCGATATCCCGTGTTCACCGCCTGGGCTGCCATCCGAAGCCACGACGCGTGGCGTCGAGCGTAGGATGGTGCCGGAGGGGGGACTTGAACCCTCATGCCCTTGCGGGCGGCAGATTTTGAGTCTGCTATAAAGCACAACTTTGCTATGTTTCTAGTCGCTTGCTATCTTTTTGCTTAACAGTTGCGCCTTGTTCCGTCATAGTTGCGCGAGAAAGAGCGGCTATGATCGAAAGGGCGCATCCATGAAAGTTACCAGACTGGGACACTTGTTCAAGCGTGGCTCAACCTACTATGTCGCGTGGCGGGTCGCCGGCAAGTTGGTCATGCGGTCGACGGGCGAAACGGACCGCAAGAAGGCCGAAACCAAGCGGCGGGAGATCATGGCCCCGTTTACCGTGGGCAACGACGTGACCGCTCTTGCGAACGTCAAGGCCCACCTGGAAAGCAAACAGGAGACGTTGACGACGCTTCAGGATGAACGCAATCCGCCCCTGACCATTGGAGAGGCATGGCCGGCCTTCATCGCTGCACAGAACCGGCCCGACACCGGCAAGGCGACGCTGGCCGTCTATGAAATGACCTGGGGCCGGTTTTGGAAGTGGATGCGAGACACCCATCCCGCCGTCACGTTCATGCGCGATGTTACGCCGGAGATCGCCGGACAGTTCGCCGCATGGTTGACCGCCGAGGGCCGGAGTCCCAATACGTTCAACAAGTACATGAACCTCCTGGCGCTCGTATTCCGCACTGTCAAGGAGAAGGCACGGTTGACCGTTAATCCCTGGGAAAGCATCCAGCGCAAGCGACTGGTTACGCATGGCCGACGCGAGTTGACCATCGCGGAACTGCGGAAAGTGACGGCGGCGGCAGCCGGTGACTTGCGCATCCTCCTGGCGCTGGGCATCTACACGGGCATGCGGTTGGGTGATTGTGCGACGTTGCGATGGGCGGAAGTCGACCTTGCCCGAGGTCGGATCGTGCGGATACCGAACAAAACCGGCCGCAACAATCCGAAGCCGGTCATTGTGCCGATCCACCCCACCCTCTCGGCCCTGTTGTCCAAAATCCCGAAAGCGGGGCGCACAGCCAACGTCTTGCCGCGGATCGCCGCCGACTACGCGCGGCATCGCAGTTACGTGACCGACCGGGTACAAGCGCTTTTCAAGGCCTGCAGCATCGAGACTTGCCGCAAGGTGGAGGGCCGGAAGATCTCGCAGGTGGAGGTCGGGTTCCACTCGCTACGGCATTCGTTTGTGAGCCTCTGCCGCGAGGCGAATGCCCCGCTCTCCGTCGTGGAGTCCATCGTCGGCCACAGTAACCCCGCCATGACCCGCCACTACACCCACACCAGCGAGGCCGCCGCAACCACCGCCGTCGCCGCGCTTCCCGATATCACGGGCAAGTCGCGTAAAGCCCTGCCCCCGGCCGCCGCGACCCGTCAGGTTGATGCTGAGGCCGTCCGTCAACTCGCAGACCGGCTGAACGGCGACAACTGGAAGGCCATCCAGGGCGAACTCCGGGCCTTGGTGAAGGGCTAACGTGGCGCGTGTTGCGGCTGAGCAGTCCCTTCGACAAGTTTAGGGCTGGCGGACCGGCCATCCATGAACCCCACCAACCCCGCAAGTCGCCCCGCAAGTCCTGGGAGAATCCAAGGCTCTCTCAGAGAAAGAGTTACGCGAACTGGCCGCTGTTCTGGGTCTGGCTACCGCGCAAGTCACCCCGCAAGTCACCGCGCAAGTCACGGAGGTTCTGGGGGCGGCAGGATGGGCGATGGC
>CAZTAJ010000047.1:0-30094 GCA_964611575.1 uncultured Verrucomicrobiota bacterium
GCTAGGGAGCGCGGTAGTAGGTACACGCGAAGCGGCGGCCAAGTAGGTACATTCATCGACCAAGAACACGACCTGAGTCCCGCCCTGGGCGACCAGCACCGGATCGGCCTTGATCTCCTGGCGTAGCGCCGTGAGCAGTGAACACAGCAGGAATTCCTCCTGTAGAGTTCCTGCGATGCTCGATGAATCGATAATCACGCCATACCCGCGTTTCACGATCTCAGCCAATTCGTAGCCGCGTTGGCAGGCGATCTGGGGATAAAGCGGCGACTGCGCAATGTCGTAGAATACCGAGAACATGCTGCGCTTGAAGTCGGCGGGTATGAACGGAAAACCAGCCGGCGTGGCACCGGAAGCCACATTCCGCATGAGTTGAGCGTGGGTCACTTCCAGCGCACCCGAAATGGCCACCTGCTTGACACTCTGCTCGGTGGCAGCATCCAAAACGATCTTCGAGTCTTTCCTACTGAAGATGGCAAGGAAGTAATCACGCACCGCGCGTAGGTACTGCCATACGTTGAAGAATGGTGCATTGAGCCGCCCCACTCGCACCTTGAGGATTCGACCAGGATGCTTTGCGGCCAGGTAGTCGAATTGGCCGTCCCCCTTTGAGTCGATAACGATGATGGACTTCCCGCTTGCAGCGCTCGCGTCAAGGACAGCCGCCGACAGGGTGCTCTTCGTGGACCCCGGGCGCCCCGTGCTACGGAGAGCTTCGGCCATTTCGGCGAACATAAGGCCAACTGGGGTGTCATCCAAAAGCTTAACCGGATGAATATCGCCCGGAGTGATGATCTCGGCTGGAGGATTCTTTGGGAACGCACAGCGCCACTCCATGGGAAGGATGACCCGCTTTGCCCGGCCGACGAGATTGAGTAGCGCCTGGTAGTCGTATTCGGGAATGCAGCCTGTTTCGATGCCGGCCTTGAGATTTCTTATGCACCGAGCGCCGGCAGTACCCAATTTGACATCGTCAACCCCGTAAAGCAGGGCTTCCTCAATCAAGGCAATGACTTCCTTCGGACCAGGTGTGGGCTGCATAGAACCTCCCTCGTTGACACGGCTACAAACACCATCGTAGCCGGGGACGCCGGCAGCGCCGGAGCCAATGGCCGTCAATAGCCCCAAAGCGAGAAGCACGGCCACGGCTGTCCCGCCGGCAGCGGGCAGGCCTGGCTTTTGGGACGGCTGATTGACGGATGAGGTCGCGTCAGATGGGGATCCCAGAAACGGGGCGAACACGAAGCGAAGGACGACCCACACAATGCGAAGGGTCGCAGCAACTACCCGCTTGGTCTTGCCCTTGTCGTAGCACCTTTTGCAGATGCCCTGCCGCATCGAGGGTTTCGCACCGGCAGACAGCGGATCAGGAACAATCTCCTGCGCCATATAGAATGTAGAATAGTAACCGCGGCAGATGGGGCAGGCAAAGGCATTGAAGATGGCGATCGGCGTCTTCAATTCGGAGCAGAACACCAGTTGCGTGTCAGCACCGATGGGAGAACCATGAACGTCAAATCCCGCGAACTGCGTCTTGGTGATAATCTCTGCACCCAAAAGATCGGGCCCAACGGGTTCGTGCACCTCGGAGGATAGCGGAATAGCGGTATCCGTGGGACCGAGTACCTTCATGCGCCGAACGCTGAATACTCCGCTGTTGATCGTCATATGACACCCGTGGGTTTGGATGGACGAATTGCGGGGCGACTCAGTTGCAAGGCCAGCACTGCCGAACCAACGAGGCAGCCAAAGAACAGCACCCACGCATTCTCCTCACCGATGGCTGGGTAGAACCGGAGCGCCATGTGGGTTGCAACGGATGACACCGGAAGGCTCACGAGCGCCGCGATTGCACGAACCGCAAAGAAGCCAGCCGTATTCTTGCCTAAGTAATGACTGAGCCAGATTACAAGGAAGGCGTACAACCCCATGATGACTGCCAGGGCAACGGCGCAACGCACGATTTGCGCCATCGACTCATCAAGCGGCATCGTAAACATGTTGCTCATGGGCTCTCCTTCTGTTCTCGAACCTGCTGCAATGGTCTCATCCATGAATCGTGCCGAGAAGTGCGCGGCTTGGGCTGGATGAGGATTCCTTCGGGAGGAGGCGGGCCGACGCCCTATCGCCGAGGAACGGGTGATTCGCGATGCGAGCGCAGTATGCAGTGAAGCTATCCGGCCCCCACAACTCTAGGAAGCCGCGCCTCGGGTGGACAAGGATCAGCTGACGCCCCTTGAGACCAACGGCCAGCGCCAGAGACTCCGGGCAGGTAATCCGGCCGCGTGGTTCGAACAGCGTTTTGACGGGTGTATCGCCAGACGGCAAGCAGACATCCTTGCTGTGTTGATATGCCCGCCACCGCGCAAGATCATTTGCGAACAATCCCTTTGCGCATTCAGGTACAAAGCGACAACAGAGTTTACCGGGAACCCACCCATACCACTGCTGGTCCGCAAATGGCTCGATGACGGTCACCCAGCTCTTGCGCAATTGAAACCGATACGCATCGGTCTGCGCCAAGAAACCACCCACCTCACAAAGGGAAGTGGTGGCGTCGAGCCAAGCCTGAAGCCCAACACCGTTTGGTTGGAATGACCGTCGTACATCCCGCCTAACCTGTTTTGCACTCATCACACACCTCCTCGCTGACCTGCTACTTCTGAAGGACAAAACGCCCGCCGCAATCCAAGCATTGGGCATTGAATTGCCGCCGTCCGATCCGAGCCCTGACACCGCAGGGGCAGACATAGAGATGGAGCTTCTCAGCAGACCCCCGCCGGCTGAGCTGTGTCACCGTAACACCGGGGATCTCCGGCGGTGTGACGCCATGCTTGGACAGAAAGAGCAGGAAGGGCGTGTCTCCCGGCTGGTATTGCGTGTAGCCGTTCTTCTCGACAATCAGACCGTACCCGGCCGCTTTTGTCCGGAACTGCTTGTTATGGTAATTGCTGCGGGAAGGTTTGCCGTGGCGCTGTTGCCAGGAATGGAGCAATTCGTGCAGCAAAGTCCCCAAGACGCGCCAGTAGGGATTCCCAACCAGATGCTCGCGATCGATTGAAAGCTCGTCACGCAGTCCGAAGGAGTTCCTTCCCGGACGAAACGTGCCATAGGCCCGGCGAAGCGAATCAATCCTTAGCGATGGGCAGCCGGTTTCGAGTTTAAACTCGACATTTATGCGTTCCGCCCAGAGATGAAGGTCCGCGGCTGCGGTTCGGTACTTCCAGTCGCCGACAGCGGACTGATGGTCGCGGAGAGCCGCATTGATGACTTCCTGGTTCGGGCTTACGCCCTGCGCGCGTTCGTCCAAGTCGCCCGCGTCACCCGCTTTTCCAAGACTCCCCAGTTCCGTGTTCATGCGCGTCTCCCGCTCGGCAGCACATCATTTGTGCTATCTGAGACAAGAGGCTACGGCATGCAGAGGTGGTGGTGGGTTGCGGGGGCGTGGGAGTATTGTTGCGCGATGTTGCACCGCATCACGACGCCATCGAGTCGAGCGATGACGGAGGGAAGAGCCCTAAATGGGCACATCGCCCAGCGGATGAGCCCCTGCAAGAACTGAATCAGCGGCAGTGTTACCCGAGCCGCGCTATCCGCGTCTTCGGCTCATCAGCAGAGGGGAAAACGAGCCGAAACGTGAATTCGCCCTCGCATCGGTAACCCAGTGAACGGGTATTCTTGATGACGAACGAACTGACCTCAATCTCACGTCGCAACCGCGACAACGGGGATCGAAGATAGTTGGTCAGAAGATCCTTTTCGCTGTAGCCCACTTGAGCGGCCTGAGGCGTGCCAGCACCTGTCCGACAAGCGCTTTCATACAGCTCAACGGTGGTCAGGTCGTGCGTCTTGTAACGGACGAGCAATGTCAACAGATTGATCATGACGCCCTCCATGGGGATCACAACACTCTGCTTCCCGAACTGCTTCGCATGGACTTGCCGTCCATGGACCACAACGTCGTACTTGCCCTTCTCTTGAAGGATGCGCGATACGGCAGCGGCATCGCCACCCTTGACGGGAATCGGCACGCCGTTCTTGTCCGACTCCCATATCATAAAAGGCAATGCACCCATTGGCGATGGACCACCTGTCAATGCGACGGCGGCCTCGCTCTTATGATTCAGTAGCACAGCAAGGCGGTCGGCCAGCCCTCCCGCAATCACCCCGGCCTTGTCAGCAGAAGCCCCAAACGTCCGCGCACACCGTCGGATGGCCTCGACAAGCTGTCGGCGCTCTGGCACTGCTACGGTGCCGCCCATTTCCAAGGCGACGGCTTCGAGCGTAAGGATGACGACGGGTGTCAGGACGGAAATGCTGGCGGTCTTCTCGAAAGCAAGCCCGGTGGGCAAGAATCCACGCCACCGGGAAACGGCTTTCCTCGTAACCGGAATGGGAGCGCCGGACAACGGGTGCCCGATACGTTCCCACGTAATCCCGAAATACGGGAACTCATCGGGGAGAGACTCTTTGACATAGTCCTCCGCGACAATGCGAATGTCGTCCAGCGTAAGCATATCGTTCTTGAACCGCTCACAAGTTCAACTACCAAGTCAGGCGCGGTTCGTGGGAGACGAGTATCAGATGCAGGTGCGGATTTCAATCACCGATCACTCGACGGAAAAAGCCGAATGGCCATCGCACCATTACAGCAGGCGATTCCTACCTCAACTGCATGGATATCATGACGCGAATGCCTTGGTCAAAGTCGCCCTGATTTGATCCACGCAGAAACGAGCGCGGAATTCCTCCGGATAAACAATGCTCTCTATCTCGACCATGTGCAGAATATCCACAAGGCCAGTCTTGGGATTGAGCCTGACCGCGTCGATCTCCTTGGATGGCAGCCAGTTCATCCTGACACGCTCAAACAACACCGCGCTGTCAATATCCAGAGATCGTGCCAAGACGACAGCATTGCGAGTATCCTCAATCGTCTGAGCGCACGCACTCCACCGGCGGGTGACTTCCTCCGCCAGGCACATTTGCTGCTCGACGGACAACGAATCCGGAGTCACGAGTCGCCGCGATTCCAGCAAGAGCGCCATATGAGCAAGGAACGCTGCAGCCGGGTACGACGGCGGCGACATCAGCAGGGCGTGAATCTCGCACGTTACCCATCCCGAATGTGACGCCTTAGCCTGAGCCGACAGGGTGCCAATAGACATAAGGACCTCCAACCCTACTCGGGTATGAAGTGGATTCGCCGGAGCACCCGGAGCACATCCATACCCGCCGGACGGAGCGGCACACCGTCGGACCCAGTCGGTGGTCAAGGCACGTCGTTCGTTCGTCATGTCCCCGCCTATGAGCGATAGGGCCTCACAGGTCGCCTTCATATGAGGTACAGGCTTTGGCCATTGCACATAGGGTTCAGCGCCAGACAAGTGCGACAACATGACTGTTTGATATTGGGCGAGCAGCGATGCCGGCACAAGAGGCCTCTCCAGCATAACGGCAAGTCGCTCAAGAAGCGGCACACGAGCGACAAGCGTAAACGGTGACGGAGACTGTCGAACCAACTGAATCGCCAAATCAACAAGAAGCATAATGCCAAGGATAGCTAGAGCGCCCAATAGAACAGCTTCGGAGGCTGAAATGCTGAAGACCTCGGTCATACCGACCAGAAGGACAGTCACTCCATAATGCCATAAGAGCCAGCCTATAGCCGGCGGGTTGGCGCTGTTGGCCAACACGTTAACCTGCACCAATGTATCATATAGATCCGGCAGATGTTGATCGAACCAGCCATCGAAGCTCAATAACCACGGATACGCCACAAACGCCGTCAGCAGCAGCAGCACCGCAAAATCAACACATCCAATCCCCAAGCCCGACATCAACGCGCGCCGGGATGCGGCGTCCGCAACCGACGGGTGATCAACTGTGTACCGCCAACTCATCAGTACTCGGTCATAGTTCAGCCATTCCGACGGAATATGGCCACTTCGAGTACACACTCGCCGCATCAACTGAGACGCGATCGCTGCGGTGCATACCGAGCCAAGTATAAGCACTATCCGCGCCATCGTGGAAATGCCGGTGAACATGACAAACACGATCACCGCGCATACCGTCATGACTCCAAACACCGCCAGCAGTTGCCGCAGCACTCTGCGGGGCTGCCTAAGTATGGCCGCCCATCGAACAAGAATCGAAGCGGCCATGACAATGCCGACCAAGGCGACCGCCACTCCACAAGGGAACGCCGACACCGAGACTTGGTTGGTTGGGAACTGCGATGGCCCCGTAAAGTGGCCGAGTAGCATTGACGCCATTTCGGCCAGCACGGCACATAGGCCGATCACGCCGAGAAGTCCGGCAATTGCTCGGGGTTTTGCCCGAACGTCCTGAAAGAAGGCGTCGCGTAGCGGAAATAGCAGAGAAACGTCGCCAGCCAATGCCGCACACAAAGGTGCCGCCACGGATAGCGCTCCCGCTAGCAGCGACGCATTGACATTCCACTGGTCCTTGAAGATATACCCAACCCACGTATTGGCCAGCGTTTTCGGAATGTCGGAAAGAGCGACAATGGCTTGAAACACGCCGGCCCACAACTGATAGACGACTCCCGCAGACAACGATGCGACAAGCAACACAAGGAAGGAAGTGCCGACGTGTCGAGGCACCAAACTGCTCCCCGCCGAAACAGCGCCCCCACGCGCATAGGCACGCTGCCGTAAGGAGCTGAGCATTCGGGCGGACGTGGCAAAATGGACCGCCGCCGTAAGACGTTGTGGCGCATCCACAGCCGTTGGATTCGTCGCCAGAATGTAGAGAAAAGCCTCCAGCGGGGCCACCCCGCCATCGTTCTGTGATATCAGCTGCGCAACATCGCGCGGAGACACCGCTAATGTCGCAGTGGCATCGGCAACCGATTCACGGGCAAAACCAAAACGAGCCGTGATTACAACACTCAGCGTTGCGACAAAGCTGCATAACAGCAATGCGGGGCTCACAATGTCATGCAAAACACTATCCGGGTATTGAACGAGCACAACGGCCACAATAGCCTGGCCAAACACGGACAGCAGCATCATCGAACGAAAGACACGGGCCAAAGGGAGAAACAGCACATCCTTGGCAACAAGATGCCCCAGTTCATGGGCCAGTATCATCCGGATCAGGTTGCCGGCCAGTTGGCTGTCGTTTTTGCACGCCGTCATGCACATGCCGTTAAGATCACTTGGCACCACAAGGACACCCCGGCTAAGCCCGGCGGCAAACACGTAAGGCGACAAGCCACATTCGGCGACTGTCAGCAATGTAGCTCGCTTACGCAAACCCAGCCGGTCCTTGAGTTCGGCAAAGGCCGTCCACACGGCTGGGTCCGCCGGTATGGCTTCACGTGGAGTCGCCGATTTGGCACCGCTGCGTGAGCGCAATCCATATGCCACCCAACGGCTCAAAAGGCCGAGCGGCGGAAGCCCAAGGGCGACAAGCGCCACAACACGCGCAAAGGTTACCCGATCATGGCCAACGATTCCGATGATCAAAGCGGCATTCAGGATCAGGAACATGATTGCCGTAGCCGCCAGAATGCCCATTCCGACCATAAGGCCGGTTGTCTCGTGCGTGGGTGGTATAGTGTTCCCACCGGAAAAGGAAAGTCGGAACACGATCACTACCCCAGCTATGAGCAAGGCAATGATCAACAGTCTGGAAGCGTCCAGGCCGTTGGAGACGAAGCCATACTGTTTCGCGTGATGAACGGCATCACCGTCTATGCCTCCCGCAATCAGTCTGTTGCCCACATTGATAAGTGGCGCGGGTCCATTGCCGATAATGCGGAGCGGCGCAGGCAACCTCCTAAGCACCACATCCGGGCACATCGTGCGCACATCGATGATGTGCAGCTCATTGAACGCCGTTGTGCACCACAAGCGTTGCCCGTCAAACAGCCGGGATGTTGCAATGCGGGGACAAATGCGTCGCTGCGCGATGCGTCCGGTACTTGAATCAACAGTGACCAAACAGGCGGCCGTTCCTGCAGTCACGTCCCCGATTATGGCCACTTTGCGTCCAATCGGGATTGGTGGCAACTGCGGCCTGGGGACGGCCACCTCCCAAGCAACACTACCTGTATCGGGAGACACCTTATAGAGATGGCAACCCCTGCTCACAACATAGAGCGCCTCCGAGTCATGAACGATCTCCGTGATGATGGGCGAATCAAGTACATGCTGCCATAGGGTCTGGCCCGTGTGAGCATCAAGGGCAAGGAGGCATGAGTGCTTGGTCGCCACAAACAACCGATTATGCCAAACACAGGGCAACACCCCATCGTCAACTTGCAGTTCCCTCGACCACAGCCGTCCTCCCCAGCGTGGCGACAGTGCGTGCAGGGCTCCATTGGTGGTGACGGCGTAAATGATATTCGAGCCCACAATCAGGAAGGGCTGCGCATGAAACACTATGGGAGACGGGCCGAGCGATATGGACCAGGACAACCGGCCGTCACGAAGACTGTACGCGTCAATCCAAGATGTTTTGCGTGTCAGCACCAACACGCTGTCTGGGGATAGTACTGGCACCGTCGGCATAACCGAGGGGAGCCGGATGTTCCATTGGGTTTTCCCCGAGGCCCGGGCGATGCACCGAAGATGCTCAGCCGTGTCGATAACGGCCACGTTATCCCGGTCTGCGGCAATGGAGATCGGCCAAGTGTCTTCAACATGGGTCTCGCGGACCCAGTTGGTTGCGAAGTACAGCAGAAATGTGCGGCTGTCATCCGGGCCACCCTCGGCAGAATTGGCCAGAGACCCGAGAATGGAGACACCGCACCGAATGAGCAGCGCAACCAGCCACCATGTGGAGCGATGGGCCATTGGGGATGACGTTACTATACGCGGCAGAACCATACCACCAGAAGAAACTGTCAATAATGGCTGTTATCGATCCGTCAACATCCCCCTCTGGGTTCCGTCGCTCGTCTTCCGTCGGCAGCTTCTTTTGAGATGCCGCTCCCGCGGGGGACAATAGCCGCCGTCTCCAGACTTCGACGACCGCCGGTTGCACCGGGGCGTGTTCGCGGAAAACTGTAAAAGGGTTCCCCTCGCTTCGCTCACACCCACTTTTAGAGTTTTCGCCTCCCTGCCGCGGAAGGCATGCTCACACACCGATGGCTGCATTCCGTTCACTGTCGTTCTCTCCCACTCCGCCAGTGCTCGCCCTGCCGGGCTGTGCATTTTGGTAATTCCATAGGTCATCCCAGAAGGATGGGTTTAAGGAAGATGGACAATACAAATATGGGCAAGACATGGGGGAAGAGTTCAGCCGAGGCAGGCAGTCAGAGCAACGCTGGCAACTTGCTGGGGCAAGAATGGCAAGAGCGGGCGAAGGAAGTCCTGATCGCCATGGGTAGCCTGACCGAGTTCAAGGTGCAGGATGTGAGCCAGGATGACTTGAGGCCAATATGGGAGAACGCCAACAGAAGCTGGCGCATGCGCGAGGAGAGTTTCACGATTATGCAGGAGCGCGAGTCAGCGCCGGCCCCAGACGGGCGCCGCATGATCTGGGATGAGGTGGGCAAATGGTAGAGCGCGAAGACGTCAAGGGTGAGCAGGTTATCAAGTACACCGTGGAGGAGTTCATCAAGGCAACTCGACCCGATGGGCTTGGCCATATCTATTTCAACGATGAGCACATCGCGGCATTTGAGGAAGTGATTTGCGATTCATGCAACGCGGACATTAATCAGCCGGAAGACAAATCGGAAGAACCGACTGTCTTTGCCATCCCGGGCGCGGCTTGGTGCCGCGAATGTTTCGAGAGGTGGGCGAAGCAATGAGCCGGGCATACAGACTTGAGGTAGAAGCCAAAGGCATATGCGTTCACGACCTTGCGAAGGTATTGAAGAGCTTCATGTGGCCGGAGGCCTGGTCAGCAGAGAAGAACGGTATCGCCTTCTACTCAAGCAAGGGGTGTCTCTCGGGTGGACAGTCCGAGGAAGAAGCCCACGAGCAGATAAGCAGCGCGATCAACCAGATCAATCCGAAAGGCATGGTCATGACGCGCTGGCTATGTATCGAGCAGGGCGCACCGTATTGGGAATACGGCGAGGATGTCAGAGGTGACACCGACTAGACAATGGCAGAGACATGTTTGCCGCACAATTGCGGACCGGTGGAAATTGCCCTCACAAGATGTGAGGAGGACTTTCTCGTGGAAGCCGAAACAGCAGAGCAGAAGATGCCTTGCTTCGATGCCAGGGCACTAAGGCAAATGGGGCTGCATCGGGCCGAGGTGAATCTGCTGCAAGTCTTTTTCATGAAAGCCCGAACCGCCGGGTTCAATATCAGCAGGTATACCCGCTCGGAGTGTTTGCGGGCACTGGTCGGAGCGTTGCGATACCTTCCCAGAACAGATCACACAGGCCGCATCACCATTGAAAGCTACAAGTCCAGCGACACAGTGGTCGACGGCGAGTCGGAGCAGGCCGCCCGCAACTGGGTGGACGCTTTCCGACACAAGTTCGCCCGCGGCCTGATTTGGAGTAACAAAGAGAGAAGGGAGCCCGCGCTGCTGGCTGTGCTCGCCAAGGTATTCGAGTGGATTGAGAACTTCCAGAAGGCGCATGGCCTTTATCAGGAACTGCCGGTGCGCCTCAAGGATGGCATGGCCGCTGAATTCGATGGCTATAGCGATGTCCCCCGCGCGCTCTATGAGGCCGCAATACTCCCAGACCATTCCCACGATGACCCGGCGGCAGCGATCATCGGACACCAATCGTTGATGCGCGCATTTACCCTAAAGGCAATGAAAGGGGGTGCAAACAACAATGGATAAAACATTTCTACTGGTGAGCGGCGACTTCATCCTGGGGGAATTCCAATCGATTGAGACAGCGGTTGAATGCCGTGATGTGATGAGGCAGGGATACCCCAGTCAGGCATTCGAATTGGTCTCCAGTGGATAGCGATAGAAGCCGGGACTATGTCCTTCTGGAGGGCTGGAGCGAGGTGGCGGCATTTCAGACCATCACAGAGGCTCTGCACTTCCAAGACTTCATGGAGAATCTGCACCCGCGCCGGACATTTAATCTCTTCCTCAAGAGGGGCGGCTTTATGCGGCTCAGAGCAGGCAATATGCCCGCAGAGGAAGATGACCGAGATCCGCTGGACTGGCTCAGGATAATCGCATTGAAAGGAGGTGTATAGAACATGGTAGAAGAAACGAAGTTGTACCTTCGAATCAAAGTGGACGGCCAAGAGAGTTATCTCAAGGCTTTTCAGAATGATCAGAAAAACAAGGACTCTGACCCGGATTACAGCGGGCCTGGCGTCAAGGTGTGGTTGAACGAGGCAAAGCCAAAACAGGAAGTGGAAGAATCCAAGCCTGTGGTGGAGATCGTTCGACCGTCATTCCAAGCGAAGCGGTTCTAAAGGGACTGGCCAGAAGGCGGCGGGAGGTGTTTGTTTTGAGTTGGTATTTTCCCGCTGCCCAGGTGACGAACAATGGCAGAAGAAAGCGCGGCTGGTGAGATTGCCCGGCAGACAGTCGGTGAGCCGAATAACTCGGTGGTAGCCTGCGCTGTATGTGGTGAACCCAAGGGCCAGGTCAGGGTTCAGGATTCAGAAGGCCGGGAGGTGCGTCTCTGCCTGAGATGCAACCGGCAGATGGACTGGCACTGAGAGCGAATGCCCGGAGACAGTCGGCAGAATGGAGCGCAAAAAGACGCCCATGCGCCAGTGACCGGAGGTTTTAAGAAAGATGGATGCAGATAAGATTCAGACAACCGTGAAAGGAGGTGTATATGACAACATGGGAACAGATGTTTATCTCGAATGGGAGGGCAAGCCGGAAAAAGAGGCGCCCGTGTGTACCGGGTATGTCATCGATGACGGCTACTTGAGGGCATGCGTGAGTATGGTACGCGAGAACAGTGTCTTGAGGATGCTGTTTCCGGAGAAGTACTGGTGCGGCCGGTCCAGGGAGGCGTTTGACTTCAAGGGTAGCTTTGAGCAGTTGAGCGCTATCGGGTGGCGGTATCTGGTGAGCGTGGTCAAGGGTGTGCCCTTTGAAATCGCCAGGGACCAGCAGGCAGTATTGGAGGAACAAAGGGAGATGTGCGCGGCTATCTTGCAGAGCATCACGAGCCAGATGCCGGAAGGTGCCAGGATAGGAGCGAGTGAGCTTACTGAGTTCAGGGATGCGGTGGCGTGGCTGGAGGCGGTGTTCAGTTTCTTCGAGCTTGGAATTGGGAAACAGGAACAGGGCCTGAAGCCCTACCCTTACATAAGCTGGTAACGAAACAAGCGACGCCTTGACGGGTACCCGTCGGGGCGTTGTCTTGGTTCGGAATGTGGCAAGAGTGGGGTGGAGGAAAATGGGGGGGACGAATTCTCCTCCGGACCAAAACCCAAGGGGAGGTTTCGCGGGGGACGCTCAACCTCGACCCAATGGCTTTCGGTCCTGTCGGTCATCCGCTCAGCTCGTCACCAGATTCGAGGTGCCGCTCTGAATCTGGTTCCAGAGGGAGCTTGTAGAATGACCCGGTCATCGGCGTGGGAGTGTGAGCCCGTGTCAGGGAAGAGTTGGTTCGGTCTACGACCGAAGGGGAAATGTTAGGCGCGCGGCGGCGCGCTGATGGCGGCTGCGGCCGTATCCCGCCTGCGGGCGGGACGGCGCGTTCGCGGTCGCACTGCGTTCGCGTGTGACGACGTGGCACCTGCGGGTGCCGTTGGTAATGTTCCATACGTGAGTGTCTGGAAGGATATGGGTATTGTTTGATTGAAAAGTGGGCCGTATATAGGCGGCGCCTGCGAGCGCCGACGGTGAGCTACGTGCCGAGGGGCGGCAGTGGATTGTGGATCGTGAGTAGGATCCGGGGGTGGTGAGTGAACGGGTGTTCGCGGTCATAATGCGTTCGCGTGTCAGGGACGGGGCGCCTGCGGGCGCCGTTGGTGAGCTGCTGCGGCAGTGAATTGATTTCTGTGCGTAAAGCGTTGTAGTGCAATTGGATGGTTTGTGTTTCAGTTGGAGAGTGTAAATAATGGGAAAACAGAAAATCAATTCTTTTGGCCGGTCCGCCCATGGAAACACCCCCCCCTTCCCAAGTCAGTTTCGCGTATGGGTGGCGGCATGAACCCCTGACACTGGAGATGTTACCACCCCCCGGCAGGAGCAAGGGTTTATTAACTGCATCGCGCTTGTAGGAGGAGGATGGGACAGGAAGAGTTGTTGGCGTACATCGAGCAATCGCGCCAGGAGGCTGAACGCGTGGCGTCCAGCGTGAAGGACTTCCGCGTCTTCAGTTTTGACCACATCCCGGACCGGCCGGTCATCCGGCCAGAAGTGAAGCGTATTGTGGACTGCTTGGTCCGCTATCAGGGCAGCGGTATCGCCCGGCACATGGTCGTGTTCGGCGCGCGGGGTTGTGGCAAAACTCTCACCTTTCGGTACCTCGAAAAAGCGTTCTCGGAACGGCTCAAGCTGCCCTTCTTCGGCATCAACTGCCGGATCCACAATTCCAGTTTCAAGGCGTTGGCCGCCCTGCTGAAAGCCAAGCCACGGGGATATGCCTATTCCGAGCTTTGCGAGCGATTCGAGAAGGAGATCCCCGGCCCAGCGGTGATCGTGCTCGACGAGGCCGACATGCTGGTGGAGAACGACCTCCGCCGGGACATCCTGTATTTCCTGAGTCGGAGTCCCAACCGTTACTCACTGGTCCTGCTCAGCAACAACCACCGCTACCTCAAGCAGCTTGATGAAAGCACCCGCTCATCGCTCCAGCCAGAGGTCATCTCCTTCAGAAACTACTCGGCGGGAGAGATCCTGGACATCCTCAGAGATCGCGCCGAAACCGGACTGCAGGCAGTCGCCCCAGGCCTGCTGGAGGAGATCGCCGCCATGACCGCCAAGAATACAAACGGCGACGTCCGGGTCGCCATCAAAGCCTTGCTCTACTGCTCCACCGGCGAAGCGCCCACCGTGACGCAGTGCTTTGCCAAGGCCCGTGAGGATGTCGTCAAGGATGTCCTGGTTGGCACCAACGACAAGGCGCTCCTGATCCTCAAGGCCAGCCTGGAGGAAGCAACCAAGCTCGTGAAGTCCGTGTACCAGCACTACACCACCCTCAGCCACGCTTGCGGAGAGGAACCCTACGGATACACGCAATTCTATTCTACCCTGGGGTACCTGGCCTCGCTTGGCCTGATCCTGATGGTGAGCGCCAAGGTCGACAGAACCTTCACCAACCGGATCGAACCGCTGGTTTCTCCAGAGGAACTGAGCGCCGTCTTTGCCGACCGGTTCCAGTAGCCCGCAATGCGCCAGTAGAGAGAGTGCGCTGAACGCGTCAGACAAGCCAGATCGGCCAGTAAGGTGTGGTCCGTGCCCCTCTTCTCTTCTTCTTTATAAAGTTTTTGTTAGTATGTAGTAGTAGTAGTCGCGACAGGATTGGATAGA
This sequence comes from uncultured Verrucomicrobiota bacterium, assembly GCA_964611575.1. Lineage (GTDB taxonomy): Bacteria > Verrucomicrobiota > Kiritimatiellia > CAIKKV01 > CAITUY01 > CAITUY01. The sequence goes on from CAZTAJ010000047.1 coordinate 14,410, forward strand.
CATGTGAAGTCGAGCACCCGGCGACGCAAACGGTGCACTCTCTCTACTCCGGCATGTCACATTTCAGGATGGCCGGATTCCAGGAAGCTCTTCCCCTTTTCGGTGAGCCGAATCATTTTTGAGCGTCCCTTCGCCGTGAGCTGCTCCACTTCCTCAATGAATCCCATTTCTATCAGTGAGCGCTTGGCCTTGTCGCCTTGGCGGCCGGACAGTTTGCATCTCGTATAGCGTGCTACCACACCAGAGTCCGGCATGATGGCTACATCTACCAGGAATGCCGTTTCGGACTCTGTGAGCTTCGGCTGTTCAGTAGCTGGCGGTACTGCGGCTAACGGTTCGGCTGACCGAATAAGTGGGGCCATGGCCGTCCGAATAATGTCATCCGTGACCGGAACGGCGGGAATCTTCATCTCCGGCACCCGGATCATGAACGGCTCCTTGATTCTGCCCTGTAGTTTCACAATCGCCTTACCGATTTCCATGGTGCCCAGAGCCAGCGGCTGTTCCTCCTGTAAAAGCATGGCGGCGCTGATCGTGCTCACGTCCTGCTTGCCCTTGAGATTCATGGAAATGGTTGTGTAGGTGTTGGCAAGCGCGGTCTTGCTGATTTCCGAGGGCATCTGGTCAAGAAACACGATTCCCTCCGACATTTCTCTAATCTCCCGGAAGATGACCTCGACGATGGATGCTGGCTGGCCGGACCGCTGGGACAGGCGCGACAGCAGATGATGGGCCTCTTCAATGATCAGGATATGCTTGAGCTGATTTCTCTCGTTTTTGACCATGCGGTGCGAATAGATCTGAAGCATCAGCATTTCGGAGAAGAAGAGCTTATCCGCGTGACTCAGGGCTTCGAGCTCAAGCACGGTCGGCCGGGACAACAGCTCGTCCATGGTCACGTTGCACCCGGAATTGACAATGCTGTCCATGGACCCGAAACACAGGGAATGCACAGCCCTGATGGCCGAAGATAACCACAGACTGACCCTCCCGGTCGCCGGAAGAGTCTTCAGAATGGCCAGCACATCCCGGAAAGTCGGGTAACACTTGACCTTGCCCTCATAAATCCCGTGCTTCTGGTAGAGTTCATCCAAAATGCAGGTCAGCAGATACTCGACTCCCGCTCCGCAGAAATATGCCGCATTGATGACCGCGACCAGCGCCTTCAAATGCTGGCGGGGATCGATCCCGGCGGGCGGAATCAACGGGTTGATCTGAAGGGGCGCAACGTCACGCCCAATGGTGTAGACGCGCAGGTCTTCAAGTCCGGGAAGGTTTCGGAGCCTTCGCCAGGACTGCTTCCAGTCGAGGCAAAGCCAGGGGATGCCCGCCTTGGTCAGATTCATGGCCAATAGGTAGCCCGCATTCGACTTTCCGCTACCGGTTCGGCCCACCAGCGACGTGTGTTGGACAAGCTCCATGGGACGCAGGCCGAAGGGGAACAGATCCTTCCCATTGTAGTGAACCCAGCCCATGGCAATATCGCCCTTGGCATCCGGCCCAGCTGGAGGATGAAATATCGGCGTGGTATTCTGAAGATCGGCGTTGAGGTTGGCGTTGACGATGAGATTCAACTGTTCCGCAAGCTCTTCCCTACCTTCCTCGTCCTGAAAGAGGTAGGCACGCCAGAAATCGTCCGCCTGCCGGCCGATAATCGGGCGTACCGCCCGGCATTTATCCTGAAACGCCTGTGTCTGTTTGTCCTTTACTGTCATCGAGAGAAGGCATGGAACTCATAAGCCCTTGCCGGAACTGACTGCCCGCGTATTTCTTGCTGGCCAGGATAAGTTCGCGTCTCAGTTCAACGGAATCCCGCCACAGCGTCACATCCTCGTCGCGCAGTTGCTTTTCCAGATCCATCTTGGTTCGTTCGAGGCCCTGCGTACGTTTGTTCCCATCGGGTGCTTTCAGCACGTAGGCCGCATAGATGTCGCCGGAAACGTCGGTGATCCGGCCCTGAATCGCGGAGCGGTTCCTGTCCCGTATGGCAACCCGTTCCGACAGCAATTGCTTGAGTACGTCCGCCGAGAAATAGTCAAACTTCAACTGCTGGCCGGTCAGGTGTTGCAGCAAGTCACCGGAGGCGTCTGTTGTCGGCGGAACATCCGCTGCTTGGGCAGCGCCATACAGTGCTGTCGAATAGGCGGACTTCCTTTCGCCAGTCAATCCCGGCGTGTGCAGTACCGCATAGCTCGGGCTGAATGGGCGGTATTCCGTAACCCGCCAGCCTCGATCGTTTACAAATGAATAGGTTGCCATGTTGTCATTCCTGAGTAGTACAGTGATATGACAAGATAGAGCCCCTTTATATAGTTTTCGGTCGAACCGGATTTGACGTGACCCGGCGGGTCAGTAGCGGGACATCTGTTGCCTGGAGAATGCGGCGATGTCCATAAGAAGGCGTTGATCGGCTGCGCCGAGGACGAGTTTCCTCTGGGCAATGGCTTCCTGAACGATATGGGCATGCCCGGCTAGCAAGGAATGCTCTTGGAATAGACGCTCACGGTCCTGGTGGAACCCGAAGAATGAGACTTCGTCACCGAGGCGAAGTTCTGACTGTTTGAGTCGAAAGAACTCCGTCTTCTCCCGAACACTGCTGTAATGAGTACGAAGCTCCGTCATGAGTTCATCTATGTCTGCGTGATTTGTCGCCATCTGATGTTTTATCCGGGAGAGCTATGTGCAGTCGCCTTGGCAGGCAAACGAAGGGCACACACGCTGCGTGCCCGGTTTGATCTCCACCAAGTATCGTTTGCCGCAGTCCGAGCACTTTCTATCCTTGGCTTTTCCTTGGGCTCGATACTTGAACCCCTTGGAAATGCTCTTGGCAGATTTGCAGTACGGACATTTGGACGGTCTTCCTTTTCCCATCGGTTTCACCTCGGGATAGAAAGGATGGCGGGGTATATAAAGGTTTCCATGCTATGGGCCCGCCACGTTGTCACCGCCGGGTGGGAGCAGGGATCGGTTACGCGTGCCGCGGGAGGCAGCCGCTCTCGTTGACGTGCGGTCGGCAACGGAATTGGGGCGGCCACCGGTCCCCACCGTCGGGGATGCTCCAAACAACGCGTGGGGAGGGTGGATTCGGCGGTTGCGGTACCCTCACGGTCGGCACGGCGGCGCGCATTGGACGGGGCGGGCGGTCCTGCTTCGGTACTCGGATGTACGACATGGCGGTTCCTCCTCGTTTTGGGTTACGAGTAGTTATTCGGTGGCGAGGGCGGGATGTCCTGCCGGGGCAGTTCAGAAACGCCAGTTCTTCTCCAGATACTTCGCTAAATGCGCAATCGTGGGGCGGACACGTTCGACGCGAGGACTCCAGATGAGGTCCATATCTCGGCTCATGGCGGCGAAAATTTTTCCCTCATAAACACGGATGCCTGTCGCTTTCGCGAGCGACTTCGACAGCGTCGGCAACACCGCCGCATAGTGCCCCGTTTGTACCGCCTGAAATGCCTGAGGCAGGGAGTCGCATTGCAGTTTGACGACCGGTACAACACGCGCCTTCTTCGTCGCCACTGCGAATTGGCGGGCCAGTTCTCCTGCTTGATCCAACGAGACGAGCGGCAATCCGGCCAGCAGCTTGGCCGGTTCGATTGACTTCTGCTGCCGCACGAGCGACTCGGGGACGAACAGGGCATACTCAAGTCGCCCCAACCTTCGCCTTTGAACTGCTTCCGCTGCGGCCTCGCCTCTCACAATCCCAAAGTCCAACCGCATGTCGCGGATACCTTCCATGATTTCTGCGGTGCGTAGGTTGCGTAGGGTGACCGTCACGGTGGGAAACGTGCTTTGCAGTGCCTGCATCTTTGGCAGGAGCAGCCATTGGATGATGCTGTCGCCCGAGCCGATAGTAATCTCAACTTCCTTCCCCTGACATTGGGCGTCAAAATCCGACAGGGCGGCCAGGTTCTCCCTTGCGATATCCGCCAGTCGTCGGCCTGCCTGTGTCAGGGCCAGCGACTTGCCCTCACGTCGGGTAAGTTCCACGCCGAAAAACTCGGCCAATTCCTTCAACTGCCGGCTGTACTGGCTTTGGCGTACCGGCTCACGGCCGGCAGCCATCGCAATGCTGCCTGCTTCCTCCACCTCCACGAGGACGCGCAACCGGTCGTAGGACAATCCCCGGCGAGCGAGAAGACCGCTGAAAGCATTGCTCATCTTTTCACCTTTACGGGTCGTTTCTCATCAAACGGGTCTCATTCTGGTTCGACGCGCAATCCCCGTCAACTCATATATGACTGCAAAGTCATGTACTGTGTGCAATCGTCACGTGACGCACAGCGTCGTGATCCACTATTCTGTCGCCAGCAAACAAGAACAGGCGACAGACGCCCGAAGAAACAGGTATGAGGCTTGACAATCGTAACGCCAGCGGCAAGTGTCCAACCATGACGATGTCCACCACAACGGGTGCCGTGATAGCCCCCACCGTCGCCCTGACTGCCTTCCATTTGGACAAACCGGAGGACTGGCAGGACCGGGTCATGGGAGCCGCAACAGGCGCCGGCGCCGGTGCGATTCGCAAAGGGGCGAGCTGCGTCCTCTGGAATCCCAAGCACGTGGCATCGTGGCAGGGACTTGGGTATGCCGACGGAGTTCAGGTGGTTCGGCAATGGTTCGGCCCCCAATCGACGGCGCTCGCCTTCCTGCCTCGCCGTGTGTATTTCGAGATCGACTCCGACGTTCCCGCCAACAAGCCGGAATGGGCGTTGGCCGGCGGCTCCAAACCGCCATCCCTGCCGCCTGCCAGGCGGATCGTTACTTGTTTGGAGTTCGCCCGTTGGCTCCACAAACGCGTCCCCGGTATTTCCCAGATGCCCATGCCCATTGGCAGAGTCCGCCACAATCTCCACCAGAGAACGCGTATGACCTTTGGCGGTGGCAACCACGGTGTGGCTGGAGAGAAGGTCAGCAACCTTCTGACAAGGTACGGGGCGCACACGGTGCCAGCCGGCATGCAGGTTGAGTTATTGGCGGAAGACGTACGAAATCCCAAGGTGACCAGTTACCGACAATTGATCGAGAGTGCCTTCTTGAAATGCCGCTGCACCGTGGGAATGACGGTCGTGTCCTATGTCGACGCTCTCAACCGTCTGGAAGCGGGAACGGTGCCCGACGTCGGTTACTGTGCGCTGGTGGCGGTGACAGGCAAGAAAGGCGAGGCGTTGACACCTGAGGCCAGCCGGTTGATCGAGACGCTTCAAGTCAAACGCGTGCCGTTTCGCATGTTCTCCCTGGACAATCCGGCCTTGCGTTGGTCGGCCTTGGACCAGGTTGGCTCGTTGCTGATGGGGGCAGGTGGCATCCCCTATGTGTTGGAACTCCCGTGGCCGGAGACTATCACACCCCCCTATATCCTCGGCGTCGATCTCGGGCACCCCAAGACGCGGCAGGCAAGTTGGGTCGTCATGAGTCTGTGCGACTCGAAGGGAACGCTGATCGAGAGTTGGCGGCACCGACAGAAACTGAACGAGACGATCGGCCCGGCCGGCCTCCGCGCCGGACTGAACTGGGCGCTGACCGCAGCGCAGATGCATGGCGGTGTCGCGCAACCGGGATTCCTGGTGATTCGCGACGGCCGACTACACGAAGGCGAGAAGGTGCAGGCGTACCGGCAAATACTGGGATCGCGCCTGACCTTTGTGGAGTTGGCCAAGTACGAAAATCCCGAGGTGTTCATGTCTAGCGACACTCTCCGTCCGGTGCCAGCCGGAACCGAATGCCTGCCCGAGGGGGCGATCACGCCGCTGATTGTGCCCGTATCGCCGCGTCTGGCCGGCGATCTGGCGCGAACCCTGAAGTTGCACATGGCCCCGGACTGGGATGGGCTGGGCATGGGCATGGACAAGATTGCCGAAATCGTTACCGGCTTATCGTATGCGCCCGGTTTGGGGCTTGCCACACATGCCCTCCCCGGTCCAATTTACTGGGCGGATGGGATTGCGGCAATCGGCGAGACGAATCACCAGTTTGCGGGGCAGAGAATCACGGCATACCCAACCACGCCATTGCGGGACTAGCATCATGAGTCAAGTAATTCATAATCTTGTCGACCAGTTGCTGGCGCATTCCGGCGATACGGAGTCCGCCCGTTTGAGGAAGTTGGTGGAACAACAACGGAATATTGAGCAACGTCTTCTAAGCAACCCAGACGATGTATCAGCATGGGTTGATTACCTCATTGAGTTGGTGACTCTCTGTGGCCTAGCGACCGAACCGACGGTTCTCCTTGCCCCAGGTTTCCGATGGTTGTCCTTACACAGGTTGTCGGACATGGAGAATGACTTGGCAGAACCACGGGCCGAAACATCCACACCCGAAGCCGGCTCCCGGGTTAGCCTGAGGACTGCGCTCGTCCAACAAGCATCCGTGCAAGCACGCTCAGCGCTCGACAATGTTGCTCAGCACCTCCCCCCCACTCCTGCGAATGTGAGTTCATTTTTCGAACTGCTTGGTATTCACACTTACCTTTGGCGCATGCTGGACACAAAAGAGCCCAAAGCAATCGTGCTAGGCGAGTACTGGCACGAGATCCTCGCAGACACCTTCTTGCGTTTGATGTCACATCCGGCGGATCGGTTTGCATGGGCACTACGGTCATGGCAACGGCTGGAGAATCCCGGTAGCGTTGAGGCCCTCCTTCTTCGGGCCAGCCTATTGTGCAGTCTGCTCCCTGATCGGTTTGACAAGCGCTCCCGAGCATTCCCTGGTGCTGTCACTCTTGACTCAGCCGTGCACTTGCCATCGATTGCTGACGCCCGATCACTGGCTGCAAAGTGGCAACGGACAACAGTGGATACGCAGAGTGGCGCGGGCCGAGAGCAACTGCTGCCGGATGGAGACTTATTGCTAGTGCGCAATTGGGTTCTGGGCGACTGTCGCGCCATTCTGGCCCACCAAAACGTGTCAATCGCCGCAGTCCACAACGTCGGCCTCTTGTTGAACCACGTCTGCCTCATCACGCCACAGTTGGCGGCCGAAGTGAAACAGATCTGCGAAAGAATACCTGTACTGCAGGTGGACGACTCCCGATGGTGGCTTGCCATGCATGTCCTGCACGGTGAAACGGCACTGCAAACCGCGTCACAAGCCATTGAGGTGGTCAACCTCGCTCCAGACGACGAGACCCGAGCAATTGCACTGACTTCGTACTGGCGTGCCGCAAATACCGCCGGACAGAGAGAGAGTGCGGCAAACGTTGTCCTGTCAGCAATGCTCGCATCGCCAAGGATGGCGCTGGATGATGACGTGAAAGTGGACGTCTCTGGCCAAGTACTGCTGTCTGTGATGCGACCATTCTTTAAGCGCCTGAAATGGAACCATGAACCTCACACAGACTATGAGGCTTTAGAGGCGGGAGCCGCGCCGATTGCGCGTGTGCTTGAGGCACGCCACCTTTCGCGATTTGAGCCCTTCATCGATGCACTAATCGGCATGCTGAAGACCGGCATCCACCCAAGTCCCGACCGTGAGGAACTGTTCGATTCGGCATTTGTCCCAATTGCTGGGTACTACCTGCGATGCGCCAGCGACACCAGGGCGGAAGTTTTGGCACAGACCGTCATCAACTGTGCGATGCAGAGTGCCGACGCTCGGTGGGGCGTCATCGCATCTTTGAGCGCTGAGAAACGCGGGGACATCGAAATCCTGACCGCCTTGGCAGTCAGGTACGGCGAAGGCGAGAGCCGCCCGGGCAATCCATCCGACAAACTTCTCGAAATTATCCTCGCAGTCTCGCCGCAGAGTGCGGTGCGCTGTGCAAGTGCAGTGGTCGGCAACATCGCCTCAGTTGAGGTGGAGCACGTCGTCGCCGGGCTCAACCTGCTACTCGGGGCGCCCTCAGGAGAATGCCAGGCGGCTGGACCATACGTCCGTGCGTTAATTGTAAACCGCGCGTACAATATGCTCAAACCTCTCGCCGCAGAGGTGGCTGACCCGTTTGGAGTTAGTTGCAACGGTAAACTGTTGGAGGATGCCGTCGCGATGCCGTATGTCCAGGCCATGCGAGCATGCATGGGAAATGACTTCACGCAGTGGCTGAAACCCTGGGCAATATCCCTGATTGCGGACGAAGTGCAAGACCGCGATGGCCGAGATCGACTAACCACCCTCTGTGACCGGCTTCAGTCCTCATTAACTACGTCTCTTATCGAGCGCCTGAAGCAGGAGGCTGCGGCTGCCGAGGCAGCAAGAGGGAAGGCGGAACTGGAGGCGCGCAATCGCGTGATTCAAGACCTATCGCACTCTGTCAAGAATGTGGTCGCCTCTATCGTTGAGCCGTTGGACAACCTCGTGGCGAAGCTCCCTGCGGAACGAGTTGCCCTGGAGAAGGCTTTACGTGGCGCGCGCTTCATCCGGGAGGTTATTAATGCGGTAAACCTGTCGTCGCGTGGCTCACTTGCAGACTTCGCGAAGGACGCCGAGGATGCAGAGAACGCCGGCGGGACAACCATGGGTGAGATTGTCCGAATGTCTCTTGAGTCGGCCTGCGACAACATGTTTGATACGAAGTTCTTCAGCACCTTCTCGCGCAACTTCTTCCCAGATGAGGAGGGATACATGGCGGCGCGCAGCAACTGGCAAGCCGGCAAGTCAACCAGCCTCAACGCATTGACTGCGTGCCTCGGGCGGACAATGTTCAACATCCGAGTGGACTTGGGCGGTCTTGCGGATAGTCGGATTGGCGACGCCAGAGGGTCGCGCACAAAACTCATCATCCTCCTGCAGGAACTTCTTCTCAACGCCGTGAAGTATTCCTCGTTTGTGGAGAAGCACCGGCGGGAGATTCAGTTCTCAATGTGTTCCTCCGACAGCGGCATGCTGCGTTTGAGTGTTCGGAACACGTACCAACCAAACACATCGACACACTCTACACGTCTCGGTCAGGAAATCATTGGTAACTTGGCGCGCTTGGTGCATGGAACGCTGGATATAGCCGAAGATGGCGGTATCCATGCTGTGACCCTCGCGTTCCCAAATTTTTTCGACACGACCGTCCGTGAGCGTATCGCTGTTGAATCAGTCAAGGAGGTTCAGAATGAAGGTCCTGTTCGTTGAAGATGAACTCGCCCAAAACATCCACCGCATCATCAATATCTTCTCTGGAGTGCTTCAGAAATCACAGAAGGATGCCCTCCTTGCCTTTGAAAAGCGCGATTACGGCGCGACCGACGATGAGGTCAAGTGCATCCTGGAGCGCTCCGGGACCCTGCACGTGGAGTACACATTTCCCGGCGCAGTGAGACGGCTTTGTGAGTCATCATGGGACTATGAACTGCTTGTCGTCGATCGGCAATTATCCAAGGACGGAAACTATGATGTCGCTGCAGTGCGAGAGAGTGACCCCGGGTTTGACGGTGACAAACAGGTCAAGTATGTCGAACGAGAAGGGGATTACCTGCTTGTGCTTGCATATAAGCGACATCCAGAGTGGGCCAAACGGTTCTACTTCCTCACCGCATACGCGCATGAGGAGACGATACGTAGCATGGCGGAACTACAGGGGGTGCTTGATCTTGGAGTGTTTACGCGGGAGCAACTGATCGAAAAGGGAAGCCGAGAGGCAGAAGACCGTTTGGGATTGGTCGTTGCGAAGTGCGAGCAGACGCGGCTTAGGCTGGCGCTAGCGCCGTATCTCGACGGTGCCGAGCATCTCCTCAAAGAGGAGGTGCTGAGGGAATGCGTCACCTATCTAAAAGACGATGGGGTCAACACCACTCTGGCACGGCCGCTGGTCGAGAACATAGTGAAAGCCCTGTGCATCAAGATCGGCAGGGGCGCTCCCTATGACACTTTCCAAGAGATGACGAGGCGCGTCTACTACACCTGTATCGACTGCTCGCTTCGGAAAGGGCGACCGTCGGAGTGTGTCGTGCCGACGAATGCATACCTGCCGGAGCACATAGAACAGACAAGGGGCTGGTTTCGTTCCGCAGAAGTCGGGGCGGCGATGTGTGTCAACGAGGCGGGCAGCATGAAGCAACACCATCTTGCGGAGAGCGTTACAGATGTGAGACCAATGCTGTTATATGCTGTAAAGACCATTCTGCGCCGGCTCACGTTGCTCCACCAACAGGGCCTCTTTTGAGGGAGAATCGGGTAACTCTACTGCTCCCGCCGTATCCGGCAGTGTACCGGCGCTGGCAAACAAAGGGTATACATTTGACTTCGGGCCATGAACGAAGGTGGGGGCGGAGACTAGTGGCGCGGCCCCCTACAGAGGACTGGTGCTGCCAACGGTAAGTGAAAAGGTGATGCTTTCCCGCGGCGGGCATATCCGCACGAATACTGGATGGGGGGCACCTTTGTTGTCTGCTGGTGCTGAGTTTGGTTATGTTTGCATGTGGAGCATGTGTTGCCGTGTGGAGGCTTTAGATACTGGTGTGGGGTGTTCAGCACACTGATGGCACGCTCGTGGTCCGGCAGATTGGGGAGCACGAGGTCAACTGCACTGAGAAATACACGGAAAGCCCTGCGCGCAGGAATCTTGGGTGCCGGACGCTATTTGTCCCACCCCCTTCGGTAAAGTGGCAGGCAGAACCATGAATCCGGGCTCTCCATGAAGAACGGCTAGGTTTGCCGTGTATGCCTCCGAATCAGACACATGCCGACGCAGGATCCTCCTGGTTAGCGAGTTGAAGATCGGCGCGGCGTTCGCTGGACTGCTCAAGGGCGACGATCGGGACGTGGATGTGGTGGAGTCGTACGGCCGGCATGAGGCGATGTATGTCGGCCTGAGACACCAGGCGTACGACGTGGTGGTTTTGACAAATACCACTTTGTTGCCCTGTCATATTCTTGAAGTCATCCCCGAAATCCAGTCTCGTTTCCCGGCCGTGCGCATTGTCGTGATGTCGGGCTGGATGGAGCCGCCGTTCGTGAAAAGTCTGGCGCGGTTGGGCATCCGCGATGTGTTCAGGCTGGTCGCTGACGCCGAAACGATCAAACGACGGATCGTGGCGCTCACCAAGGGAGAGATCCGTCGCGACGATCTGTTGAATTGAGGGAGGAACGGCGATGTCTGACATTCTTGTGATTGACGATATGTTTGTGGACGCGGCTTGGGATCGTTTCCAGACGGCCTATGGCGCGGTGTATGGCGACGAGGTCAAGGGTCCACTGGACTACCAGCGTCTCGTCATGTCGTGCGCCGCCGTGGCGCACCGGGAACCAGTCGAGGCGCACGTCTTCTACCTGCCGGAACGCTTTTCGGCCACATTGCGGACGACGGCGCGTGCCGAGGTGATTCGCCGGTTCGGGGAACATGACACGGAGGAAAGCGACATCCCGGACGACGTGGTGCATATCGCACTCCACGCATTCAATGTGACTCTGCCGGAGTTTCTCAGCCAAATCCCAGGACTCACGTTCCATGAGTGCGAATGGCTTGAGCCCGAAGCCTCCGAGTTCATCCTGCAGTGCCCGAGTGCGGGCGGCCTTGTGCTTGTGGGTGACGATTGGGGGTACACCAACATTCCCAACCCTTCGAACACCGTTCTTCTGCGTCGGGACAACCAGAGCACAAACATGCCGGAGCATGTGCGGTGGCAGGATATGTCGTACGTCTTCTGTCACGCCTACGGCGTGCCGCCATGAAAAGCGATTTCAAACAAGGCCGCCTCGGCGTCGCGTTCAAGAACGGCAAACTCTACACGTTCACGGACACCTGTGTGCTGGTCATGTCCGCCTGGCCGGACCCGCGCGGGTGGTGGAAACGCCGCTCGCATAACTGGCGCCCCACTCGCCGGGAGGCCAATGCCGTCTTCAGCCCGAACCTGTTCGCCAAAGGGACCGCCTACCAACCGCCGCGCACCGATCCGGACGACGAGTCCGGTTGGTTCAACGAATGGCTGAATAAGATCAGCCTCCGGGAGTACCTCGCCCATAGCGCCTATTTCGACACGATTCCCGACTCCGTGCGGGATGACTTGCTGCGCTATGGTTCGCGGAAATGGCACCTGCTGAACCTGCTCGCCCGCTGTCCCGGTGCGGACGACCTGAGTCGCGCGAATCCCGCCCTGGCGTTCGCCCTGGCCAGCAACTGGGTGTTCCACAAACCCGCCGTGACGCGCCCGCTCCGCGCCGCCCGCGGCCTGGTGTATCGCAAGCAAAAGCGCATCCTCGAGTGGCTCGGCTTCCCGCCCACTGAGCCAGTGCGCCGGATCCTGGCGAAAATCGTGCCCCGCTCCTTGGCGGTCGAGTCGCTGCTCTATCTGCGTACCGCGCTGGCGGATCCCTGGGTGATGCGGATACTCTCCCATCAGGAGCGCCTCAACGCCTCGGTACTGTTGATGGTGACGCATCCGCGCCTGCGTCCCTGCGCCACGCCGCGATTGCTGGCCGAACTCGGCCAGAGCCGCGAGGAAGACGGCGGGCGGGGGCCGGCCGTGCGACTGTTGACGGATACGCTGCGCATGGCCGAGCGTTTCGGACAACCTGACGCCGTGCGCCCTTTCCTCTCGCTGCGGCAACTGCAGACCGTGCATGACGAACTGGCGACGGGCCTGGCGCCCATCCGTGTCGAGGACGGGCAGCCCCTCGTCTTTCCCCCGCCGCCGTTCGCTGGCGATGCGGACATCCGGCCGCTCCGCACAGACTGCGAGTTGGTGGCGGAAGGGCGTGAGATGCAGCACTGCGTCAGCTACCACGGACCCGACGTGGCCGCCGGCTGGTACTACGTGTACCGCGTGTTGACGCCGGTTCGGGCGACGCTGGCCATCCGGTGGCGGTTGCGCAACTGGGTGCTGAGCGAGATGCACGGCGTGCGCAACGCTCGAATCCCGGCCGACGATCAGCAGCGGATCTTGCACCGGTTGCTGAAGACGCCGACACGCGCGGTATCCGAGACGGCGGGTGCGGACCTGGAGTGGAACGGCTGGCCCGACCCGGACCCGGTGGGACCGTGGACGAGATTTGATGAACGGGTACCAACCGTCCGGGTGCCCTGACCGCCGAACCCGCCCCTCCCCACCCTCCTCACCTGTCTTTCGGAGCATTGCCGACCGCGGGGACGCGACTTCTGCCGGTTCGCACCGTATTCGTCAGGTTTCTCGTGGACTGCGGCAGCAGCGTCGAACGCGTCCTGTGGTCCATTCCTTGCTTGCGCACTGAATTCCTACTCTTCCAGTTCGTCGAGAAACCCGTCGCCGTTCAGGCTATCGTAGCGGCTCTCGGGATGGCGGGTGACGGCGTCATAGATGCAGTCGGTTCTGGCCAGCAGATCGCTGACTATATCGCTCATGCCTCTCATGACGGCGCCCATATCCTTGATGTCCCGGTCCATGCCTTCCAGCATCCGGTACAGCTTCGAGCTCTCGGTGTCTTTTGTGTTTGTTGTCATTATGAAAGCGTAACGCAGGCAACCTTCTTAAACCTTTCGGTCCAATTGTTCCACCGGCCGGTAGCACATTCCCCACCCCTCACTTTTCGTGCTTCCACCGGCAGATATAAAAGAGGGGCCAACTTCACATTTGTGACCCAGTGTGAAGCAAATGACAGAAACCGAATCATTCCCAAGCGTGAACCCGTCGCCAATCGGCGCAAAAGCGTCAAAGGTGAAGCTTTCGAGGAAATACGAGCGTTTTGGAGAGACGATAAGGTATCTGACACTGGATGAATGGCAGAAACTTCTCGATGGCGTGGAGGACTACCGCCACAAGCTCATGTTCCGCACGATCTACCACCTTGGGTGCCGTGTCGGCGAATTCGTCCGCATCCAGGTCAAGCACCTCGATTTCAACCGGAGCAGCGTGTTTATCCCCGCCGACAACACCAAGACGGGCCACATGCGGTCCAGCCACCTGCCGACGGGCGTCATGAACGAAGTCAAGAGTCTCCTCAGGCGGGAAGGTCGGATGCTGAAACGGACAGAGAGTGCCCTCAACCCGGAGGAATACCTGTTCAGACGGTCCAAGCGTTCCGGCCGGCGTTACAGCGAGAACCGCATCCGCCAGATCTTCCAGCGCTACGTCATCAAGGCCGGACTCAGCCGGGAATACGGCCAGGACTCCAAGGGCCGCAGGCTGCACCAGATCACGGTTCATTCCATGAGGCACTCGCACATCATGCACCATATCCACAACTACAAGCTGCCGTTGCCGATCGTGCAGAAGCAGGTCGGCCACAGGACGCTCAGGGCCACCAGTGTGTATCTGAATCCGAGCGATGAGGCCGTAGGTGAAGCGTATCGGGCTATCAAAGAGAAATAGTGTGAGGTCGCGCGCACGGATCACTTGTCCGGCGTGTGGCTGGTCAGATACTCAAACGCTTGCTGCAGCGCCAGAATGGCTTTGGGCAGTTCCCTGAGGCTTATGGCTGGGGTGCCGCGCCAATGGCCGTGCTTGTCTTTGTACCGGACCTCCAGCACCACTTTTGGGATCTCGATCTGCTCACCGTCTTTCAGGCAGACATTGCGGAACACGCTCACCCGGCACGGTCCCACCATGATGACCTTCTCAGGACTGCTATTTCGCTTCGGCATGGGGACTTCGGGATCGTGCATGAGTGTGAGATGTGAATGAGATATGGCCGTAGCACCCTCCGTGTGCCCGGCCACCCCCCTATAACGCATCGCAAGTTCTTAAATGTTGTCCCGCGAAAATGACTACAGGTCAGTAGGGCCACACTCCGCACCGTACGGAACACTCCAGTCATCTTGCCCGGCCATCCGCTACGCGGCCGTACCTACTTACGGTACTTACTACTGTAGGTATACAGATCGGTATGGAATACGCGGAAACGCTTGTACGCACGACTTCTAGGCCCATGTCCGGGCTGAGGGACCGGTGCATTTATAAACTCCATTCCCGTTCTCCTGTTGAACCCAATAGTTCATGAGCGGAGCAATCCGTTCGTTTAGAAATCGCGGGCAAGTGTCCGCGTGATGCGACTGAATCATGCCGGATTCGGGCGTCCATTGTTCTGGAAACGGCAACAAGCACGGGAGCGGGAGCTCCAGTGTCCTCGCTGAGGACATCATACGAAAGGAGGGTATTCCATGAGGTTCCGCTAACGCGGAAAGAGGTATTTGTGACGAAAGCTCGTCGGAAATTGAAAATGCACGAAAACAACAGATAAGAAAGGTGATGATCATGAATAGGTTCATAGGAGTTGGGACATTGCCGCGGAGCGGCACATTGAACGGTACTGAGAAGAAGGTTCTGCGGTTCACACTGGCCACACAACTTGGGCAAAGCGGCAAGGATAAGAAACCTCGCCGGGCCTTTGTGCCTTGCGTGGTCTTCAAGCCGTCCGAAGCCACCATTGGCCTGTTGACCGGAGACCCGCAAGGGGTGTTGATTGGGCTGGAAGGCCGGGTCAATACGTCCAAGTTCGAGACGCGGGAGGGGCAGACCAAGTACAGCACAGAGGTCATCGTGGATGAGCGAAGCATCCAACTCCTGGAGTTGCTGGCTGTCACGACATCGCCGGATGGCGACAGTGAGGCGGGCTTCTAATGAAGAAGCCGGAGTATCGGGCGATCTCATTCATGTGCGAGTTGCCCCTGGCGCGGGATGGCACCACGCTGATCCGGAGTCCAGAGGACACCTGGGTCGAGTGCCGGGAACTGCGAGACCTGGGACAGGAGACGTTTCTTGTGCTCGACCTGTTATGGTGAGCTCACCATAACAGGTCTTATGCCGAGCACCGGATTATGCCGAGTGGGCTTCGCTCAGAGCATGAT
>CAZTAJ010000048.1:0-30082 GCA_964611575.1 uncultured Verrucomicrobiota bacterium
TCTTGTACATGTTGGGGATCATCAGCAGGAGGCCCTGCGAGGCGGTGAACGTCGTGGTCAGCGCTCCCGACGCCAGTGCGCCGTGCACGGCGCCGCTGGCGCCGCCCTCGGACTGCAGTTCGACGACCGACGGGACCGTGCCCCAGATGTTCTTCACGCCCGCCGCACTCAACTCATCCGCCTGCTCGCCCATCGGCGATGAAGGGGTGATGGGGTAGATCGCGCACACCTCGTTCGTGGCATGGGCCACCTGCCCCGCCGCCGCGTTGCCGTCAACCATGATCATCTTGCCAGCCATAAGGATCTCCTGCTTCTATGCTTGTGTAGACCGTCCGGATCGGGCGTCACTTTCAGCCCGCTCGATTGCGCGTCCATCGCCAAAAAAACCGTCACAGTATACCGACGGGCTCCGTCACGTTCAAGCGATTTGAGCGGCACCGCAGGTTTCTGTATCATCGCGGGCCCGAAGCCGCTATCCTGCCGCCATGAACGTAGCGATATTGGGCGCCAGCCCGAACACCGACCGGGCCAGTTATCAAGCGTTGAAGCGCCTTGCCGAGGCCGGACACACCGTCTTTCCCATCAATCCCGCCCTCGCCGATATCGAGGGCACCAAGGTCTACGCGCGCCTGTCGGAACTGCCGGAACCGGTCGATACGGTGACCGTCTACCTGTCCGCCAAAAACACGGACCGTCTCGCCAAGGAACTGGTCAACTGCGGCGCGCGCCGGGTGATCTTCAATCCGGGCGCCGAGAACACGACCCTCGCCGACCAGCTCCAGTCGCGGGGCATGCACGTCATCGAGGCCTGCACCCTGGTGCTTCTCGGCAGCGGCCAGTTCAACGCAGCGTGAGCCGCGCCCATTCCAGCGCCTGGCGCAGGACCTGGCGCTGTTCGCGAACCCGCTCAAGGATCCGGCGGCGTGCCTTCAGATAGGCGTCGATCACCCGCCGCGTATCCTCTCCCATCTCCTGGCCCGTAAAAAGCTCCCGCTGCTTGCGACCGAAATCGAAACCCACCTGCACGGCGCGCGAACTCAGCGGGAAACCCACGTCGTACCCGGTCAGCAGCAGTCGGCGCGACGGCCGCCCGCCCTGATCACAGTGATCCAGGAACCAGGTGGGCGAATTGCCGATCGTATCCACGTGCAGTAGTTCCAGCAGCCGCTTCTCGCGCTTCAGCAGATCCGTGATCTCGTCCACCGGCACACTGAAGGCGCGCAGGGTGACCAGCTTGCGCAGGAAACTGACGTAGGCCGGGGCATAGTGGTGTTCCTTGGAGAGCGGCAGATGAAATACCGCCTGAAGCTGGCGGATGTAGGGCGGTGGCTTGCCGACCGCCTCGCACATGGCATCGAAACTGACCGTGTCGCTCACGCATTCACCTTGGGTCACCGTGTCAGCGAGCATACACGGCATCCCGGCTCCATTACCAGCCGCGACTTGCGACAGCCATTGCCATACCGGGCGCATGGAGGTATTATTCCCCCGTGAGTACGACAACCCAAGGCACGGACTTCAGGGTTGAGCGCGGCACCTGTTATGCGCTTTACGCGTACGACATCGGCGCCTCCATCGATTTCGGTCGCCTGCGCCGGCTGCTGACCGCCGGGCTCAAGGACTCGCGCCTCAAGCACAACCGGCGTGCCCCGAAGTACTTCGATTACCACCCGGCACCGCTGCTGATCAGCCAGGATGTGCAGCCACCCGCCTTGCAGGGTTTTGACGTGAACCGCGGCGTGGACGTCCACGTGTACGACTTCGGCGCCGTCTCCGTCACCTACGAAATCCCCGTCGCCGGGTCCCTGGACACACTCTGCGACCTGAGCTGCCTGTTGAGCGAACCCAACCCCCTGTTGGCCGACTCCCGCCGGCGCGTCGACGATCTGTTGCAGGCCGTCAGAGCGGCAGTCGTCAAACCCCGCATTGCGGACTTGGTGGAAGACTACACCGTGTTTCAGCTTGAAGACGTGCGTACCCCCGTCGGCGCCGCCGCACTCCATGAAACGCTCGGCCCTGCCTTGGCCCAGGTCCTGCGGGCGGAAAGGGCGCCGCTCTCCACCCAGGAGATCGGCGATGCGCTCACCTGCCGCCTTTCCTACGAACAGAGCGACGCCACCTTCATCGATTGGAACGCGGCGATCATCCTCGACCGCGACGCGGATGACGTGCGTGCCGTACTCGAGTTCGCCAATGTGGAATTGCTCGAAATGCGCTATCTCGACCGTCAACTGGATGACGCGCTCACCCGGGCCTACGACACGGTGAGCCAGCGGCGCTGGTGGCGCGCGCTGGTTCCGGGACGATCGGGCGCCGACATCCGCAAGGTGTCGCAGATGCAGGTCGATGGGGCGCTGATGTTCGAACGCGTGACCAATGCGCCCAAGCTGCTGGGCGACCAGTACCTGGCGCGGGTCTACCGTCTGGCGGCCCAGCGGTTTCACCTGCCCGAGTGGAATACCTCCGCCCTCCGGACCCTTGACTCGATCCAGTCGATCTACCAGCAGATGCACAACACCGCCAGCGGTCACCGCATGGAGATGCTGGACTGGATCATCATTCTGCTGATCGCCCTGGAGATCGTCCTCAGCTTCGTCCGGTGAGCGCATCAGGACGGGCACTCGCCCTCAACCCCAGGGGAGGGCGCGCCTGCTGCTCCTTCTAATCCGTAATCGTCTTCTTCAGATTCGGCAACGTCCCCGGCTTGTCGGCCAGCATATAGCGGCTTTCCCCGTTCCGGGCCGTCACGTTCTCGTACACACCCTTGTCGCGCTTGACGAGCTTGGTGAACCCGAGGTCCTTGAGCGAGCTGTTGCCGCGCGGCGTATTGATGAACACCCGGGACAGCACCTTGCGGACCGCCCCCCCGCAGTGCGGGCACACGGTCAGCGGGGCATCTTTCATGGACTGGTTGACTTCAATGGCCGCCCCCGCCCCGCACGCCGTGCCCGTGTGTTCGTATGTGTAAACCGGCATGCGCTCCGCTCCCTTGTTCACACAAAAGCGCTTTCGACGATCTCCAGCAGGAGGTGCAGGATGACCTGGTGCGCCTCCTGGATGCGCGCGGTTTCCTGGCTGCGCACAATCACCTCGTAGGCGGCCATGCCGGCAAGTTTGCCGCCATCCCGCCCCAGCAGGGCAACCGTGACCAGCCCCTTCCGGATCCCCTCTTCCATTGCCAGCCGCAAATTCTCGGCGGTCCCGCTGGTGCTGAACAGAACCAGCACGTCGCCCGCCCTGCCCAACCCTTCCACCTGGCGGCGGAAGATCTCGTCATACCCGTAATCGTTGCCGATGCACGTGAGTGCCGTGCAGTCGGCAGCCAACGAGATCGCCGGCAGCGAAACGCGATTGGCCTTGAACCGGCCCACGAGTTCCTCGGCCATGTGCGACGCCTCGGCCGCGCTGCCGCCGTTACCCGCCGTCAGCACCTTGTTGCCGGCCCGCAAGGCCGATACCAGGACTTCCCCGATCGTCGCCAGATCGCGCGTCTTGTCCCGCAGGGCCGCTATCGTCCGCGCACTGCTGTCGATGCCTGCCGCCACCGCCGCTTGATCCGCCTGAAAAGGTGCCATGATGTGCTCCTGCGCTCTGTGGGGCCCACCTTACCAGACCTCCCGCCGCACCTCAAGGACCTGTCGCACCCTCCTTCACTTTGGGGTTCCGTTTTCCTGCGACATGCTATAATGCGCCGCGAAAGGAGATCCGTCATGATGCGTAGTTCAATGTCGAAAAGTCTGGCCGTCCTCCTGTGCGCCGTCGGGGTGACCGCCGCGGCGGCCACGGCGACCCTGATGAGCGTTCAAGTGAAGAAGGCCGATCTGCGGAGTTCCCCCTCGTTCCTCGGGCCGATTACCACCTCCCTCCAGTATGGGGACAGGGTCGCCATCGACCAGGCGAATGGCGCCTGGTACAAGGTCACCCGGACGGGCGGCGGCCCCAGCGGCTGGCTGCACACCTCCGCCCTGACGAAGAAGACGATCGTCATGAAGGCCGGCGACAGCACCCAGACCGGCGCCTCCAGTGGAGAGATGGCGCTGGCCGGCAAGGGGTTCAACGCCGACGTCGAGAAGGAGTTCAAGGCCGGCCACAAGGATGTCGATTTCTCTCCCGTGGACAAGATGGCCAATTACAAGATTTCCCCGGGCGACATCCAGTCGTTCATCCATGACGGCGGACTGAAGCCCAGGGGAGGTGCGCAATGAGACGGCTTATCCTGGGCGCCGTCCTGGGCGCCACCCTGATCATCGCGGGCTGCCAGACGCTCGACACGATCACCGAGTTGGGGACCACCGTGGGTGTGGCCACCGGCGCCATCAACCCGAACCAGGCCGAGTCGATCAATCGCACGACCAGCGCGGTCGGGAAGACGTTCGATACCATCACGCCCGAACAGGAGTACTGGATCGGGCGGACGGTCGCGGCAACATTGTTGTCGCAGACCAAGCCGTTCGACAGCGCCGCCGCCAACGAGTATCTCAACACGCTCGGCCAGTTCCTGGCCTTGTGTTCGGATTGCCCGGAGACGTTCGGCGGCTATCGCTTCCAGATCATGGACAGCGACGACATCAATGCCTTCGCCACCCCCGGCGGCTTCATTCTCGTCTCGCGCGGCATGCTGCGTTGCTGCAAGACGGAGGAGGCCGTGGCGGCGGTCCTGGCCCATGAAGTCGGCCACGTCGAACTGAAGCACGGCCTGAAATCGATCGACAAAAGCCGGATGACCGGCGCGGTCACGACGGTGTTGACGGAGGCCGGCAAGAACCTGGGCGGCCGGGAACTGGGCGAAGTCACCAAGGCATTCGAGGGCTCCATCACGGATATCACGTCCACCATGGTGAACAACGGCTATTCCCGCCAGTTCGAGTCCCAGGCCGACAAGGCCGCGGTTCGCGTGCTGCGGAATGCCGGCTATGACCCGAACGGACTTGTCACCATGCTTTCCGAAATGGACACCCGCCTGAAGCCCGGCGGTCATGACTTCGCCAAGACGCATCCCGACCCCAAGGTCCGCATCAAGGAGGCCAGGGCCCTGATCGGCGACGGGCCGGCCAGTGAATCCTCCCCGTCCCGGCAGAAGCGCTTTGAAAAGGCGATGAGGGGCGTTTGAAGCGCGCTCTGCAAGCGCTGGCCATCGGCCTGATCTGCGCAACCCTGGCCTTGCTGCTCTGGCAGAGAGGCTGGCTGGAGCGCTGGGAATCCCGCACCTGGGATATGCGGGCGTCCCGCTTTGCGCGGCCGGGTCCCTCGACGAGCCAGATCCGCCTGGTGTTTCTCGACCAGTACAGCCTCGATTGGGGCAAGGAACGGGGCTGGTCCTGGCCATGGCCCAGACAGGTCTACGGGCCCGTCATCGACTTCTGCCGGCGCTCAGGCGCCAGGGCCGTCGCGTTTGATGTCATCTTCAGCGAGCCGTCCGTTTACGGCGTCGAGGACGACGAGGCCCTTGGCGCCGCCGTCGCGGCCAGTCCCAACTTCGTCGGCGCCGTGTTCGTGGGACGTGAAACGGGCGGCACGGCAAAGTGGCCGGCCGACCTGCGGCCCCAGCCCATTCGAATGGCCGCCTCGGTCCCGCGCTCGATGCTCCTGCCCCGGGCCGCTTTCCCTGTGCCGGAGGTGGCCACGAACGCCACGCTGCTGGCCACGGTCTTCGGTAATCCGAGCCGGGATGGCGTCTACCGCCGGGCGCTCCCGTTCAGCGTGTTCGACGGCCAGGTGGTGCCCTCGCTGGGCCTGGGGGCCTACCTCGCCTCGCAAACCAACCGCACCCTGGGCCTGTCCGGTCCCTGGCTGCGCATCGGCGACCGGTCCGCCCCGGTTCCGCTCGACCGGAGGGGCAACGTCATCCTGCACTACCGGGGCCGTTCGCAGACACATCGCACCGTCAATATCGCCGCCGTGATCGAGTCCGAGATGCGCCTCAAGGAGGGCCAGGCGCCCCTGATCGACCCCGCCTCGTTCTCCAACGCCTACGTGCTGCTGGGATTCACCGCGCCCGGACTCTTCGATCTTCGCTCATCGCCCGTGAGCGCCGTCTATCCCGGCGTTGAGATCCACGCCACGTTCCTTGACAACCTGCTGGCCGGCGATTTCATGCGCGACGCCCCCCGGGCGCTGACGCTGTCGCTGGTGGTGGCGCTTGCCCTGCTGGCCGCGTTCGGCGTGCGATTCAGTCGAGGCACGGCGCACACCGTGCTCATGTTCGCCCTCGTCCTCCCCCTTCCGGCGGCGCTCGGCTTTTGGGCCTACAGCCGCGGACTCTGGCTCCCCATCGTGGTTCAAGCCGTCGCCGCCACCCCGGCCCTGATCGTCGCCCTGGCGGTCAACTACGCCACGGAAGGCAAACAGAAGCGGTTCATCAAGGGGGCGTTCAAGCAATACCTGAGCCCGATCGTGATCGACGAATTGGTGCAGCATCCCGAACGCCTGCAACTCGGAGGCGCGACACGGGAACTGTCGATCCTGTTCTCCGATCTCAAGGGGTTCACCGGCATCTCCGAACATCTCACCCCCGAGCAACTCACGGCCCTGTTGAACGACTACCTGACGGCCATGACCGACATCATCTACAAGCACGGGGGAACGGTCGATAAGTATGAAGGCGACGCCATCATCGCGTTCTGGAATGCGCCCATGACGCAGGCCGACCATGCCACCCGTGCCGTGCAGGCCGCCCTGGAGTACCAGACGACCCTCACCACCCTCCGTCCCGATCTCAAGGCCCGCTACGGACACGATCTTTTCGCGCGCATCGGGCTCAACACCGGGCCGGTGGTCGTGGGCAACATGGGCTCGCGGCAGCGCTTTAACTACACATTCCTCGGCGATGCCGGCAACCTCGCCTCGCGCCTGGAAGGCATCAACAAGAAGTTCGGAACGCCCATCCTGATCTCCGAGGCAACCCGGACAAGGCTTCCGCCGGAGATGACGGTGCGCGAAATCGCGCGCGTCCAGGTGGTGGGCCGCAAAGAGCCGGTCCGCGTGTTTGAGCCGCTGACCGCCGAGGACGCCGCGGCACGCGGCGAGGGTCTGGCCCGCTTCGCGACGGCACTTGCCGCCTACTATGCCGGACGGTTCGAGGAGGCCCTGGCGTACTTCATGCAGTTGGAATCGGAGGATCCGACATCCGCCATCTATGCCGCCCGCTGCCGGGAGTTAGCCGCACACCCGCCCTCGGGTTGGACCGGCGTCTGGGTCATGTCCGAGAAGTAAAGGCGCTTATGTCTGAACCCTTTCCCACGTGTGTTTCCCGGTCTTTCCCGAACCCTGAACACCGAAGCCTGAAACCTGCCTCGCTCACAATCGCGCGATAAGGAGAGCCCCGTGAAAAGCCACCGTAAGACGCTGACCCTGCTGGGCAGCACCCGCACCCGTTATCCCGATTCACCCGATAAAGCGAAACTGGAATCCTTCCGTAACGCCTGCGCGGGCCGGAACTACACGGTGCGCTTCGCCTGCCCTGAATTCACCAGCCGCTGTCCCATCACGGACCAGCCGGACTTCGGGGAGATCACGATCGAATACGTGCCGGACCGGCTGTGCCTGGAGAGCAAGGCCCTCAAGCTCTACCTGTTCTCCTACCGCAACCGCAACACCTTCCATGAGGAAGCGGTCAACCGGATCCTGGACGATATCGTCAAGGCCATCCAACCGCGCCGTGCCCGCGTGCTGGGCGTCTTCAACCCGCGCGGGGGCATCTCAATCACCGTGGACGCGACATGGCCGGGAACGTCCGGCTGAGCCGCGACCCATCAGCCGTCACAGATAGTTGGCCGCCCCCTGGCAGAATGACGGGATCTCGTCCTTGTGGATGTGCAGTAATTCCCGAATGAGCATCTTCCCGGCGCATGTGTTTTGCTTGACCGGGTAGGCGAAGAACGCATCGGCCAGGACTTGCGGGTCGCGGGTCGCAATGGCATCGCCCAACAAGGTCTGGAACGTGGCCAGCGCACTGATCAGGCCGTGGAAGACATCAGGAATCTCGTATGTCCCCGCAGGAGTGATGTTGGTTCCATCCACGATCTGAGAGTATTCCAGAACGGTGCGGTCCTTGAATCCCGTCACGGCGCCGCGATTCACATTGCTGGCGACGATCTTTTCCCGGCCCCGCCCCGACATGGCCTTGAAGACAGGAATGGCCACATCCCACGGCACCGGTTTCAACCAATGATGATTGGCCCAGTCCGCCGCCGAAATCCTCCCCTCAACCAGTGTCAGGTAATCGGCATCGGCCTGCCGGCGCGTTTCAATGGCGGCGCGCACCCGCTGCGCAATCTGATGCGACGTCAGCGCCACAAAGGGCTTCCCGGCCCCTCCGGCCATCTCCTCATAGAACAGGTGAGCCATGCCGTCGCCTTCGGTCGAAAAGATGATGGTTCCGAAGCGATGATACATCTCCTCCAGTTTGCGCAGGCCGAATGGAATGTGCTTCCGCATCGCCCGCGACGGATGGTGGATCTTCGGCGGCTTCCACCCCTTCTTGAAATACCGGCCCAGGACTTTATAGAGGTCCTCGCCGTGGTACGTTCCGCGCAGGATCAGGGACATATGGTTGACCCCGGCCGCATGGACGTCGTATTTATCCCGATACTCATCGTGACCCATGATGCGCGACAGATCGAAACGATGATTCGCAAACCCGCCGCAAAGGCCCAGCGCCTTGATTTTCGTGTGATTGTTCACCATGCCGCTGTAGACGGCCACGGGGTTGGCGAAGATCAGCATGAGCGCCTTGGGGCAGATCCGCTCCATCTTGCGCGCAAAGCCGAGGATCGTCGGGCCCGCCGTCAGGCCCAGAAACGCGCCCGTCAACGACAGTTGGTCCGATGTGAGGAACCCGTGCTTCCGGCTGGCCTGGGCGCTAAGCTGACAGGCCTTCGGCGACCCCACCGCCATGGTCACATAGAGCGCATCGCAGCCCTTCAAGGCCCGATCCAGGTCATTGCTCCATGACACGGTGCAGCCGGAACCGGCAAACTCCGGCGCACGCGTGATCATGCGGCCCACGGCCTCGGCTCTCGCCAGATTGAGGTCCACGAGGCGCACTTCGCCTCCCCGGAACACCGGGGATTTCGCAAAAGCGGCCCGGACAATGGGCGGGATCCGGTAGGACCCTCCGCCGACAAACACCACCTTCAAACCCTTGCCCACGGAACGTGCGCGATCAGCCATATTTTACTCTGTTCCCTGGCCGGCGGAAGTCGCTGGCGCGGCGGCAGCCTTTGGCGCATGTTGCTTTTTGAACCCGTCGATCATCTCCTTGAGGTGCTCGACATACAGCTTCGCCCCGCCCGCCTTGTATCCCGTTTTACCGACCAGTTCCCCCTCCGGCGACAGCACAATGACCGTCGGGTAGCCGCGGATGCCGTACTTCGCCGCCAATTCCGCATTCTGTTTCTTCTCCATCGCGCTCTGATCCTTCCGACGGGGGAAATCCACCATGACGCAGACCAGATTGCTTTTGGCAAATGTCTTGAATTCTGCCTGGCTGAACACTTCCTCGTCGAGCCGTATGCACCACCCGCACCAGTCTGAACCGCTGAAATCGAGGAGCATGTACAGGCCCGCCTTGCCGGCGTTTGCCGACGCTTTCGCGAAATCCGTCTCCCAGTCGGTCGCCCCTTTCGCACCGCACGCCACCAGGACCATTGCCATCAACGCTGCCACTATGCTTCGGTTCATTACGTCTCCTTGTCGTAGGGTTGCTGAATACAAGCATGACTATGAGTACGCCTACCCTCCCAATCAAGATGAAATGCACGATGCCCGAGGTGCCGCGGCATGCCACGGCCGGCAATGCCTCTCGACATGGCGCCGGCTGGCACGCTAAATTCCTGCCCATCGAAAGCACGGAGGTTTGCATGAAACTGTTGGTCACAGGGGGCGCCGGCTTTATCGGCAGTAACTTCGTCCGTCAGGCGCTCGTGCAGCATCCCGAGGACGAGATCGTCAATCTGGACAAGTTGACCTATGCCGGCAATCTGGAGAATCTGGCCGACCTCAAGGCCGAATCGCGGCATGTGTTCGTCCGCGCCGACATCGCCTCCTTGCGTGACGTTGCTCAGGTCTTCCGCAACCACCGCTTCGACGCGGTCGTCAATTTCGCCGCCGAAAGCCACGTCGACCGAAGCCTCCACATGGGGCCCCGCGAATTCATCCGCACCAATATCCTCGGGACCCAGGTGCTCCTTGACGCCGCACGCAAGCACGGCGTGAAGCGCTTTCTCCAAGTGTCGACCGACGAGGTCTATGGCAGTCTCGGCCCCGACGGTTCTTTCACCGAACAGACGCCCGTGCAGCCCAACAACCCGTATGCCGCCACGAAAGCCGGGGCCGATTTCATGGTGCGCGCCGCCCAGCGTTCCCACGGACTCGATGCAGTCATCACGCGTTGTTCAAACAACTTCGGCCCTTACCAGTTCCCCGAGAAACTCATGCCGCTCATGATCGCCCGGGCGCTGGACAATCTACCCCTCCCCGTTTACGGCGACGGGTTGCATGTCCGCGACTGGATCTACGTGGACGATCATTGTTCTGGCATCGATACGGTCCTGCGCCGCGGCGTCGGCGGGGAGGTTTACAATATCGGCGCCGGCTACGATGTGCCCAACATCGACATCGTCAAGAGCATCCTGCGCCTGTTGGGGAAATCCGAGACCCTCATCGAGTACGTCAAGGATCGCCCCGGCCACGACCGACGGTACGCCATGGACAGCGCCCGGCTTCGTCGAGAATTGGGCTGGCAACCGGCCCACCGTTTCGAGGATGCCCTGCGCGCCACCGTAGACTGGTACGTCAACAACCGCGCCTGGTGGGAACGCGTGCGCAGCGGCGAATACCGCAAGGCCTACGACACCCTCTACGGCTGGCGCGATCGGAAGGCGGCGCAGTGATCGAGAAGACGCTGAGCACGCAGCGCGCTTTTACGGGACGGCTTCTGAGTCTCGACGTGCTCGAGGTCGAACTGGAAACCGGCGTCCGGGCACACCGCGAAATCGTGCATCACCGCGGCGCAGTGGCCGTGCTGGCGCGGGGCCATGACGGACGTTTTCTATTTGTGCGACAGTACCGCAAGCCCGTGGAAAGCGACCTCATCGAAATCGTTGCCGGCTGCCTGGAGCCCGGTGAGTCGCCCGAGCAAAATGCGCGGCGCGAACTCCGCGAGGAGACCGGCTATGCCGCCAGGACCCTGACGCCGTTGGGGGTCATCTATCCCTCCCCGGGGTACACCGACGAGCTCATTCACCTGTTCTACGCCGACCTTGAGCCAACGCCGGCCGCCCCGCAGCCGGACCACGACGAACGCATCGCGCTCGCCTGGTTCGATGCCGCCGAGTTCGAACGCGGCATCGCCGCCGGAGCGTGGCGTGACGCCAAGACCCTGGCAGCCTGGGCGCTATTCAAACAACGCGCTGGGGCTTCCTGTTGAACCATACGGTGCGCTACTGGAGGAATCGAGACACGTGAAGTACTACCTGATTGAGCAACTGGACCAAATCGCGCCGACGCAGTGTCCCTGTGGCACGACGAGGCGCGCGTTCATGAGCCCCGACAATCCCGTGGCCACGATTCACATGGTCGATATCAAGAAGGACAGTCGCACTCACTACCACAAGAAATTGACCGAGATCTACCTGATCCTGGACGGCGAAGGTCACATGGAACTCGACGGCGAACGCGTGCCTGTCAAACCCATGACGACCATTCTCATCAAGCCGGGGTGTCGTCACCGTGCCGTGGGCCACATGCGCATCATCAATGTGCCCGTCCCCGCCTTTGACCGTAATGACGAATGGTTTGATGAGTGAGGCAACCGCTCCCGTCGATTCTCGGTCTGGCCAACCGCCGTGAGCAAGATGAAGGCAACGACGGCCATCGGTCGCCTTTGCCCCTCACATCTGCCATTTTGAGGGCAGGCGCTCTTCTGCTATACTCCACGCGTTGGAGGAAAGGTTATGCCCGACATCTGCCGTGATATTGACGCGATTCGCCGCGAGTGGGGAACGCGTTTGCTGATCCTGGGTCACTACTACCAGGATGACACCGTATTGCGTCATGCCGACGTGCTGGGCGACTCGCTCGAACTGTCCCGCCAGGCGGCCACCAGTACGGCCGAACGCATCGTCTTCTGCGGCGTACACTTCATGGCCGAATCGGCGGATGTCCTGACCACGCCGCAGCAGCTTGTCTACATGCCGGAAACCGGCGCCGGCTGCCCCATGGCCGACATGGCCGACATTACACAAGTCGAACGCGCCTGGGCCCACATCCGCCGGCATGGCGACAATTGGTTGCCCGTGGTCTATGTGAATAGTTCGGCGCACGTCAAAGCTTTCTGCGGCCGGGCGGGTGGCAGCGCCTGCACCTCCAGCAACGCGCCCCGCATCGTGAAATGGGTGTTGGACCAGGGCAAGCGCCCCTTCTTCCTGCCCGACCGGCACCTCGGCGAGAACACCGCCCACGATCATGGACTCGCCGACAGCGACGTGGCCGTTTATGACTACCGTCAACCGGATGGCGGTTTGACGCCGGACGCACTGCGCGACTGCCGCATGCTCGTCTGGGGCGGCTTCTGCCCGATCCACGTCGCCTTCACGGTCGACCAGATCCGGCAGATCCGGCAGCAGGATCCGCAGGCGACAATCATCGTCCATCCCGAGGCGCCGAAGGAAGTCGTCCGGCTCTCGGATGCGCACGGGTCCACGTCCCAGATCATGAAGTATGTCGAAGCCGCTCCCGCTGGCGCCCATATTGTCATCGGCACCGAAGTGCATCTCGTCCGACGCCTCGCAGCCCGGCATCGGGGCCGGGTCACGGTGGAGGCACTGAAGGTCTCCATCTGCCCGAACATGGCCAAGACCACCGAGCAGAACCTGCTGACCCTCCTGAGAGAATGGCCGGATCGCGGCCGCGTGCGGGTGCCGCCTGCCATCGCCGCCGAGGCGCGGCTCTGCCTGGAGCGGATGCTGAAACTGTGACGATGCACCCGGTTTTCACGCTCAAGGCGCCCTACTCGCCCACGGGCGACCAACCCGAGGCCATTGAGGCCCTGTGCCGCGGTCTGACCGGCGGCGCCCGCTTCCAGATCCTCGAAGGCGTCACGGGGTCCGGCAAGACCTTCACCATGGCCAATGTGATTGCCCGACACGGACGCCCCACCCTGGTGTGCTCGCACAACAAGACGCTGGCCGCCCAACTCTATTCCGAACTGAAAACCTTCTTCCCCGACAACGCCGTCGAGTATTTCGTCAGCTACTACGACTATTACCAGCCCGAAGCCTACATCCCGCAAACCGACACCTACATCGAGAAAGATGCCTCGATCAACAAGGAGATTGAACGCCTGCGGCTGTCCGCGACCAACTCCCTGCTCTGCCGCAACGACGTAATCATCGTCGCCTCCGTCTCCTGCATCTATGGCCTCGGCTCGCCGGAAGACTATCGCGAGATGATCGTTCAAGTGAAGCCCGGCGACACGGTGGATCGCGACGAACTGCTGCGCAAACTGGTCGATATCCAATACACCCGCAATGACTACGCCCCTGAACCCGGCACGTTCCGCGTCCGGGGCGACACCGTGGACGTGTTCCCGTCCTACTCGCAGAAGGCCGTGCGCTTGTCCTTCTTCGGTGACGTCGTGGAGCACGCCCATATGTTCGATGCGCTCACCGGACACGCCGAGCAGACACTTGACCGCGTCGTCATATCGCCGGCGACGCATTTCGTGATGCCCCAAACAAAGATCGAGGGCGCCCTCTCGGCCATCACTGCCGAACTTTCGGAACGTATCGCCTGGTTCGAGGCGCATGGCAAACTCCTCGAAGCCCAGCGCCTCAAGATGCGTACGATGTACGATGTTGAAATGCTCAAGGAGATCGGGTTCTGCTCGGGAATCGAGAACTATTCCCGTCATCTCAGCGGTCGGCAACCGGGCGAGAAACCCGCCACGCTGCTCAGCTATTTCCAGGGCGATTTCCTGACCATCATCGACGAGTCCCACGTCACGGTGCCGCAGATCCGGGGCATGTTCAACGGCGACCAGGCGCGCAAGACGGTGCTCGTCGAACACGGGTTCCGCCTGCCCTCGGCCCGCGACAACCGACCCATGAACTTTGACGAGTTCATCGGCAGCGTCGGGCAGGTCCTCTTCACGTCGGCTACGCCCGGCCCCCACGAACGACTGGTATCGCCGCCCCCCATTCCCCAGTTGATCCGGCCCACCGGCATCATCGATCCGCCGGTCACCGTGCGTCCGCTCAAGAACCAGATCGACGATGTGATGGAGGAAATCCGCGCTCACGCCGAACGCCATGAACGGGTGCTGGTGACCACTCTCACCAAGCGCACGGCCGAAGATCTTACGACGTACCTCCATTCGGTCGGTTTGAAGGTCCGCTATCTGCATAGCGACATCGACACCATCCAGCGCGTCGAGATCCTGCGCAGCCTGCGCAAGGCGGAGTTTGACTGCCTCATCGGTATCAACCTGCTGCGCGAGGGCCTCGACCTGCCCGAAGTGTCGCTGGTCGCCGTGCTCGACGCCGACAAGGAGGGCTTCCTGCGCTCGGAAACGGCGCTCATCCAGATCGCCGGGCGGGCGGCCCGCCACCTGGACGGCAAGGTCATCCTCTACGCCGACCAGATCACCGGGTCCATGCAGCGCATGATGGACGTGACCGAACGGCGCCGCACGAAACAGTTGGCATACAACGTCGCGAATCACATCACGCCGCAGTCCATCCAGAAGAGCATCCAGGAAAGCCTGGCCGTCGATCACAAGGGCCAGGAACTGGCCGATCGCGTGGTGCGGGAAAGCGGCGTGGACTATGACGTCCACACGGCCATCCAGGACTTGGAGACGGAGATGACCGAGGCGGCGGATGCCCTGGAATTCGAGCGCGCCACAGTGCTGCGCGACCAACTAAAGGAATTGCGCCTTGCGGCGGGCCTGCCGCAGGACTTCGTGCCGGCCGGCCGCGAGACCGCCGGCGCCACCCATGCTCGCAAGTCTTCCGCGAAGTCCGGCAAGAACACCCGCGCCATGACCTCGCGCATCGTGCGACGCAAGCGCAAGGGGTAGTCGGGGAGACCAGTGTTCGGTGTTCCGGTTGTGACCTGATGGGTAGGGCGAGGGCCTCCGGCCCCGCCGGCGTACGGGGATCCGCCAACAGGCCCTATGCGGTCTTCTCCGCCATGAGTGCGAGAAGTTCCTCTGGGGTGATGATAGGGATCCGAGAGTGCTTGAAGTCCCCTGTGTTCCGGGAAACAATGTATTGGCAATGGCTCGATTCCGCCAGGCTCGCGACCACGGCATCTTCGAAATCCGGCATGTTCAAGCTTCGAGCCCGAAGGAATTCCTTTTGCCCGGCAGGGATGACCTTCAATGTCGAAAGCAACTAGTCAATGGTCTGTCCGGCTTTCGCGTGTCCGGCATACTTGGCAACGATGTAGTGAATCGTTGTGAGCGCATGGGCGGGGATGTGCCCGGAGATCTCGCGCTTTGCCACTAGGCTGAGTATTTTGCCCGACGCTGCGAATTGCGGTTCGCGTTTCTGGATAACGTCCAGCAAGACATTCAGGTCAATCATGATTTGCATCATGACTTCCTCATATGCCGCGCATGGTATTCCGCGCGGGCATCCACCTTGGGGGGGACTATGCCCGCGATGGTCTTGATCTCGGCGGGCATTTCCCCTTCCGTCAGTGTCTGCAATCGGGCCAGATAGCGGCTGATCAAGGCGGTGAGAGAAAACCCGCTGCGTCGCGCATAGGACTTGGCGAATTCGAGTTCGGCGACCGGCAAACGCACAGTCATCTTGGCGTCATTCATGGGTGTTCCTCGTCCTGAATGGCAATTATCGCCGATATGTACGGCATTGTCAATATCGGGCACAAACCGGGACATTCTGCATGGCCATGGTTCTGTTCAATGTCCGTCTTCCCCGAGTGGGCGTTGCTTACACCGCGACCTCGGCGATCTCAACGTCCGGTTCAGGAGTTCGGCCTTCTTCTGCCATGACGACTAGATAGCCCTCGATGGCTTCTCGAACATTGATCTTCAACTCAGGCAACGTATCGCCCTGTGAAATGCACCCGGGCAACGCGGGCACTTCCGCCCAGAACCCGCCTTGGGGCTCCTGATGGATGACGATCTTGTACTTCATGACTGTACTGTACCGTTTTGAATAAATCGCGGCAATGCCGTTCACGGCATAGGGGGCGTCCAACATCCATATTCCCTCATCCTATGCCCGTGATCGGAGCCAATCTGAAACTCACGAAGGCAGGAAAGATGCCCTTCCTGATTTCCTGATTTCCAGATAACCGGAATTCAAGAGCCAATGGGTCACCACCCAATGCCGGTGCCGATCGCGATGAGCCAGTAGTCGCGGTCCGGCCCCTCCAGCGACGGCCAGGTGTAACGGCCGCTGAGTTCAACGAACCGGAGATAAGACGACACTTGAATGCGCACGCCGGCATCGACATAGCCTGCGCCATAGGACTCGCCTCGGTCCGGCGGTATCGTCGTGGAGCCGGTATCTTCCGTGCGCGACCAGGACCAGTTGTAACTGCCGCCCCCACCCGCAAACGGCGCCACACGCCAGTGCGGCATCAGCCGCAGCGTCAAACCGAAACCGCCATAGAAAGCGTCTTCGATCCCGTTTTCGAATAGATCGAAACGGTAGTCCGCAAAGACCGGCGTGTTGCGCAACCATACGCCCCAGCCGCTGGTAAGTCCGTAAAACCCGTCGGCGGGATTCAACAGCAACGCCCAATTGGCGCCAGCCGGCTCCTCATAGACGGACGGGTCGAAGTCCAGGTCCATGATCCCCGCCCGAGCGGCCGTGGCCAGCAAGAAAAGCACTGCGCACAGAATGCGAGACCGATGTTTCATCGCTCGTTCAAGAAACCGAGAACGAACGCCCAACAACCAACATCCAACGCCGAACGTCCAAGTGGGGTTCAGATGCTCTCTCCCCGTTGGGCGTTGGTTGTTGGGCGTTGGTCGTTGAATGTTCCGCATTCCCGCATCCATTGAGTCTCCGACTGACGATAGACTGGAACCGTGAACGTTAAACCGCCGAATCCAGGACTGCAGGCGGATGGGGACATCCGCCCCACATCAGGGCACCCTCATTTCACACCGACACCCGATGGCAGATCGCCGTCGACCGTGACGATGCGCAGTTCTTTGCCTACGCTGGCGGCCAGCAGCATGCCGTTGGACTCGACCCCGCGGATCTTCGCGGGCTTCAGGTTCGCCACAACAACGACGGTCTTCCCGATCAAGGCCGACGGCTCGTACGACAGCGCAATGCCCGCCACGATCTGGCGTCGTTCGCCGCCCACGTCGATTTGCAGGCGCAGAAGCTTGTCCGCCCCTTCCACCTTCTCGGCTTCCAGGATCTTCGCCGTCCGCAGTTGCACCTTCTGGAAGTCGGCGTACTCGATCAGCGTCACGCCCGCGGGGGGCGTCGCCGCCGAACCTGCAGGGGGTGCGCCTGCCGCTGCACCGGCTTTCGCCGGTGCGACCGGCGCAGCAGCCCCGGTCGCCGGCATGATGCGGGGAAACAGGGACTGCATGTCGCCGACCCGCGTACCGGCGACGAGTTGCCCCCACTGTTTGAGCTGGCCGATATCCGGCGCGCCCGCGGGTATACCCAGCGCCTTGCGCAAGTCAGTCATCTTGCCGGGCATCACCGGATACAGCAGGCCGCTCACAATGCGGAGCGTCTCGGCGGCGCAATACAGCGCCGTAAACAGCGGCTGCTTATCTTCCAGTTTCGCGAGCGCCCAGGGCTGTTTCTTCTCGAAATACTTGTTCGCCTGGCGAACCACGTCGGCCACGGCAGCGAGGCCGAGATCGAGGCGCATCTGCTCGATGGTCCGCTCCATGGTCCCTGCGGCTGCCACGGCGGCATCTCTCAGATGTAACTCGTCTTCGCCCAGGGGGCCGCACGCGGGAATCGCGCCGCCGGCATGACTCTCGACCATCTTCATCATGCGGCTCAGCATGTTGCCAAGATCGTTCGCGAGATCCGAGTTATAACGGCGCACAAACGCCTCATCCGAAAAACTGGCATCCTGCCCCAGCGCCATCTCCGCCATCAGGAAATAGCGGAACGGGTCGACCCCGTACTTGTCCGCGAACTCCATGGGATTGACGACGTTTCCAGTCGTCTTGCTCATCTTGCTGTCGCCCAGCAGCCACCAACCGTGCGCAAAGACCGCTTCGGGCAGAGGAAGGTCAAGCGCCTTGAGCATAATCGGCCAGTAGACCGTGTGCGTGGTGAGAATGTCCTTGCCGATCAGGTGGTACGAGGCCGGCCACCATTTGCGGAACGAGGCATCATCGGCCAGATACCCGACCGCGGTGCAGTAGTTCAGCAGCGCGTCGCACCACACGTAAGCCACGAAATCCTTGTCGAACGGCAGCTCGATACCCCAACTGAGACGGCTCTTGGGCCGCGATACGCAAAGATCGTTCAGTGGTTTACGCAGGAAGCCCAGCGTCTCGTTGCACCGGAAATCGGGCTGGATGAAACCCGGATGATCGTGGATGTACTGGATCAACCAGTCCTGGTACTTGCTCATCCGCAGGAAGTAGTTCGCCTCGCGGATGCGATCCACCGGGCGCTTGCAGTCGGGACAGGCGCCGGCATCGAGATCCTTCTCCATGAAGAACCGCTCGCATGCCACACAGTACCAGCCGTCGTATTCCGAGCGATAGACTTCGCCCTTGTCATACAGAATCTGGAATGCCTTTTGGACGGCGGCCGTATGACGCGGCTCGGTTGTGCGGATGAAATCGTCGTTGGTGATTTCGAGCTTCTTCCAGAGCTCCTGGAAACGGACCACGGTGCGATCCGCGTGCGCCTGCGGTGTGATGCCGCCATTCTCGGCGGCCTGCTGCACCTTTTGGCCATGTTCGTCGGTGCCGGTCAGAAAATGCGTCGGGATCCCCAACATCCGATGGTAGCGTGCCAGCACGTCGGCCAGGACGGTCGTATACGCATGGCCAATGTGAGGCTTGTCGTTGACATAGTAGATCGGCGTTGTGACATAAAATTTCGAGCGTTGCATGGATTCACCTCATCAGGGCACAGACCCTAACGATTCGGGAGCCGCTTTTCCAATCCAATCGCATCTGCCGTTCGTCTTCCTCCGCCTCTCCCACCTCCCACCTCCCACCTAATGCCTCCCCACTCCCACCTTTCCGGCCGCGCCCTTGCTGCCGCGCCCTCGCTGCCGCGCCCTCGCTTGCCAAGTCAGCGGCGCATGGTATGATACCGCCGTTTTTAACGGGACCCATTCATGCGCAAATGTCTGACCATGCTGCTCTTTGCACTCGCCGTCGGCTGTGCCGCTGGCGGTTGTGGGCGCAATCCGGTCGACCAGGGCATCGAGGCGTTGGGACGCGGCGACAATGCCAGGGCCGAGCGGCTGCTCGACCGGGCGGTCCTGATCCAGCCTGCCGACGCCTCCGCCTGGGCGAACCTGGGCCTGGCGCGTCTCAAGCTCGCCAAACCCGATGATGCCATGAAGGCCTTCCGGGAAGCCGCCGAACTGGACCGGGACGACCCGCGTCCCCTTGAATTCATCGCCGCCATTCAGAGCGACCGGGGGCTGTGGAAAGCCGCACTCGTGACACTGAACGAAGCGGTGCGCAGGGATTCCGCATCGCCCCGCCTGTTGACCTCCCTGGCCGTGGTGGAGGCGCACATCTATGGTCCCCAGACGGCACGCGCACGCCTGGCCGACATTCTCACACGGGCGCCGAACTATTCCCCGGCGGTCTACAACCTGGCGGTGCTGAACCGGGATGCGCTCCACAATCCGCAGGAGGCGGAGAAGCATTTCCGCCACTACCTCAAACTGGCGCCCGCCGATCCGCACGCCGCGGACGCGCGCGCGGCCCTGGGCGCGGCCGGGCCGAAGTCCTCCCCTCAGGCGGCCGCCCCGGCGTCGGTCGTTCCCGTGCATCCCCCTTCCGCCCCCGTTGTCCGCAATTCACAGGCCGCCGCCGAGGCGTATAACCGCGGCGTGCGCAGCCAGGCGGCGGGCGACCTCGATCGCGCCCTGCATGAATACAGCCAGGCCTTGCAAAACGACCCCTCGATGGCCAGCGCCCATTACAACCTGGGGCTGACGTACCGGGCCAAGGGCGCCACCGCTGCCGCCCGCGCCGCCTTCCAGCAAGCCGTCGCCGCCGCCCCTGACATGGCGAAGGCCCGCTACATGCTCGCCCTCGCCCACCGCGACTCGGGTGAGGACAGCGCCGCCGCCGCCGAGCTGAATGCGCTCCTTCAACAGCAACCGCAACACGCCGAAGCGCATCTGGCCCTCGGGTTGCTGTACAAGAAGGATTCTGCTAACATCAAACTCGCGCGGCGGGAATTGACGCGATACCTCGAGCTGGAGCCCAACGGGGCCTCGGCCAGGGATGTGCGCGCCTGGCTCAAGTATCAGCCACAGCCCCGATAGGGGTTGACCGCGGCGCGAAGGAAACCGCTTCATGGACACCGCCGCCGCCTTCAATTCCATCGATCTCATGGCCGCCATTTTCGTGCTGGTGTGCATCATACTCGGGTTGAGACGCGGCCTGATCGGCGCGATCGCGCCCATCGTCGGAATCATCGTTATCGCCGCCGCCGTGCGCTTCGGCTACCCGCCCTGTCGCGACTGGCTGGTCGCGCATCTGGATTTCGATGCGTCCGTTTTGCGACTGGGGGCGGTGGCCATCGTCATCGGCGTGCCGCTGGTGGCGATGATCGGGCTCAGGAAGTTCCTGGGCGCGTTGGTCAAGCTGCCCTTCATCTCCGGCATCGACCGCCTGGGGGGTGCGCTCGCCGGACTGATCGGCGGCACGGTCTTCGTGATTGCCGCGTTCCTGGTACTGGGCCTCCTGCCCCAACGCTATCAATCGCCGACCGTCCATGAAGCATCGTGGATCGGTCGCCACATGGCGATTCTCGAAGAAGATGTCATCGGCGCCGTGACCCAGAAGGTCAGCCGCACGGAAAGCGCCATCCTCAAGGCGCGGGAGAACCGGGCCGGACGGCGCGAGAAATGGGAGCAGTGACCCACCCGTGGCCGGCATCATCCCCAAACAAGTCCTCGAGGACATTCGCTTCCGCTGTGATATCGCGGACGTGATTGATTCCTACATCACCCTGCCGAAGAAGGGGATGCTGATCAAGACCCTTTGCCCGTTCCACAAGGAAAAGACCCCGTCCTTCAACGTCAACCGGCAGCGCCAGATCTTCCACTGTTTCGGTTGCGGCGCCGGTGGCGATGTCTTCAAGTTTGTGATGATGTATGACCAGCTCGACTTCATGGGCGCCGTGCGCCTGCTCGCCGAACGGGCCGGCGTTCCCCTTCAGTTTGAGCAGGGCGGCAGCGGGCCCGGCGCCGACCGCAACCTGCTCTTCGATATCCATGAGAAGATCGCCGCCCGGTACCGTGACTATCTGCTCAAGAATCCCAAGGCGCAGGTCGCCCGCGACTATCTGCAGCAGCGACAGCTTTCCGGCGACGTCGTCGACGCCTTCATGATCGGCTACGCCCCGGATGCCTGGGACACCGTCACCCAGTGGGGACGCGCCAACAAGATCCCGGTCGACAAACTCGAACTGGCCGGGCTGCTGGTCCGCAAGGAGGATGGCGGCACCGAGCATCCGTTTTATGATCGGTTCCGCGCCCGCGTCATGTTCCCGATCCGCAATGAACAGGGACGCATCATCGGGTTCAGTGGCCGGACCCTGGTCAAGGATCACAAGGGCGCCAAGTATGTCAACAGTCCGGAAACGCCTCTGTTCCGGAAGAGCCACGTGCTCTATGCGCTCGACCGCGCCCGCCGCGACATCGTTGAAAAACGGGAGGCGATCGTCTGCGAAGGCCAGATCGACGTCATCCGCTGCCACCAGGCGGGCTTCACCACCGCCGTGGCTGCCCAGGGCACGGCCTTCACCGAGGACCATGCCCGCATCTTGCGCCGGTACGCCGACGGGGTGGTGCTGGTATTCGATTCGGACGAGGCCGGCCGCACGGCGGCCATCAAGACGAGCGGGATCTTCCTGCAAGCCGGCATGGCCGTCCGCGTCGCCGCCCTGCCTCCGGGCGAGGATCCGGATTCGTTGATCCTGAAGCAAGGCGCCGCGGCATTCCAGAAAGCGATCGACGAGGCCGTGTCAGCGCTGGACTTCCAGATCGACGTATTGCAGGCGCGCGAGAACAGCGACACGGAAGCCGCCCGGCTGCGCGTCTCCAAGGCCGTGCTCGCGGCCATCAGCCTGAGCCCGAATGCCGTCCAACGCGACCTGCTCGTCCAGCAAGCCGCCCGCCGGCTCGGATTGTCCCCCGCCGCGCTGCAAACCGAACTGCGACCTTTGATCAAGGCCCCCCCGCCTGCACACGAGGACGACCGACCGGTCGTCGCCGCCCCCGCACCGAAACCCCGTGACGAAAGGCTCCTCGTCGAGCACGTGGCGGCCAGCCCCGACCTGATGGACATCGTGAACGAGTATCTGCCCCTGTCGCTGATGACGGACCCGCAGTGCCGGGCTTTCATCGAAGCCCTCGGGGCAAGCCGCATCCAGGGCGTGGGGCTCATGGACGTTATTGCCGAACACGACGATGCGGACCAATCCCTGGCAGCCTTTGCCGCCGCCGCGCTCAGCGCCCCATCACGCGGCGGGACGGAGCAGAGTCACCTGGCGGCTGTCCAGGACATCATTCTCGCCTTGTGGCGGACGGAACTCCAGCGGCGACGCCATCTCGCCCAGGCAGGCAGCGAGGAATCCCATATGCTGACCGCCGACCTGAATAAGCTCCGCTCGTGGGAAAAGAACGGCAAAGAGATCGCCAGGCTCTACGCTCAAAGCATGCTCCCGGCGTGAGGGCACGCCGGCTCCATGTGCTTCGCGCTTTGGAGACGGGGTGCCCTCACCCCTCATCGTGGCACACGATCGCATCGCTGCGGATGCTGGTGAGAATCTCGTAGGGAATCGTCTCGCATAGCCGGGCCAGTTCGTCGGCCCACAGCGACTCGTTCCCCTGCCGGCCAATCAGCACCACCTCGTCGCCCGGATGCACCCCGCCCTGAGGGCCGACGTCCACGCTGATGAAATTCATCGTCACACGGCCCACCACAGGAGCGCGACGGCCGCCCACCAGCACGCATCCCTTGTTGCTGAGCAAGCGCGAGTACCCATCGGAATAGCCCACATCCACCGTCGCCAGCCATGTCGGCGCGGTCGTCACGTG
This sequence comes from uncultured Verrucomicrobiota bacterium, assembly GCA_964611575.1. Lineage (GTDB taxonomy): Bacteria > Verrucomicrobiota > Kiritimatiellia > CAIKKV01 > CAITUY01 > CAITUY01. The sequence continues at coordinate 23,266 of CAZTAJ010000048.1, forward strand.
CGTGCTGAGATAGCCCACCGGGAATCCGGCCGCCACCGGTTTGACCTGCACCACGCGTGTCTTCCAGTGGAGGAACGGACGCGTCACCGCTCGCTTCCCTCTCCCGCCGTAACCGTACATGACAATACCCAGCCGCACGCCGTCAAGGTCCCACGGAGACTGCGTCACAAAGGCCGCACTATTCGAAATGTGCCGGAACAATCCCCGGAGGCCGCATTGCTCGCAGTCGGCCAGCACCTGCCGGAACCGTTCCTCCTGCAACGCGGCGAACGGATCGCTGGCCCGCCCCGCAGAGGCGAAGTGCGTTGAGATGCCTTCGATGACCACGCCACCCGCCGCGCTGAGCTTCGCCAGCAGCGGTGCGGCGACGTGCCAGGCAAACCCCAGCCGGCCCATCCCCGTGTCGATCTTCGCGTGGCACCCGAGCGTGACACCCTGTCGGCGCGCCTCGGCCGCCAGCGCCATCGCCTGCTCCTCGCTGACCAGCACGGGCGTGATGCGACTGGCCAGGAGTTCTCCGATATCCGTCGGCCACAGAGCCCCCAGCAAGAGGATGTGCCCGTCAGGCAAGGCCCCGCGCAGTTCGACCGCCTCATCCAGGCGGGAAACCAGGAACCAGGATATGCCCAAGGCACGCGCCTGCCGCGCCACCACCGTCATGCCGTGCCCATAGGCGTTCGCCTTGACGACCAGGACGATCTGCGCGCCGCCTGTCAATGCCCCCTTCAGGTTTCGGAGGTTCTGGCGCAAGACCCCGAGATCCAATTCAAGCCATGCATTCCGTCTCACGTCGGGGCATCTTTCCTGTCGATCGGGTTCGGGCCGGATCAGGCCGGCGTCGGCGGGGTGCTGCCGCGCGGGGGCGACACACGATTGACCCTCAAAGGGTAACGCAGCTTGAGATCGCCATCGAGAATGATCTCCACCCAGTAGACTCCGTCCGCGTCAAACTTCACGTTCAGGAAGAACTCGACGTTCGTCACCGAAGCTTCCTGCCCGGGCAACTCAACCGCGAGTTCCTTGCTCTCCGCCACCACGGTCCGCCCGTCAGGCCCAACAATCCGGGTCTTCTCCATATGACGGCCCTCGCCGCAACACCAGCGGTTGACAATACAGATCCGCGGGAACAGAGCCGGAAACTGGGCCATGCCGATCACATCGAACAGGCCGATCAGGATGAATTTTCCGGACCGTTCCTGGCGCACATCGTCGCACAACACGCTCATTTGGAGATCAGGCGCCATCATGGGAGGTCTCCTTCGTCTGCAGGCCCCACGCGTGGAGCTGTTGGGTGATGAAGCCCACGATGGCCTCATGCGTTTCCCGGCCGGTGCCGGTCACCAGCCGCGGCGCATCGAATGCCACGCGGATGGGACGGTCCGGACAAATCGGCCCGAGATCCTTGATGAGGCGGCCATTGGCCCAGAAGTCCGTCCGTAAAGCCATGGGCACCACGGGCACACCGGCGCGGGCCGCCAGTTTCACCCCCAGGGAATTGAATTGCGCCGGATCGAACACCGTGGCGCGCGTGGCCTGGGGAAAGATCACGACCGAAACGCCCGACTGCAGCAACGCCGCGCCCTGCGTCAGCACCCGTTTGAGGTCGTCGCGCGGATTCGTGCGGCTGACGGGGATCATTTTGACCGCCCGCATGATGGGGCCGAAAATCACATGCCGCAACAGGGCATCCTTGACCACAAACGCCACATCCTTGAACGGGAGCAGGAATCCCGACAGCATGATGGTCTCCAGCGAACTCATGTGGTTGCCCACAATCACGACCGGTCCTTCCGCCCTTGCCACATGTTCGAGGCCGGTGACCTTGACCTGTCCGCCGGCATCCTCCGCCACTCGCAGGTTGAACACCGACCGCAGCGCGTATTCATCCAGATCGAACCGGCCCTGGCGGATCAGTTGACGCGCATGGCGATAGCCCCAGAGCACGCGCGCATGAAAACACAGGGTTCGCAGCGCTCCGAAGCCCCCGAAACGCCAACGCGCCGGCCCCGGAGGCGTCTCATAGGCCAGTTCGCGCCGCAACCGGTCACGAAAGTCAATGTACTCGGCGGTGTTGCCCATAGATGGGGACAAAGTATTGCGGTTCGCTCTTTGGCGGTCAACGTTGAATCGGGTCGTCATATCGGAACCGGCTTCAATCGATGTTGCCATGCCCCCATTGCGCAGGAGGAGGAATACGGCTAGCATGAAACCCGTGAGTAGCGATCATCCACTCAGCCTGAGTCTGCGGCGGTTTGCCGCCGTCTGCCTCGGGTGCGGACTGCTTGCCGCTGCGGACGCCCTGGGCGCGCCGCTGACTCCCGACCAGGCCGGGGCGGCTGTTGAACGCGCCTATCGCGACGTTCTCCGCCGCCCGCCCGATCCGGGAGGACGACGGACCTTCACGGAACGGGTCGTGGCCGAGCAGCGCGACGATGCCTGGCTCCGTGATGCGCTCCGCCAGTCGGCGGAAGGTCGTGCGGTTGCCCGTGCCGTGCGCCGGATGACGCTCAAACTCGCTGCGGTGGTGGGCCTGCCTTTGCTCGGCGTGTGGGTCATCTTCGTCCGACGACGCAACGTCAGGGACTTCGTCTTTAAACTCGTGCTTGTGTCCCTCTCGGTGGGCGCGACTGCCTTGTTGCTGGAAGCCGGTTTGCGGATCAAGGCCCGGGTCGACGGCGGCCGCCACGCGGCAGCCTGGACATCGTTGGGTTCCAGCCGAATGCCCGCCCCCAATTCGCGGGTGAGCCTCCGGCAGATCATCCAGCCGAGCGCCAATCCCCGGCTTGTCTACGAGTTGATTCCCAATCTCGCGGTTCGCTTCATCGACCAACGTCTCACCACCACTCCCGATGGCTGCCGGACCACGCCGCGCGCAAGCGCGGCGTCAAACGCCTTCTGCATCGTCGGCCTTGGCGATTCCGTAATGTTCGGGTGGGGCGTAAATGACGACGAGCCCTATCTGGCCTGCCTGGCTCGCCAACTCAGCGAGGAACGCCCGACAAGGCCTGTGACCATCATCAACCAGGCCGTTCCGGGTTACAATACGGTCATGGAGGTGGAGTCCCTGAAGACCAAAGTCCTCACCCGTCGCCCGGGCTTGGTTCTGGTCCATTTCGTTGAGAATGACCTTGGACTGCCGAACTTCGTTTGCCCGGCACCGCCGGCCGCGCGGTCAGGTTCCCACCTCTGGTCGGCCTTATCCGAACGAATTGGTGGAAGGTGTCCGACGACCGCGTATGATGAGCTGGTCCCATCGCCCGACGACATTCCGCCCCGCTACGCCCATCTGGCCGGCGAAACGGCGTACCGCGACGCCATGCGGGAACTCGGCGGTCTCAGCCGTCGTCACGGATTCAAGGTGGCGGTGATCGTGAACTGGAGTGCCCCACCCTTTGTGCAGGAGGCCGCCCGGGAAGCCGGCATGCCGATTCTCGAACTGGGCCCGACGCTCACCGAATACTGTAAGACGCACGGCATTGAGACCTACCAGGGCTCGGTGTTGACCGTGAGTCGGCGCGACCCGCACTTCTCCGCGATCGGCCACGACCTGATCGCCCGCCGGCTTCGATCCTTCATGGATGAACACCATCTGCTGGACACGGGCCCGTGATGGTGCGGGAGCCGGTTGTTTCCAAAAGACGCTGAGGGTTGATCAGGCAGTCAAGGCCTCATGAAACGTTCCCTTCCATTCTGGCAGCGCAAGTCCCTATGCGAGATGACACGCCGTGAATGGGAAACGCTTTGCGCCGGATGCGGGCGGTGCTGTGTCCTTAAGCTCGAGGATCCCCGCACGTTCAAAGTGGACTACACCAAGATCGCCTGCCGCTTCCTTGATCTGGAGACCTGCCGTTGCACCTGTTACCAAGACCGGAAGAAGATGCCCGGATGTCTGGACCTCTTTCACTGCAAGGCGGAGGTCTACACGTGGCTTCCATCTAGTTGCGCTTACCGTCTCCTCGCGGAGGGGCATCCTCTACCCGCCTGGCACCCCTTGGTGAGTGGCGACACCCATTCCACATGCGAAGCCGGCATGTCGGTACGCGGACACGTGGTCAGCGAGGATGACGACTGGTGGGTGCCATTTGTCCCGCCTACGGAAGGTTACGAATTGGCGAATGGCGAGCCCTGCCCCCCAACTAGATCCTTGGCGAATGGCGAGCCCTGACCCCCAACTAGACCCCCAACTACTCCTGCCCCCCACTACACTACTCTGACCCAAGACGCGCTTGGGGATTGGGGGATCGATCGGAGGAAACGGACTGATTTGATGTCCGCCTTCGCAAATGCCTTCCGGCGTGGCGACCCGCCGGCCGGCGGTCGGAGGGACTAGCGAGAACAGAGACCGCCAGTTGCCAGTCCAATCAGACGTTGGCAGAGCGCGCCAGGTTCGTGACTGTCGTATGCAGGACCTTTGCAAAGCGGATGAGCATGTCCACAGAACTATTTGCGCCCCGTTCAACGGCGCCCACGTGGCTGGGGTGGCAGGGCACGCGCTTGGCCATCTCTTTCTGGGTGAGGCCACGTGAAAGACGGCGTTTCCGGAGTACCACGCCGAACCGGCGGCAAACTTCAGGGTGTTTGTGCTTGGTCATGGGGTGAGTGAAACACAATGCGGACCGACTGGCCAGTCAGTGGACGGTTGAGCTGGCAGCCACGGGAGAAGACCGCCCTCAGCGAGGCCGGCTAGGGCCTGCTGATTCTTACTCAAACGCGCACCGCACCCGATCTTGGTGTCAATATCGGACGACACTTTGCGGGTATTATGGCTGTTTATCACACTTAGTGAAACAGGCCGAATACCCCAGCACAATGGCACTTGAGCCAATGTTTACGGGGGTTTGAGTGGAGCCAGCTGTCGGGATTGAACCGACGACCCTCTGATTACAAATCATCGGGGCAATTCGCTGATTCCTTAATGTTTATCCACTTTTCTCTTGTTTGGTGTCAATTTGGTGTCATAATTGCCCCTAGAAATGAACCTGTGGGGCACATAACAACCGCTACGAGGTACCACATATGACACTGCGAAAGAAGATCAAAAAGGTTCGCGGCGCCGCTTGGGAACCCAAAGTGTTCTTCCGCGCAGAACGGGACCGGTGGATGGTGGATTGCGGGTTCAAACTTGGGACCGACAAGCGAAGGCGCCAGATGTTCGAGGCAGAGGAAGATGCCACGACGTGGGCCGCCGCCCAGAAGAAGGAGTACCTGGAGATCCTGAAGGGGCGCAAGAAGGAGGCCAAGGAAGGCACCTTCGCCCGCCTATCCGCCCTCTCGGATACCCAGCGGCAGCATCTCGTCGAGGTTTTGAGCAGGGTGAATGGCGATACGGCTCGGATCCTTCGGGCCGTGGCCTTCTACGAGAAGCATACCACCACCGCCGATGCCTCCCGCAAACTGGCGGACGTGTTCAAAGAGTACATCGCCGCCAAGGAGGCGTCCGGGAAACGCCCCCGTACAATTGGCGACGCCAAGTGGAAACTGAAGCCCTTCTCAGAGACTTTCGGCGCTCAAAGCATCACGGAGATCACCACGGCGGACGTGGAGCGCTGGATGAATGAGCGGAAATACAAGTCCACCACGCGGAATGCGTATCGAGTGGCCATCCTCGGGTTGTTCAACCACGCGGTGAAGCGTCGTTACACGGACCATAACCCGGCCGCCGCCATCGATCCCGTCACGGTCGACCAGGTCCTCCCTAAAATCCACACCCCGAAACAGGTGCAAACGTTGCTGACGAAAGCCAGCAACCATGTTCCCGACTCTGTGAAGGAGGCCCGAGAATCGAACAGCAAGGCCACCAAGGGGAAGGACAGCGCCATCACGGAGCAAGCCAGGATCGCTGTCGCTCGGGCCAAGGTGGTGCCCTATCTGGCCATCGGGTATTTCGCCGGGCTCCGCCCTGAGAATGAATTGGTGAACCTGGATTGGCGGGATATTGACTTTGAGGGTCGGACCATCCGCGTGGATCCCGCCACCGCCAAGAAACGCCGGCAGAGGTACGTTGATATGACCGAGAACCTGGTGCAATGGCTGACCCCGTACGCCCGCAAGTCCGGGAAGATCGGGTTCTCGCGGCGGGTGTTCCGCGACGTGAAGAAGGACTCCGGCGTCGCATGGTCAAAGGATGTGATGCGCCATTCGTACGGCTCGTATCTTTTGGCTCACAATGAGGACGCCGCCAAGACGGCATCTCAGATGGGTCACAGCGACGCAGATGTCCTGTTCAACCACTACCGGAACCTGGTGAAGAAGACGACGGCGGCGGAATACTGGAAGATCGTCCCCGAAAGTCAGCCGAATGTGATCCAGTTGCCGGTGGCACGGGCCGGGTGACCGGCAGTCACCTTGAACTCCCCGTCCTTTTCTGGCAGGGTGTTCGCCCGGCAGGGTATGCTCGCAATCCCATGACGGCTATTCGTGGGATCGGTGGCTGTACCCGCCAAGGAGACTTGAGTATGAGCAAAACAACGGAAGCAGTGGACGAGGCCAGTCTCAACCCCGATTTGATGCCCGAGGAAATCAAGAACGCATTCATTCACATGTACGAGGAAGACGGCAAGCACAAGTGGGGCAGCGAAAAGGATGCAGAGCATTGTGCTGAACGTTTGTCATGGTTCCTCGCCGGCGCGGTCACTGCGGCTGAGTTTGAGCACAGGCATGACGCGGATCAATGAGATCTTGCGAGATGGGAAGAAGTCCGGTTTACGGTTGGGCTATCGCGCCCTGATCTGTGGGGTCGGGAGACGGCGGGAGGGAGAGCCATGAAGAAGAAACAGCAGAAACGGGCAAAGACCAGTCCCGGCGTGAGGCGTCCGGG
>CAZTAJ010000049.1:0-30013 GCA_964611575.1 uncultured Verrucomicrobiota bacterium
AAATAGGTACATGTTGGAGAAGCTATGACAACACTGACTGCAACCGATGCACGCCGAGAGTTCTTCGATGTCGTCAAGGGGGCGGCCGACAAACACCAGATTTATCGGATACACCACCGGCGTGGTTCTGTGGTCTTGATGGCAGAGGACGACTACGACAGCATGGTCGAGACCATGGAACTGCTCTCCACGCCCGGATTTCGACAGAGCCTGAAGAAATCCGTCGAGCAGGTGCACAGGGGTGAGACTGTGTCGTTTGAGGAGGTTTTCGGAGAGAAGCCGTGACGCCGTATGCCATCCGCTTCACGAAAGAGGCGGTCAAAGACGTTGACAAACTCCCGCCCCGCCTGAAGGAGAAGCTCAGGGTTGTGCTCCAGAAGCAAGTGGCGCCGGACCCGAGATGCGGGAAAAGGTTGGTTGGGGACCTTGCCGGGTTCTTCTCCCTGAGGCTTTCCTACAAGGATCGACTGGTTTACTCGGTGGACGACGACAGTCGGACAATCTTCGCCCATCGGGCGCGAACCCACTACGGGGATTGACAGGAAACGCCAATCGGCTCGCCGGGACTGACCGGTAAAGGCCAGCCCCGGCTGCACCACCCGGCATGCGGGTCCGCACCAGGCGGTTCCGAACAATCTTCCCCAACGGTTCCGACCGTCAGGTCAGACACGGGTTTTCTCATTTGCCTCAGACTGTTTCACTCGTCTGAGACATGAGACGGCACGGCACGTCGCCTCCCGGCACGCAAGACGACCGGTCCAGCCGTTCTTGCGACGGATTGTTTGGGCCAGGTGTGTGGAATGTGAAGATGGTGCAAAAACAGGCCCCTGCCCTCCGCGCGGCATGAGCCATGCTAAATACAATAGGTGACCTGAGGTTGGTGGAAGGTAAGAGACAGACGCCTAGTGTGTCGTAAAGTTCTCAGTCCACTGGCCGACTGGGGTGCCCGGCGGGGGGCATTACCTCGACCGAAATAACCGCGGCTCAATGCCGCGGTTACTTTTTTCACCCACCTCACCCGATAGAGTCGTTGATCTCCTGACGTTGCGTCTCCAGGTCGGCGATTTCCTGCCGCCAGAACGCCGGGGTCCCCCAGTCCGGGGCCAGTCGCGAAAACCCGCCGTCCGCCTTCTGCCTGGCGCACCACGCGGAGTAATGAATGAACCGCATGGCCCGCAACGGCTCCACCAGCCGCAACGTTTCGTCGGGAAACGGCAGGAAGGTCTCGTAGCCCTCCAGCAACCGATCGATCTCAAGACGCGCCCGTGCCACGCGGTCCGGCAGCAACAGCCACAGGTCCTGCACCGCCGGCCCAACCGCCATATCGTCGAAATCCAGCAAATGATACCCCTCACCGGGCCGGTATAGGATATTGCCGCGGTGACAATCCCCGTGCAGGCGCAGCACCTCCACGTCTTCAAACAGGGGGGCAATGAGTTCAATCAACTCCCGGGCCGTCTGCTCATATGCCGCCCGGAAGGGCGGCACCAACGCCCCGGACCTCAGAATGTAGTCCAGATGGCCCTCCGTCGACTGCCGCGGATGCAACCGGACACGGTCCCGCGTCCCATGGCGGGCCCCAACCGCGTGCAGTCGCGCCAGCAGGCGGCCCAACTGCGCCCAATCGTCCGGACCGGGTTCATCCAGCGGCCGCCCCCCCCGCTTCGGGAATATCGCAAACCAGGTGCCGCCGTGGTCGTGCAGCAGGCCGCCGTCAGGCCCGGCCAGCGGCGGCACCACCGGCACCTCCGCCTCATGCAATTCGCCCAGGAAGTCCAGTTCGTCCTGCAGGGCGTCGCGGCTCCAGCGGCCCGGTCGGTAGAACTTGGCAATGACATACCCGCCGCTCTCCAGCCCCACCTCGTAAACCCGGTTGATGTAGCTGTTCAATGCGCGGCACACGTTGGTGCACCGCACACCCAGCGCCGACTCGACGGTGTTGATCACCGCGTCAGGCGTCAGGGCGCCAAACACAGGCGAGGCATCGTGCGCGGAACTGGCGGTCGCCGGGAGAGTCATCCGAATGAACTCCTAGCGCCGTGTATGCCCGAAACTTCCGGAACGCGGCGTTCGGCGGCCTTGCTGCCCGCCCCGCCCGCCGCCCCCATGTCCCTGCCCGCGCGGCACCGGCTTGGCCGCCGCCCCCGTCGCCAGGCGCGCGGTTTCGGAATGGTACGGGTGGTTGCGGTCAACCGGAACCGCCGTCCCGATCAGCCGTTCGATGGCCCGCAGAAAATCGCGCTCCTCCGCGCAACACAGGGACACGGCATCGCCCCCGGCCCCGGCGCGGGCCGTGCGGCCGATGCGGTGCACGTAGGTCTCCGGTTCCACCGGCAACTGGTAGTTGATCACGTGCGTGATGCCGTCGACATCGATGCCGCGGGCGGCAATGTCGGTGGCCACAAGCACCCGGATGCGACCCGTCTTGAATCCGTCCATGGCGCGGGTGCGGGCCCCCTGGCTCTTATTGCCGTGAATCGCAACCGCATGGATGCGCGAATCGTTCAAGCGCTTGGTGACCTTGTCCGCGACGTGTTTTTGCTGCGTGAAGACGACCACCCGGTTCAGCCGCTCGTCGGACAACAACGACACCAGCAGAGTATCCTTCTGGCCCCGGTCGACAAACATGACCTTCTGGACGATCCGTTCCACCGCCGGCTGTTCAGGCGTGACGGCGACATGCACCGGATTATGGACCATCGTCCGCGCCAGGGCGACCGCGTCGGGCGTCAGGGTCGCGGAAAAGAAGAGCGACTGGCGTTTCGCGGGCAGCGCCGCGATGACCTTGCGGATGTCGTTGATGAAGCCCATGTCGAGCATCCGATCCGCCTCGTCCAGCACAAACACCTCGACCGCATCGAGACGAATATAGCCCTGGTGCTTGAGGTCGAGCAGCCGTCCGGGGGTCGCCACGACAATATCGACCCCGCGGGATAGCGCCTGCACTTGCGGCTGCTGCCCCACCCCGCCGAAGATCACCGTGTGCGAGATATGCAGATGACGGCCGTACGTGCGGATGCTGTCGCCGATCTGGGCGGCGAGTTCACGCGTTGGCGCCAGGATCAGGGCGCGGGGCTTGCTGCGAACGGGTGGGCGGGGATGCTGCGTGAGATAATCCAGCAACGGCAGCGTGAAGGCCGCCGTCTTGCCGGTGCCTGTTTGCGCGCATCCCAGCACATCGCGTCCCTCCAGCAAGTGCTTGATCGTCTGCTGCTGAATCGGCGTCGGGGTCGTATACCCTTCCTCCGCGACCGCCTTCTGAAGTTGCGGCAGGAGGGTGGCAAAGATGCCCGCCTCAGCGAGGTCCGGTGCCTTTGCCGGGGCCGGATGCGGGTGACTGGCCGGTGCATGGGCGGCAGGTGCCCGGTGTGGGGTTGCGGTCGGTATGGGGTGTTTGTTGCTGTTCATGGGGTCTCGCATCCGGATGAGTTCAGTTCTCGGCCCGCCGGATGCATGGATGAGAAAGCCCTGCGATTGTCGCAGAATCGGAACCGTTGCTTCGTGGCGCGTTCGGCATCACGAGGTGTTACGGTCATCGATGGGCAGCATCCTACAGGATCGAAAGCCCGATATCAAGCCGCGAAGGGTCGCTACTTGGGAACCTGGCCCTCGAAATTGATGCTCATATACTGGTTGAATGCGTAGTTCATCACATTGACCCCCATCTTGAAGGCCTGCATGGCCACGCCTGATGAGGCGCCCGAGTGTCCGGTCTTCCAAGCGTCGTTGATGTCGCCCTGATGATAAAACACCACCCAGCGGCCCTTGTATTTGATGCCCATGGCCTCATTTCCGGAATGGTGCCACAAGGGCGGCGCGCCCGCCGGGAACAGGAACGGCTGCTGGAAAATCACGTCGTCACGGGAAATCTCGACCAAGGGTAGTTCGGGAAACACCCGCCGCATAAGCGGTCGGAAATGATTGTCGAACCGTCCCCCGCCGTTGTCCGCAAACAACAGCCCGCCCATGTTGAGGCAGTACTCGCGGAGAATCGAGATTTCGGTGCTTGAGAGGTTTATGGAACCGCTGCCCGTCATGTAGACAAAAGGCGGCGCCCGGTTCTTCGGAAACCGTTTCAGTTGGAGGACCGGCTTTGATTCCGTCTCCGAGGCGATGTCAAAGCCCGTCAATTCACGGAACTTGAGCAGTATGTTGTAATCGGCCCCATAGCCCATGTCCTGGTCCCAATCGCCCCCATCATATTCCAGGCGGATGAACCGGACGCGCGCGTTCTTCATGCCATTGGGCCAGCCGCCCTTCTTGCCGCCGCCGGCGCCCAGTTTTCCAAGTTGCTGCGCCTCGTAGGCATTCTCGGTCTCCTTGTCGACCTCCTCCAGCACCGCGCTGTCCTCGATCTTGGGCACATAGAACGAGATAGCCGTGTTCATGTTCAACACGTATTTCTTCTCGGGCTTCTTCTTGACCTTCCGGATCTTGACCATTTCCACAGTCGGGGTTCCGCTGCCCTCGGGGACCCCGTAGGGCATTTCGTTGCACCCCCACCAGGACAGCATGGGCAGCAGAAAGATGCAGACAAAGTGAATGACGGAAGAGCGATAGAGCGCCTTGCGGAATACCGGATCCGAACCGTTACTGCGGATATTCGCCCACAGCCGGTCCGCCCAGGCAATCGTCTCGCCGGGAGCCGATCCGTAAAACGCCGCCACCGAACGCAGCGCCAGAACGAAGATGGTCAATCCCGCGAGGATCAACCAAGGCACCAGCCGCCATTCGCCTGTGACCCACGCCTCGTTGCGCACCCAGTTCGGATAGATCTCCGGACTCTGCTCGTTCAGCAGGCTGGGAAAGGAGATCGTGACGCGCTGCAGGAACAACACCAGCAGCAAGAAGCCGGCGGCCCCCGCCTTGAGAAACAACCGGGCGACCCGTTTGCGGACAAAGGCAGCCAGGGCCGCCAGCGGCAGCAGGACCATCAACACCAGCGACAGCCACTCGATGGATTGCAGATGAACACCGGTGGATCCCTTCGGAAGAACGCCCAGTTGCTCCGGCAGAATCCCGGGGAACGCGCAAACCGCCCTGATGCCGCCCACATAAAGCCGCACCGGGATCACCGTCATGGCGGTCAGCAGCAGTCCCGTCCAGCAGGACATCGGGACCCGCCGCAGCCATCCGGTCAACTGGCGGGACCCGCGGGCAATCAACCCGCGCGGTCTTGCCGTCATAACCAGGCATCGAACCGCGGCCGCCTGGATGCCCTGCCTGCCCCGGATCAGGACCGGACGCGCCCGGGTCAGGATTCGGACGCCCCCCCTCAAAACCGCATCGTCCATCCGGTCCGGAAGCGACAGCAGTCTCCGGACCGGCGGGGAATGCCGGATTCTGATGACGAGCATGCGAAGATCAAGCACGGGGACGGTCTCCTGGCCTACAGACCGAGTTCCACCGAGGTACCGGCCGGCGGTTTCTCGCCGGGCGCCGGGAGTTCCTCAACCTTATTGGCGGCGCCCGCCGGCACCGGCGACGTCGATGACCGGGTCTTTGCCGGGAGGGTCGCCGACGCCGATGAGACGGCAGCGGTTGGCGGCGCGTTCGTCCCGCCTTCGCCTCCAGCCGAAGGCTCCTGCCGGGACCACGCGTGCATGATGTAGCCGATAGACGTGACCCCCAGGAGAACGACGTGGCATAGGATGGCTGTGCGGAGATACCGGCTGAATCGGCTTTGCCGGATGGGTGCCATGACGGCATTCGGAACGGCGGTCTCGGATTCGGTCAAAGCCTCATCCGGGCTCTCCAGCAGTTCCTTCTCGACCCGCGCCGCCGTGCGGGCGCCCATGACCGGGGTTGCGGCCAGTCGCGCCTGCGTCACCTCCTGGACCTTCTCCTCAAGCCGGTTGATGGTCTTGCGAGCCGCCTCGATCTCGGCCTGATAATGAACAGCCAGTTCGTCCTTCACCTTCGCCCGATCGATTTCCTTACGCATCTCCAGGGTTTGGCGTTCCTGCTCTGCCTTCTCCGCCCTCAATCGGGCGACATCCAGTTTGAGCTCCATTTCCTGCATCTGGCGCAGCAGGGTCTCCGTTTTCTGTTCCTGCTCGCGCACGCGGGCCAGCAGGGCTTCACTCGAACCGGAAGTCTCTTTGCTCATGTCACTTTCCTCTCTTCTCGCCGACCAGCACGATCTCCGCCCCGGCGTTGCTCAACTTCATCAGCACCGCGCCGAAGTCCTTTTGCTTCTGGTCTTTGTCCACCTTCAGGAACACTTGCTTGTCGGTCTTGTTATGCAGCATCACCGACACTTCGGGCTCCAGAGCGTCGAGCGCGTATTTCTCGCCCTGCAGCCAGATCTGGCCTTCGCTGTCGAGAATGATGCTGATCGGCACGGCATTGACTTTGTCGATATCGGCCGATATGGCCGGTTTGATCTTGATGCTGGATTCCCGCATGAAAACGGAGGCCACCATGAAGAAGATGATCAGCAGGAACGCGATATCGCCGAAGGAGGCGGTCGGCACAAACGGCATGCGGCGAACCGGTCGCTTGATCTTCATGCCCCGGTCCTCCCCATGACCTTCACGGCGGCATTGGTCGTCACGGGTTTCGCGGCGGCCGCCCCGTCCTCCGCCGTCTTCTCCTCGGGCGCCTCGGTGATGGCCAGTATGCCGCCCGCCTTGGCAATGGCGGTCACCGCCTGGAAGTACTGCGCATAGGCCACGTCCGGCGAACTCTCCAGCACAATGAACCGCTGCTCATCCTTCTTCTGGGACAGTTTCAGCCCGGCCAGTTGTTCGCGCAACTGGTCCAGGGTCACCTCCTGATTGCGGAACGTCATCGATGACGGGGCCAGCACCACGGTCGGATAGTCCCCCTCCGCTTTCCTGGCCGGATCCTGGGTGCTGGAAGGAATGGTGACCGGCAGGCCCACCGTGCGCGTGAAGGTCGTTGTGAGCACGAAAAAAATGATCAGCAAGAACGCGATGTCCGAGAAGGACGTCACATCAATGTCGCCGGGCGGCCTCGGTTTACGGGCAATTTTCATCGGGTCCCGGAGAACAACCTAGTCCCGGTCGCGCAGGCGAATACCGGGGAACGACCTAGTCCCGGTCGCGCAGGTGAATGAAGGAGACGAGTTCGTTGGCCGACTCCTCGATCCGGATGGTGAGTTGTTCCAGCCGGGTGGAGAAGAAGTTGTACGCAATCACCGCGGGCACGGCGATCAACAGGCCGGCGGCCGTGGTGATCAACGCCTCGGCAATACCGCCCGCCACCACGCTGCCCTGCAGGGCGCCGGCGGACGACATGGCGCCGAACGCCCGGATCATGCCGGTCACGGTGCCGGTCATGCCCAGCAACGGGGCCGAACTGCCCACCAGCAGCAGCAGACTGATCCGTTTGTCCAGGGCTGAAATCACGTGCGGCGCAAAGTCGCCCATGCTCTTCGAGACGCTGTCCTCGATCTCCTGCTTGCCGCGCTGCAACGTGAGCAGTTTCCGATACCGGGTCAGGCCCACCAGCAACACCGCCGCCACGGGACCGCCGGTCTCCTCGCATAGGAGGCTGGCATCCTCCAGCTTGCCGGCCGCCAGCAATTGAAAGACCATGCGGCGCATCGCCGATGTGTCCTTCGAGGCCAGCTGAAACACGTGCCAGCGTTCCAGGATAACAGCCAGGCCCACGATCGATAGGGCCAGCAACGGCCACATCATGATTCCGCCATCGAGCATGTACTTCAACATCGCGTTCTCTCCCTCTGTCGCATCACGCTCACTTGTTGACCAGTTCCAACACCTTCTGGGCCTTGGTGGCGGCTGCGCCGTTCGGGTAGTCCCGAATGAGCGTCGCCAGCTTGTCCCGGGCCTCGTCGGGACGTCCCACCCGCACCAGTACCACGCCCCACTTCAGGAGCATTTCATCAATGAACGGCGCGTCGGGATAGTCCTGCACCACCGTCTGGAGCATCTCCAGGCAACGGTTGTAGTCCCGCGCTTCGAGATGGAAGTCGATCACCTTCCCCAGCGCCTCCCCGGCAAACGGGGAGTCGGGGTACTTCTCCGCGCAGGTCTTGTAGGCCTCAATCGCCTGGCCCATGGCGCGCAGCCGGTCTTCCTTGGCCAGTTTCGTGTCGATCCCCTTCTCCAGCGTCGTGGCGATCAGGTACTGGGCTTCCGCCTTCATCTCCGGACTGACCTTCAGGCTCAGAATCCCCCTCAGGATGCTCGTGGCTTCGCGAATCCGGCCGGCATCCAGATTGGCGCGCGCGATCTGCATCATGGCCACATCGGCAAGCGAGGACGCGGGGAAGAGGGCCATCAACTGGCGGCAGGTGACGATGGCGCCGGGGAGATCGTCCTTGGCAATCTGCAGTTCCCACTTGATCTTGTACGCTTCCTCCACCAGGTCCTGGGACAAGGCCATCCGGGTGGAACGGCGGATGACATCCTCGACCTTCTCGAAACCGGTCTCGGCCTTGTCTTTGGACCGGGCGACCAGGCCCACATCCTTGAAGATGCCCGCCAGGCGCAGGTAGAATTTCGCCTCAGTGATGTTCTTGCGCGCCCTCAGATTCTCCGTAGAGACCTCGCGCTGGGCCACCCAGACGTCCGGAATCTCGCCGGTGAGGAATTCCGCCTTGGCCGTCACCTTCCGGGGTTCCTTGAGCCCGTCAATATGCGCCTGGTCCATGTACTCGATGAATACCCGGTCCTTCTCGCCCGCAACCAGGAGTCCGTCGGTCAGGCCCACGGGAGCGCCCTCCTTCCATGGCTGGATGTTCAGCGTACCGGTGAAAAGGCCCGTGTGCTCCCCCGACTCCGTCAGCGTGAGATCGAGGGCATCGCGATCCTGATAGACCTGCGATTCATCGTTGGTCGCGCCGCCTTCGGCCTCCGGTCCCTTGAAGCGGGAAATCAGTTTGACGCGAAGCCCGTCACGGGCATCCGTGAGGTCCATGTCATGGTCCTTGACCCGGATGAACGTGGGCTGGCCCGAAAAGACGCCCTTCACGTATTCGCGGAATGCGCCGTCGGTGAATCCGGCCACGGCGGTGGAGACTGCCCGCGCCTTGGCGAGGCGGTTCGTCTTGATCGCCCCCTCCTTGGTGTTGGTGTCCACGTATTCCGTGACGATCGTATCCAGCCCCTTGACTTCCAGGACGCCGTTGGTGGGCACAGGCTTCCCGAGCGCCATCTTGACGCTGCCCAGGTAGTGTTCGCCCTCCACGTCGAAGACGCCCATGGCCACGGTCTCGCGATCGCCCGAGCCCGACGTCACCTGCACCGCGAGGGCGCCGCCGGTCGTCTTCAGCACGCGCAGATCCTTGTCGTCCACCTTGACAAAGAACCGCTGCCCCGACTCGACGAGGTTCTCCTCATCCTGGCTCGGGGCCACGCTGGTGCCGACCAGTTTGAGCGCATCCACCACCTTACGCCACCGCTTGAGTTGGAAGTGGCACATGCCGATGAAGTAGTAGGATTCGTTGGCGAATACGCTCCAGGGATAATCTTCCGTCACACGCCGCAGGGTGGACAGTGAACGGGGATAATCGGCCAGGCCATAGTAGCAGATGCCGATGCGGTAGACCGCCTCCGCCTTTTCCTCTGGCGCCGCTTCCAGCGCCTCCGTCACCGGGGTGAGATTCTTGATCGCCAACGGGTAATCCCCCTTGGTTGCGTGGAACTTGCCCAGCGCCAGCCAGGCCTGGAACCGCACCGGGGACTTGGGAAAGGTGCTCGCCAGCGACGCCAGCACCTTGACGCCCCGTTCCTCCTGGCGATCCTCAATCAGGGTCAAACCCTGGCGGAACAGGCGCTGGGCCTGAAGATCCGCCCCGGACGGGGCCTCCCTGGCATCCCCCGCGGCCGGGGGGGCCGCCGGTTGCTGGGCCAACACGGTCGAGCCGGCCATCAGAACACCCAGGCCCGACGCCATCCATCGTGAGCATAATTTCATGGATACTCCTGTCACTCCTCATCAATCACACCGCCGCCGGTGGCCACACCCAGGCGCTCAAGCATCTGGTGCGCCTGCGATGACACCTGGTGCTTCGGGTATTTCTTCAGCACCGCCCGCAAGGCGGCCACCGTTTTGACTTTGTCCTGAGCCCGGTCCCAGATCTCGGCCTTTCGCAGGGCCGCCTGGGCGGCATCACGCTCGAAGAAGTTCTCGATTTCGGTGAGCGTGCTGACGGCATTGTCGCGCTTGCCCCACCGCTCATAGCAGTCAGATACGGCCCAGAGAGTCCCCGGCGGGTCGTTGATCATGGCATACAACTTGATGGCGTCCTCGTACCGCCCCACCGCATGGTGGCAAATCCAGGCCCGATGCCGGAGTGCCCGGAGGGAATAGTCTTTGTCGTTCATCTTTTCCAGCGCCTCGCATTTCACCAACTGGGCTGGATATTGGCCCTGGGCATTCAGGATCTCGATTTCCTTCCACATTGCCAACGGCTGGTTCCCGATGCGCGCGACCATTTCCATGGCCCGGTCGAACTGGCGGGCGTTGCGCAGGCGGTCGACCAGCCAGCACAGGCCGTTGTCTTTGTCAGGATCCGGCAGCTTCAGATACAGGTCGCGGCAGCGTGCGATCATGGCGGTCCAGACGACTTCGCAAGTCGAACCCGCCGACAGGTTCGCGGAAAACCCGTTCAATACGGCCACCGCCGCTTTCAACTGTCCAGCCGCATCGAGCTTGCTCAGATGCGCCGCCAGCACCTCCCCGAAACTCTTCCACTCGCCATCCATCTTGAAGCCGGCGTTGTTCGCCTCGGAAAAACGGGCCGCCGTCACCGTTCCGTCCGGGGTCGCCCCCTCGCTCCCGGCGCGTCCTTTCAGGTTGGCCAGCCATTCGGCGGCAGTGGACGCCCAATCGGGCCTGAGATCCGCCCTGAGGCAGAGCGTCAGAACCTGGCTGTACCAGGACACCTGGCAGGCATCGGACTCGTAAACCGCCTTCTTCGACCTCAGCCAGTTCAGAAAGGGCTTCCGGTCCTTCTCCGGAATCGATCCGAAAACCGCCAATCCGCGATCGACGGCGTACGCCAGGGACTCCGCCGTCTTCCTGCCATCCAGGGGATACAGACCGAGGATTTCATCCACGGAGGCAAACCGGCCTTCCCGGAAGTACAAATCGATCAGCTTCTGCCGGGTCCCGGAAGCAGTGGCCGCCGAACGGCCCTTGGCGGCATTCCTCTTGAAAGCCTCCACGACCCGCTTCCAGCAACGCTCGGCCTTCCGCGTGTCATTGGCCGTCAGGTAGTAATCGGCCAGCCGGCTCAAGGCCAGGTCGGACAGCGGATGCTCCAGATTGCCATCCTTGTCGGTGATGTCCTGGAAGACGGCGTACCCGCCTTCCAGATTCCCGTTTTCGATCAGGGCCTGGCCCTTGAGAAAACCGGCGGGTACCGCCGCATCCGGCACCGCCGCGAAGAAGCTCAGCACGTCGTTGTAGCGCTCGACGGCCTTGTTCCGGAGCTTGCCGAGATGACAGCTGTAACCTTCCATCAGCAGCGCCTGGGCATAGGCGTCCGCCTCCGGAAACGCGGTGACAAACTTCTCGAATTCCAGCGCGGCGGCTTCGTATTTTCCGTCCCGGAGCAGGGCCTCAGCCTGGGAATACTGGACGCGCTCCGACTGGGACAGCTTCCCGTACCGGGCCGTTGGCAGCCGCCAGTCCCAGGCGCCGCTGAACACATCGTCGGCGGGGACCGCCCACGCGGCGGCCGGCGCCAACAACAGCGCTGCCGCAACCGACTCCCTGACGATGACTCCCAACCGTTTCATCCGTTCCCTTCCCCCGGCCGTTACTCCCCTTCGTACTTCTTGAACTCGTACGCATTCTGCAACAACTGGCCGCGCGCGAATTTCGCCCATTTCGTCTCCGGGTAGTCCCACGTCAGCCGTTTCAGGGTCACATAGGCACTCTTCATGTCCCTGTTCTTGGAGTGGCAGTCGCTGAGCCAGTACATGGATTCCGCCCGCAGCGCCTTGTCTTCATAGGAGCCGATCAGTTTCTCGAATTTCGCGATCGCCTCGGTCAGCCAGGCCTGGGCTTTGACATCGTAGTGTCCCTCCAGCGTCGCCTTGCGCTCCTCGGCGCCTTTCATGTAGCTCTGGGCCGACAGGAACAGGGCCTTGGCCGCCAGCTCGTGATCCGGATTGCGCTGCTGGAAACTGCCGAACACCTTGCCGGCCACTTCGTACTCCTTGGTCTTGTAGAAGTGCTGCGCCAGCCGGATGATCGCGTCCGACACCAGCGGACTGCGCGGATACGAATACGTCAGCTCGACATAGGCGTCCAGGGCGTTGTCCATGTCGCCCGTCTTCTCCAGGCAGATGCCCTTGCGCAGCTGCGCCTTGGCGGCGAATTCGCTGTCGGGCCAGTTGGACAGCACCTTGTTGTAGCGCTCGAGGGCTTCCTCGTACTTTTCCAGCTCCTGGGACAGGTTGCCGAGCAGGAATTCCGCGTGCGGGGCGTACACCGTGTCGGGATAGTCGGCGATGGCCTCCTCCAGCACCTGCTTGCCCTCGGCAATCTCGGCCGACGCCAGGTCCTTCTGTGCCGTGTCGCGATGCTCCTTGGCGAGTTCGAACAGCGACTCGGCCATCAGAAGCCGGGTCTTGACCGCGATGTCTTCATCCGAGAAATGCTTGGTGAAGACCGCCAGCCTCGCATCGTCGCCCTTGTAGACCTGGACCTGGGCCGTCACCTTGCGCGGCGAGATCCCCGTCACGCATCCCACGTCGCTGTATTCGGCGGTCACGGTCTCACCGTACTGAACCGGCAGCACGCCTGCCGTCGGCGCCGCACCGGAGAACTCGGTCTTCACCCGGCCCGAGAAGACGCCCGCATGCGGCAGGATCTCGGTCAGGGCTATGGGGGTCGAGCCGCGCTGGGTCATCAGGTTCACCGAAACCGTATCCAGGCCCTCCGAGACGTCCATGTCCTTGTCGGCCAGTCTCAGGTAGGTGTAGTCGCCCGCGAACATCTGGCTTTCCCGTTCCAGGTAGCGCCGATCGGTGAATTGGAGGGACCCGTCGCTGGCCATCTTGAACCACCCCTGGGCGCCCCCGGCGCCATCCGTGGTGGGGATCAGGACGCGCACAATGTCGCCGCTGTTGATGAAGAACACCGAAACGTCCTTCTGGCTCTTCCCGAGCGCCTCCTGGCTGCGGTCCGAGTCGACATAGGAGGTCGGGTCGCCCACCCGCACATCGACCGCGACTTCAAAGTCGCCGTTGGTGGCGTCGGTCAGCTGCATGATGGCGTCCGTGTAATTCGTCGTTCCACCGGCCGCCGCCTCCTTGGCCTGGCGTTCGGTCGTCAACAGCGCCTTGTAGACGGACTTCTGGCTCAGCGCCGCGCCGGGGTACATGACCTTGAAGACCACCGCCGTGTCCATGCTCGTCGCCAGGGGTTTGTCCGCCGCCAGCCCTTCGCCGGGCATCGGGCGCGACACGGCGGTCGGCATCCTGTTTTTCAACAACGACGCGTCGTCGTTCACCACCACCGTCTGGTACAAAAGCAGCTCGGGCGGATCGGCCGGCGCGTCAGTCATCGACGCAACGCGCAGAATGCGGCCATCGCTGTTTTCCTCGTCCGAATAGCTCAGGAAGACCGTATCGCCCTCGGCGACCTTGATCGTATCGGGCCCCATGGCCGCGCCCAGCCGCAGGATGGCCAGAAATTCGCCGGAATGGGGCTCGCTCTCCAGCGCCTCCATCTTGAGCTCCGCGCCCGATGACGTCGTGACCAGGACCGGCACCTTGTCCCGCGCGTCGCTCACGTCGGCGTCGTAATCGGTCACGTGACAGACCGCCGAGGGCGTGACCCCGACACGAAAGCGAAAGGCGGGATCGTACACGATCTCGCGCTCGCCCTGCTCCGTCAACTCGATGGTCTCGTAGGCCAGTTTCACCTGGGCGTCAAAAAAGCCCGACTTGAGCGACGCATGCAACCGGTTGTCGTCGCGCAGGATGCGATGCTCATCCACATACGTGATGGCGATCTTGTCGCCCGGTCCGAGTTCGAGGATATCGTTCTGCGCCGCCTTCGACGCATCCAGGGAGGACGGCACCACGACCGCGCCGAAGGTGTTCTTCACCAGAGCCTTCTTCACAGCCACCTCCTGGCCCTCGAACGCGACGAACGTCCAGCGCAGGCGGCGATACGCGGCGGGCCGCGGGAAGACGGCGCGCACCACGCCGTTGGACACGGTCAGGCCGGCGACGGGCGAAACGTCGCGCGCGATCCAGCGAAAGACCCGGTTCTTGACCCGGACCGGTTTATCCACGGAGACGGAGTCCCCGAACGGGTTCGCCTCCTCCGGCATCGGCCGGCTGAACACATGCCAGCGGGTGACAACACCCGGCGCCGCCGGCGTCACCGTCGGCATCGACGTCAGGGGCTTACCGTCGGCCTTCACCACCGACAGGCTCGCGCCCCACGGTCCGTCGTTCTGCAGCACCCTCAGCAGGATGCCGTTGCGCCCGGTCTTGAGGGGCGCCTGGATCAGGTCTTCCTCGGGCTTCCAAGGGCGGGCGCCCGGCTTGGGGCGAGCCAGCGGCTGACCGTTCACCCACACCAGCACGCCGTCGTCGGCGCCAACCTTGAGCACGACGTCCTGATTGGTCTCGCTCGTAACTTCCGTGTAGAGATAGGCGGCCGTCGACTTCAGGACGCCGAACTGTTGCGCCAGGTCCACATAGCCATAGATCTGCTCCGG
Organism: uncultured Verrucomicrobiota bacterium; assembly: GCA_964611575.1. Lineage (GTDB taxonomy): Bacteria > Verrucomicrobiota > Kiritimatiellia > CAIKKV01 > CAITUY01 > CAITUY01. The sequence continues at coordinate 14,681 of CAZTAJ010000049.1, forward strand.
GGTCGGTTTCGTGCTGGCAATCAGGGCCAGGTTCGTCCCCGCCTGCCCATGCAACGAGACCTCCGTCACCACGCCGCCCCCGGTGCAGTCCAGTTCGCACGTCAACAGCGGCTGGATCGTCATCAGGTCGACCTCGAACCACTTGTTGGATTCGTTCCGGGGCGCACTCTTCCAGCCGCTGGCGCTGGTCGCCACAATCGCGTTGTTCGGATCGACATTCGGGGCGGAATCCGACGCCGTGGCCCGCGGCGGCGACTTGGACGTCTTCAGAATCCCGCGGAAGATGCCCGAATGAGCCTCGGTCTCCGCCAGAGCGACGGAGGCGATGGCATCACCGGAGGACGCCTCCACCCGGACGCCCACCGAGTCGGGCATTGCGCTGATGTCCCGGTCATAGTCCGTGACCTGGATGCGGACCGGATTGCCCGGACGCACCAGCCAGGGATCGCGGATCCGCTCGATCGCCGACATCGTCTTGCCGTCGCGTTCAATGATGATGGCCATGCGCTGTCGCATCAGCATCTCGTCGCGGTCCTCGGCCGTCAGAAACTCGCCGGCCGTCGCCGTCAGGTCGCCGTCGCCGATGATGGCCATCGTCTTGGGGGCGTACTTCAGGTTGTTCTCCTTCTGGAAGCTGGCAAGAATCTGGTACACCACCACATCGTCGCCCATCACCTGGAGCCGCATGTCGTTCGTGACGGCGGCGCCCAGTTTGGTGTTGAGCATGCCGCGGAAAAGCGTCGGGTCGCGCGGGGACGGCAGCAGGTTCATGATCTCGCGGTCCTTGCCCTTGAGGGTCGTGCACTCGACGGGGATGCCGCCGCCGCCGCGAACCACCGCCAGATTGCGGTCCTGCATCTTCATGGTCATCGGCCGGCCGGGCACGACATAGGTGGTCAGCACGCGGTCGCCGATCTCCAGTTCGGGATCCTGCAACCGGTCCTCGCGCAGGTTCAACTCCGCCTCCAGGAAGACCGTCTCAACGTGATCGGGCACACGCCGTTTGACCTCGACCAGGTTCTCGCGGGCGCCCGCCAGATCCTCGCGGTCAAACGCAATCCTCGCCGCCAGGAAATAGGCTTCGGCCTGGGCCGTCGTGTCGGTGATATCCTTGAGCCGCTCAATGAGGGCGTCGGCGCCGGCGAAATCGCGCGTCAGCCGCATCACGTCGACGATGCGGAAACGGGCCATCTGGCCCGCCGCCGTCTTGCGGAGGTCGGGATTCCGGTCGATGCTCTCGTACTCCAGCTTGGCGGATGCGAAGTTCTGCTGGTCGCGATACGTGTCGCCCTTCACCAGCATCAGCTGCGCCGCCTGCTCGGGGAGCATCTTGCGGGCGCCCAGGGCGGTGTCGGCAATCGTCAGCGCGTCCTTGAACTGCTTCTGCTTGCGGTGGTTGTCCGCAACCCAAATGACGAATTCGGAATCCAGGTTGACCCACTGCTGGGCGAAGGACGGCGCCTGCCCCACGTACAATTCCCAGGCGCGGGCCTCCTGCCCCTCCTTGAGGGCCGCGGCGGCGGATTTCAACGCAACCAGGGCGGGATCCTCGGCCGCCTGGACCACCACACCGGCCAACAGGACGGCGGCAACCGTCAAACCCATTCCCATGCGACCTCGGAACTGCTTCATGACAAACTCCCGTGTTTGCGTCTGACGTGACGGCTCGGCCGCCGGTATTCCACCACTCCATGGCCTCCGCTGCAGGCGATGAGAACCCTTCCCGTAGTGTCCCGCACCCTTTGCAGCCGGGGACCAGAGAGAGCAGACTCCCGAAGATATCCTGGCCGTCAATCCACGCTAATCAATTTAGCACATAACATGCCAGACAACCATGCGAGAGGAAAGGCATCTACATCTTATTCCTGCGCAACGCGTTACGCATTTCGACGCCTTGAAGAGAATACCCCGGTGTGTCGTGCTGGATGCACATCACACGACGAACATGCATTCTTCAGTATGCAGGGTTCGCGCACCCGATGGCGTCATCACCGGCACCCGGGGGACGCCCGGGGCGGGGATGTGTGGTCGAGCGTCTGGCTAGAAGCCCGCCCCCTGCGACACCGGCTCGTTGCTCAGCAGATAGACGCGGAAATCGCGGGGTGCGACGGCCAAACGCGTAAGTTTCGCCGCTTTCAGACTCGCGTCGGGACGCCCTCCACCCTCATCCAAGTTGACGATGTAGCCGGGCCATTCCATCGTCTCCAGGTCGAGAATCTGCCGCGCTTCGTACTTGGCCGGCGGCTGGATCAGGGCGGGGAAGTCGAAGTGCACCGTCGGCGTTTTGCCCGTCTTGGCATAGTTGGCCACAATGATCAACAAGGCACCGGGCTTGCGCCAGAGCGCGACGTCGATGTCGGGGTCGTTGCCAACCACGGCGAAGCGCCCGTTCGCCCGCCAGCTCGGGATGAACTCCAATTCGCCGGGCAACGCCTTGAACAGCCGAAACCGGTCCTTCAGGAACCCTTTGTACTCGATGCCATGCCAGAACTCGACGCCATGAACCAGCATCGAGGCCATGACCGTGCGATGACTCTTCATGGAGAGGTCGGGATCCCTCTCGCCGAATTCGTTATTGATGTCGCCTTTGTGGTAGAGGTGACTGAGCGAGTAGCCCCACAGCGCCTGGTTGAACATCACGTCCATCCAGTCGCGCGGGTACATGTCCATGTAATCCGGCGTGCCGGTGGCGGGCAGCGGATTCTCGCCGCCCATGACCAGGTCGGCATACGCCATCGCCGGCGCGAACTGGAAATCGGTGTTGTGAAACACGATGGCCGTCGGGTCGCGGTATTTCTCGAAGGTCAGGCGGATGCGGCGAAGATACGTGCGGCACTCCCACAGGTCGTACCCCGGCTGCACGCGCCCGTCCGGCAACACATAGGCGCTGGTGGAGACGGGATCGAAATAAAGCCGGTTGAAAAGGTTATCGAAATAATACCCGTCGAGTCCCGTGTCACGGATGAACTTGTCCGTCCAGTAGAGTTTGTTGTCGGCGGCGGAACGGCTGAAGGGGCTCTCCCAGTCGGCTTTGAAGTAGGCGTATTCCGGATCCCAGTAGTCGGCCGGGCTGTTTTCCACATACGCCTTCTCCAGGCCGCCGGAGGCATGGATGGCGTCGACCCAGGCGCGGAACTTCCCGGGATCGTCCGGATACACCCGCGCATAAACTCGCCCCGGATTCTTCTTGGGATCCCAGCGGCCGCTGGGTTCGTCATAGCCGAACCCGATGGTGTGCGCGGTCGTGCGATAGGGACTGACCGCGCGCACCGGCACGGTGCAGAGTCCGAAAACGAGGGTACGCGGGGCGTCGAGCGTGACCGGTTCCGCCGCCAGGTTGCAAACCAGTTCAATCGTGCCGTTCGTGGCGCGGACGATCTCGACCGCCGCGTGTTTGTCGGAGGGCCACCAACCCCTGTCGCTGTCCGCAAACCAGGTCATGCCGGCGTTGAGGTTGCCCAGGTGCGCGATCGGGATGAACGACCCGACCGTCATCTTCTGAGCCTTCATCTCCGTGGACTTCCAGAGCACGCCCGGTTTGCCGTCCCCGGGCAGGTGTCCCGCCCGGTTGGACACGCGCATGTTGGCGCCGTTGACCATGAAATGGGTGGCGGCTTCGGCCCGGAAGGGAATGACCAACTGCAGGGCGTCCAGTTTGACCGGTTGTCCGCCCCTGGCCGGGGCAAGAGTCATTTCGATGCGGGCCGTGCCGTCGTACTCCAGGGCGTACGAGACATCGGCCTCGAGCCCGCCGCCGGCGGACGAACCGGTGAAGGCCACCCGCGTCGGCTTCGCCTCGCGTTGACTCGCCTTCTTCAGGGCCGGCGTGGTGACAAACGATGCGCCGTCGGCCGTGCCGCGCAGATGAACCGGCCCGGCCAGCAACTCCCCGCCCCGCGCCCGCACCGAGGCCGGCAGGGCGCCGCCATCCAGACGAATCTCCTTGAGATAGCCCTTGAGCACGCCTTTTTCAACCGATACCGGTTCAAAAATGCGCGGCACCTTGTCCTCCAGGCCGATGGTATTGCCCATCCAGGGGAATTCCCTGGCGTGATCTTTGCGCTCGAAGGTCACGGAGTTCTCGGCAAGCGTCTTGCCGGCCGCGTCACACATCACCGCCTTGCACGTGTAAACTCCCGGCGCCAGTGCGGCCGGCAGAGCCAGGGAGACAAACCCCTCCTCGTAGGAGAATTGCGAGATGGCGCCCGCGGCGATGGGCTTGCCGCCGGACGGCGGAACAATTTCGAAACGCACCGAGGCCACGGCCTCGCGGTTGGCCACATCGAACTTATCGACGGTCACCTTCAGAAGGTTCGCCAACGGGTAATACGTCGGCTTGAGGGGAAACGCCTCCTTCCGCCTTTCGACCTTCTGGCCGATGGTGTTTTCCGCGAAGTTGTAGGACGCGCCCAGGTTGACGGTATAGAGCGACTGGTCCCCCTGCACCAGCATGACGGTGTAGCGATACGATTTCAGGTCAACGGCAGCCGCCGCATCTTCGTCAATCGTCTGCGACCATCGCTCGCCCGGCGCCAGGGACACGGGAACGCGTTTCTCCAGGACAGAGCGGCTGTTGGTCGGCGCTTTGGGATCCCAGAGCCGCGCCACCAGTTCGGCACGCAGCGGTTGCGGGGTGGTGTTCACAACCTCGGCGTCGAAACTCATTCGTTTGGCGAGCAACCCGCGCTCGGGATGGGACACGCGGACAACGGGGGTCTGGTCACGGAACGTGGCAACGATGCCGTGACCATAGAAGCCGCTCCACTGCCACGGATCCTGCAGGCTGGCGGCGAACCCGATCTTCCAGCGGTCGCCATCCTTGAGCGGCTCCGTCGCGTAGACGGTCTTGCGCGGAACGGCCATCTCGGTCTCCCAGAACTTCCCGTCCGGGGTCACCCGCTGGGCATACAGCCAGTCGCCGTTCCAGTCATACATGGTGATGCCGATGGAATACTGGAACTCGACATCCCAGCGGTTGCCGGTGGCGTTGCCCATGAACTGGTAACGCGCCGGAAGTCCGTGCGAGCCCTTGCCGTTGCGGTCAATGTAGAACTCGACCACGGTTTCCCAGGGATCGACGGCGTCGTGCTGCGGTTTTCGATTGAGCCGCCGCGGCAGTTCGCCCTCGCGCAAGGGCATGCGCTGGGCGAAATAGATGAACTCGGGGTCCCACCCCAGGAGATACACCGATGCCGGCCGCACACTCATGGGCGCCCCGTTCGCGCCCGTGGTGCTGGGCACCAGGATCGCCGCGTCCCATTCCCCCGGCTCAATGGCCCCGTCAATCTTCGGCGCCTGCTTCAGGCGCGGCAGCGAGACCTGCATGGTCTCAATGGGCGGCGCCACCTTTTCCTTCGCCGCCTGCTCCGCCACCTTGGCGGCGCTCAATGCCGCCTTGGCCGCGGTCAAAGCCGCCTCGGCCGTCTTGATGCGCTGCTCGGCATCCTGGACCGCCGGCCCCGCCCCAGCGGCGCAGGCCATCCCGACAAGGGCGGCCACCGCCGCCCCCGCGGCGATGCGCATGCAACGATTCATTGAACCCGACTGCGGTTGTTTACCCAGAATCATGGTCGTTCTCCTTCTGCATTACCGATGAAACTAAAACTTGCCTGAACGGGAGCGCAAACGCAAACGCAATAGTGCGCCACGAGTAACGCCCGCCCGACTCAGTGATGGATGGGGGCAGGAACTCAATATCTTGTCGGAGTACCGGCTTCAGCCGGAAGTTCTTCGTGGCCTTCAGGCCGCGAACCAGGTCTGAAGCCCTTACCAGGCTTCCGCCTGAAAGGCGGTACTCTGACATGAGAGTTCTCTCTCCCCCCCTGCGTCACTGAGGTGTTACCGCCACGAGTTCGGGCTGGATCAGCCGCTTTCTCGAAGTCGATGTTGTGTGGTGCGGTGCACCAGTGGAACTGCCTTGCGTCCCCGGGAATCACGCCTGTGCGATCCGTGGCATCGGCAATGGCGCCTTGGCCATTTCCGCATGGATGAATTTCAGCAGGAGGTCCCGCTTCAGGTCCTGGCATTCCGGCTTGTCCCACAAATTCACATATTCGCCGGGGTCTGCCTCAAGATCGTAGAGTTCGCCATACGTGCGGTTGAAATGAACGGTCATCTTGTGGCGGCGGTCGATGTACGTGCGCAGGTTCATCGTGGTGGGCTGGTGCTGGTTCTCCACCATAACGTGGTCGCGCCGTGTTTCCGTGGCTCCCCGCCACACGTCCTTCTGGTCGACACCCGTCATCGTGCGCGGCACGGGCAGGCCGGCCATACTGAGAAATGTCTGCGGCAAATCGAGCGTGGACTGGAGCGAATCCGAGACCCTGCCTGCCGGGATCGTCCCCGGCTGGCTGACCACCAGCGGCACCTTCAGGAGATCCTCATAGTGGTGGATGGCCTTGGCAGTGAGTCCGTGCTGCCCCCAGAAGTCGCCATGATCGGTCGTGAAGCACACGAGGGTGCTGTCGGCCAGGCCGAGTTCATCAAGCTTGTCGAGGATCTTGCCGACGTACTTGTCCAGTAGGGTCATCATGCCGTACATCATCGCGATGTTCTTCGCCCGGGTCTCCCGCGAACTCAAATGCGAGCCGGAGCCATGGATGACATTGCCGCCCGGTTCCTGGAACTCGCTGAAATCCGGCTTCTCCTGTTGTGACCGCTTGAAGTAGGGGGGCTTGTCATCGAACTCGCCCGCCCGATGCTCCGGCACCGACACCTTTTGCGGGTCGTACATACTGGCGTACGGCTCAGGCACCATGTACTGCGGGTGGGGATCGAAGAAACTGGCCCAAAGGAAGAATTTCTCGCCGTCGCGCCGGTACTGCTCCATCAAGGCATTCGTGCGTTCGGCAATCCAGGCGTTGTAGTGAATTTCCTCGGGAATATCCCAGGGCTCCCCCGGCCGCACGCTGGCATGCGCGGGCTGGAAATACTTGCGCCAGTCCTTGTGGCCCTTTTCTTCCATCCACAATGCGTAATGCTGCCCCGCATGGGATTCATCCGTGTGGTTGCGGGCCAGTTCCACATGCTCGAAGCCGTAGAACGGCCCGTGGAACCCGCGCCAGAAGTCCAGGTCATGCAGGATCGGATAGGACTCAAGTGAAGGGTACTCCGGCGTGCCCTGCAGCGGCTGGAAGTGCGCCTTCCCCACCAGGGCCGTCCGGTATCCGTGTTGCTGGAACCGATCCCCCACCGTGGGGACGTCCTCCATCAGTTTGGTACCCAGGGAATAGGCCCCGTGCTGGCTGGGATAGAGACCGGTGATCCAGCTCGCGCGCGTCGGCGTGCAGGTGGGGTTGACCGTGTACGCCCGGTGAAAGGTCATGCCGCGCTTGACCAGTCGGTCCAGGTTGGGCGTCTTGACTTCAGGATTCAGATAGCCCATCGCCCGCCAGTGTTGCTGGTCGCTGGTGATGAACAGCACATTGCATCCCTGAGGATTCTCTTTCTGCATGGGACGGTCTCCTACTTCGGATAAAGCCGCGGGTTGCCGGGCCGGACATCATACCGCCGGTTCGGGGTCACGAGGGTGAACGGATGGTCGCTTTCGATTTCGATGCCGCCGTGCCCGTCGTAAATCAGCGAAGCGGTCACACCGCCGAAACGCAGGTGGCGCACGCCATGCCGGCCCGGTTGATGCGGCCGCCAGTACAGGACGCGTTCGCGGGCGTCGGGACATCGCAGGCCGATGACGTTCTCGATCATCAGGGAGATCGGACCGAGCGCCGACCAGCCGCAAAAATCGGGGCGGGCAAAGCGGTCCGGCCGCTTGTGGGTCGACGGCTTCGCTTCCGTGGGCGAGTAGGCCTCCCAGATGTCGTAGTGGATGCCGTCCTCTTCGTCCCAGTAGTGGCGATTGAGCAGTTCCGTGTGTTCGCGATGCCGCGTGCGCCAGCGGTCCGACTCCGTTTGCTCGCCCAGCACAGCGGCGATGTTGGCAATGCAGTCGGCCGCGAGCGCCTGCTGGGCCAGGGCGTCGAGCCACAGGACGAGGGATAGCCCACGCGCGCATCGTCCGGATTGGCGCCCGCGCCACCCCCGCCACGCGGGGTATTGTCCATCCCGTTCGGGCAGCCGGCCCAGCGATAGCCGAGCGCGACCTTGCGGAAGAAAGTCTCGTTGGTCGCACAGGCAGGCGTCGGGTTCGGCGTCGAAGACGATCTCGGGGATCGCGCCGGCAGACAGGCGTGTCTTTCCGGCACTTCGGCGTTCCGCCTGCTCTTGAGTCGCACGTTTCATCGCCACCTCGCCGTTAACTCATTACGGTCCAGCCTACCGCCTTTGAACAAGCTCCGCTACAGGCTTTCAACGCACAGATCATCGAAATCGACAAACGGCACAGCCCAGTGCGCGGGGCCAAAGGAGAAGGAGCCGGCGCCACTGGCGTCGTTCGAGCCCTCGAACACGAGTGTGTCGTCCAGGCTGATCCGGTGCCGGGCGCCGCGGGCCTCGATGGTCAGCCGATGCCACTCGGTGTCGGGGGCCATGCCAGGCACGGGCTTACCGAGCAGGTTGACGCCCGGATCCGTGAAGGCGACCGACTTGCCTTCGCGCGCGGCTCTCGCCTGCACGACCCAGGCCCCTTCGCGAACGCCGACGGTCACGCTGTAGCGGGCATTCCGTTCCTTCGCGTCGTCCCGACGGTAATGAAACTGCACGAGCTCGGCGGCGTTCGTCGGCACCGCCGGCAGCCGGAACCGCAGCACGATTCGGGCGTCAGTCATGTCCCGACCCCGCGACTGCAACATCGGGACGACCTGCATCACTTCGGAGTGACTGCCTGGCCTCATGCGCAGCAGGTGGTTGCCGGGCCGGCGTTCATCCGCGACGACGGCGATGTTGTTGTCGCCCCGGTACTGCACCAGATCGGTGGACAACCCCAGTTCGAAGTCGTCCTGAACGAGCGCGTTCGCGGCACGGGCGGGAGGCAGGCCGGCTCGATCGCCGGCCACGGCCAGCAGCCGCACGCCGTAGTCGCCCTCGAGCGGAATCGTCGTCAGGCCGGCGCCATCCGCCAGGAACACATCGCGCGTAAACAGGTCCATCATCGCCCCGCCCCGCGGGAAGGCGACCGTAACAGCCACCGGGTCGTCTTTGTAGCTTTGCAGCAGCAACAGGCCGGAGGATGAGGGATTGGAGATTGGAGATTGGAGATTGGGCATTGGGGGCTGAACCCCGAACCCTGAACCCTTCTTCTCAAGCGCCAGCCATTTGACATCGGGATCGCTCACCCCCACGAACGGGCTTTCGGCCCAGTAGTTGTGCACGACCACATCCGGCCGGCCATAGCCGAACCAGAGGATGAAATCGGTCATGCGGATCGGGTACTGCCCCTGGCCCGCCGGCGACGTGTTGCGCCATTTCGGCCCCGTGGCCCAGTCCGGATTCCAGCGGTGCAGTTCATGGACCCAGCCCATGCCGGCCGATTTCAGCCCGCCGGCCCCGCCGCTCAGATCGGTCATCGGCTGGTTCGGCACGAAGCCGGCGGCGAACCCCATGGTGTGCGCCTGCAGCCGCTCGGGCGGCCAGGGTAACAGGAATCCCTCCCACTTCATCCACGGCCAGTATCCCTTGTCCTGTTCGCCGCGCTTCTGCCGGCTCTTGTCGCGGCGATAGGGTTGTTCGCAGTCGAGTGTGCCCGTGAACCAGGTCGAGACCGGGATCGCCGGCTGCCCCGTGGTGTGCCCCACAAAATCCACCTCGCGAAACACCGTGCCCGACCGGTTCAGGGCCGTCAGCCGCTTCCAGATGCGCTTGTAGTACTCGCGATGCGTCCAGACGCTCATCGTCCGTCCGACGAACCCCTGGTTGTACGGGTTGGACGATTCCTTGAACATGGTGTTGTCGAAATAGACGCTCACACCGCGCTTCAAGTACTCGTTGGCGTAGTACACGGCAAAATCCATGTAGCTGCGCGCGGCCTGGGAACTGCCCCGGTCCGAACCCTGAAAACGGTTGAATTCCACCTCCGACCATTCGTCCTGGAAAACCTGCCACTCGGGGTAACGCGCCGGCGTATGGTGTTCCTCGTAGTACGTCATCCGGCTATGGACGGAGAAATACAGCACGTTCTTGAGCCAGGAGTCGTTCGGCTCGTATTGAATCCCCATGTCGGGCCACGCCCGGCTCTTCTCCTTCCGCTCCAGCCATTCCCTGTCCAGCGCCTCGCCCCTGGCCGGCCCCAGCAGTTTGTCCACGATCGTGAAATCGCGGCCGTCGGGGTACTTCTCCGCGCAGGCATAGCCGCCGAAGCAGTTCACGGGACCGGGATACGGTATCGGGTATGTGCGCCAGTCGGGCCGGATGGGCTTGGTGGGGCTGGCAAAAAGGCCGAAGGTGACCTGGAGCGGCTTGTCCACGGTGGTGGGCTGCCTGATGAAGTAGCAGCGCAACACCACCCTGCCGTTTTCACGCCACAGTTCCTGCATGGGTTCCACGCCGTCGCTCACATGGCCACGGTCGGTTCCCGAGAGCCAGCCGAAGCCGCGCTCCACACCGCCGAGCCAGACATACGGGATGAACGTGTTGCGGCCCTGGCCCCAGTTGAGCACCTGCGACGCATCCCAGATCATGCCGTCCTCAGGGCCGGGTTCGGCCTTCCAATCGCACGGCACCCAGCCTTGATCCAGTTCCCACCTTATCTTGCCGCCCCGCGGCGTCTTGCCCGCATATTCGTGCCGGGCGCACCGAGAGCCCGCGTAATGAAACAGCGGGGCTTCCGCATCAGGCAGGGCGATCTCCAGCCAGGCGCGGCGGATGGGGTTCAGGGTTCGGGGTTCAGGGTTCAGGGTCATGCCGACTTTGGCACACCCGTCTTCTTCGACCTGGACGGAACTCCGCACCCCGAACTCCGAACTCCTGGATTCGGTCTCGAACACGGCCAGATCGGGATGCAACGCCTTCCCGTTGACCTTGCCGTCGTTCCACGCCACGCGTTGCCCATTCTCCAACTCCACGACCAGCTTGATGGGGCCGGCCAGCAATTCCCTGCCTTTCGAGATCACGCTGTCGAACGTTCCCTGCGCGTTCAGGGTGTAGGTCCGATCGACCACCGAAACCTTGCGGCCATCGACCTTCACCGGCTCAAACGGCGGGTAGACCTTGTGCTCCAGCCCCAGTTCGTTCCCTTCCCAGGGAAAACGCTCGCGCCGGAAGTCCAGTGTGGAACGGATCGCCTTACCCGCCACATCCCACTCGATCGTGTAGGCACCGTCACGCAGCTCCGGAATCTCGAACCGCTTCTGCCCCCGGCCGGCGGCATCGAGCGGCAGCGTCAGCTTCGCGACCGTTTTCATGCCGGGCAGCGCCACCACGCGCGCCCTGACCGACGGCGGCGCGATCCACTCGTCCTGCGGCGCGGCCGGCGCTTTGCCCGGCTTCGGCAGGGTCCAGGTGTTGGTGGGGTCGTGACTGAACCATGAGACCGGAATCGGCGCCGGCGCCTTGCCCGGGGTGGCGTAGCACACCAGATCCTCGGGAAGCTCGGGGATATTCCGTCCGTATACCTGCACGCCCAGGGCGATCGGATGCAGTCCCGCCTCCAGTGCGATCGCCCCGCCGCCGCTCCGCCACTCCGGCTGGTAAGCGCCGGCGGGCTGATCCACGATCAGCCGGTCGCCGATCATGAGTTTGGCAACCTGGTACTGGCGCGTCAGAAAGGTGTACACGCCCGTTTCCGGAACGGCGAGATAGCCCTTGAACAGAACGGCGACCGGCCGCTTATGCGCTCCCTCGAACCGCGTGCCGTCGGCCGTCGGCGCGATGGACAACCCGGCGGTCACGCCGGTATTCGTCGGGGTCAGTTTGCCGAAATCCGGCAGCCGGATCTTGTTCGCCTGGTCGGGCTCCAGCCCGGTGTAATACGCATAGGCCAATCCCGGAACCCGGGGTGGGTCGCGTTTCTCCGCGGGCCGCGGCAGGACGGACACGTACTCGCCCACCAGGGGACTGGCCATGTCGAATGCCAACTCGATCTCACTGGAGGACGGGTAGTAGGCAAACGGGAGCCTCAGCGCCAGGGGCGTCACATAGGCCGCACTGACACAGTTTGAAATCGCCTTTTTCTCAAGATCGGTCAGCGCTTTCACTGCCGCGCCCGGATCCTGCCCGATCTGCTTCATCATCTCTTCGTTGTCCAGGTCCTGCGCCCAGGCGGCAAGACCCGTCATCACACACACGATCAGCCACGCCGCCCGGATCCTCCGCACCGCTGAACGACATCGTCTCATCGTCTTCCCTTTCTCCGATTCAGTTCCTAACCGCATAGCTCCTGACCCACTCGCCCACCTCGCGGATGGTTTCCGGCTTGCACAACGGCGTCATCACGCCGGCGGACGTGAGGACGATCCCCCGGTGGTGCGGCAGGGCGTCCAGCGCTTCTTCGATCCCGGCGATGATGGCCGCCGCCGGCTTTGTCCAGAGCATGGCGTTGGTGCCGCCGATCAGGCACACGTTAGGGCAATGCGTCCGCCCGTCAAGCAGCGTCGTATTGCCCAGCGTCGGCGACGTGAACGCCTCATACGCCACGGCCGGCAGGGTGGCCAGATCCGGCAGCAGCGCCTTCAAGTGCCCGCACATGTGCAAGCCCAGGCGTTTGCCCGCGGCGACGGCCAGGCGGCCGATTTCGCCAATCTGCGGCATGCCGTACCGCCGGAACTGGTTCGGCCACCGGTTTCATGTCCAGCGCCGCCAGCCAGCGTTCTTTCGGGGTCATCGCGCTTTCAACTGTTCTTATCAGGTTTTCCTTTGGTCATTCAGCGATTGCGACCGCTCAGGCGCCCGCCCACGCCGGTCGCGCAGTTGCTTCAGGACATTGGCCACGGCCGTGGCCGCCGGCTTCGGCCGGCCGTCGAAATCAATGATGCTGGTATTGGCGGTGCAAGGGAAACTGTCGTGCCCCATCCAGATGAAGAATCCGCCACATCCTGGATAACGCGCCACCGCCGTACCCACGGCGTGGGCGAGCGCTTTCGCCTGACGAGCCTGGCTCCACACCACATATTCCTCAAGGGTTTCAGCATCGCGACCATGCTCCTTCGAGAATTGCGTCCCTTCCGTCCACCAGGGATGTCGCCGCCAAAGCGGGTTGTCATTGGAAACGGGCATGACCGTCAGAGCGCCGGCATACTTGCGAATGAGGTCGGCCGGGGAAGCGCCCGGGGCGCCGGTCTCGCTGCGCAATAGGGAATCGTCACGATCGAAATACGACATCCAGTCGTCCTCAACACGGCCGCTTGGTTTCCAAGGCCCGTTGACGGCCCAGTGAATCCCTTTCCCGAAATCGGCGGCGTTGGCGCCAAAACTGGGTCCTGATGGGGTGCTGGTGACAAAGCGGCGGGCAGGATCAAGCGCTCGAACGATTTCAGCAAATCGCCGCATCATGGGATGGGTGATCTCCACGGGTTTGTTGCTGTCGCGAGTGTGACGTAATTCGTTGCCGCCGCACCACACCGCTACCGAGACATGATGCATACGCCTTTCGACAAAGGATCGGGCGACGGCGCCGAAACGCTGGACATCGCTATCGTTGTCCGGCGGCATGTTTTCGATGCCGGACGACGAGAGGGGAAACTCCTGCCACACCAGGATGCCCAGTTCATCGCAGAGCCGGTAGAAGCACTCCTTTTCCAAGGTGGCGCCGCCCCAAACCCGCATGAGGTTGAAACCAAGATCCCGGTACTGGGTGAGGAGACGACGATACTGTTCTTCCGTTGCATCGGCGAAATTCGGCAGAATCGGCGTCCAGTTTATGCCGGCTAGGAAGAGTCCATGGCCGTTGACGTGGCACCACCACGGATCGGCATCGGCGCGAGCGCCGGGATTGACTTCCCACGTGATCTCGGCGAAGCCGATGGTGCGGCGGTCGCGCTGGAGGAGGCTGCCGTCGCCGTTGCTGAGCGTGGTCTGGAGTTGATAGAGCGGTTGGGCTCCTAGCCCATGCGGGCACCATGCTTCCAGACCGTCCGCGTCGAAGGCGACAAGGCCGCGCGCCAGGTCGGACGCCCGGCCGCACCAGGTGGCGATCTCCTTTGACCCGTCGGTGAGCGCGACGGAGATCTGCGCGTCGGGAGGGGCGACGGCGGAGCCGCCCAGAATGACGCGGCCGCGGCCGGAGTCGGGGTGGAACTGCGTGCGGGCGGTGAGCGTTTCGAAGCAGGCTTCGCCCGCTTGCAGGTGAAGACTGCCGTGGATGCCCATCTGGACCAGTCGGCTGGTCCAGTCCCAGAAGTAGTTGAACCGCACCTTCATCTCGTTCATCTCGCTGGTTCTGCCGAACTCACCGAGCCAGCGCGGCGGGCAGGTGAAGACGATGCGGAGCCTGGCGTCGGCGCCGGGCGTAACGTAGGGGCGCAGATCGAAGCGATGCGGGATGTGGCTGTTGTTGAAGCATCCTACGCGGTGTTTGTCCAAGATCACGTAGCCGGGGCCGTCGAGACCGTCGGCAAGAAGAAGCAGGGGGCCGGCGCCCTCGGTCATGGCGGCGGGAAGGGCGGCCTCGTAAACCCAGTGGCGGTTCTCGACCCATTCGCAGGCGCGCGCTTCCAGGCCGACGTTCCAGTCCGGCAGCAGGCCTGCGGCGCGCAGCGCGCCTTGGATGCTGCCGGGGACGTGCGCCGGGACCAGCGGTTCTTGGCCGCCCAGCGTCGCCTGCGTTTCCAGGCTCTTGCCCAGTTCGCACTCGTGCGGATTGAACCCGCTGACGGTCCAAGTGAGAGACGAGAGATCGTGAATACGTGTGGGGGTAGTCATGTTATCCTTTGTGCAAGTTGGAAAGAGGCTCGAGTACATTGTCGAAAACAAACTCCCGGCCATCGTCAAAAACAGAAGAGAATATTGGGCTTCATTGTACGATTTCGCCCCTTCCTACTCCCAGCGCGCCTCAATAGCCGCCCGCCATCTTCAGGAACGTGGGGAAGACATCCATGGCCGCCGCCATTTCAGTCACCACCCGCCCCGCCGGGATCCGGCCGGAACAACTCACGATGCCGGGTACCCGGATGCCGCCTTCGAAGAGACTGAACTTGTGGCCCTTCAACTTGCCGGCCGAGCCACCATAGTACAGGTCGGGACGGCCGTGCAACCAGTTCCGCACTTCACGCGAGGGACCGTTGTCGGACTGAAAGAAGATACAGGTGTTCTCCAGAATGTGCTGACACTCCAATTCCGCCCCCGGAATGTCCGGCAAGCATCTCGACAACGGCCAATCCGCGGCCCAAGGCCATCAACCGCGGCTCATTCAACCATGGTTTCATTTTCGTTACCATACTCTCATATTGGATACAGTTCCTCAGAAAACTCAACGGCACGTTCTCCGGGAGCGGCTGAGGAGTCGGC